>JAISYU010000041.1 GCA_031269685.1 Dysgonamonadaceae bacterium | reverse complement strand
AGGTAACTACAATGCCGTCAGGGATAGTGAACACTGCCTTGCCGGTTGTGCCGTCTGGGGCATCGGTTACCATATTGATCTTGACTATTGCAGAATCGCCGTACGCCAAGGTCGCAGGTAATTGCTGAGTCCAGGACAGGGTTGCCGTCGGATATTCTACCTTCTTTGCCGTGAAACTTTTCGACAGGGTAGAACTATTAGCTATGAAGCGTTCTGTGCTTATGCTCGGATCTCTCGTCACGTATTCATCGTAGGGTTTGTAAACCGTAGTGATGTTAAAGTTGACCGGTACATCTGTTGCTGAAATACTCTTGATGCGGAACTGCCAATCGGGAGCATTTTGCAAGTCAACAGAAATAATATTATCACTTGCATCCTTAAATACTCCTTCGTTGTCAAGTGTAAATTTAACCCAATCACCGCCTTTATAATATTCCATATCAAGAACTGTCTTGTCAAAGTTCTCACCCGTGATTTTGAAAAAGGCCGGATTGACATTCTCGTCCCCTAAATACATCACTGAACGCGTATTGTATTTTGGGGTAGCATTCTCTCTAAATATCAACAGGGAATTCGGGACTTCTTGTCTGGGATGTATTGTAGAATTTACGGGTGGATCAGTATTTACCAACAACTTTGGGATAACCGTACTCAGGTCAAGACCGAAGTATGTCCAATCCGAGCCAGTTACTTCTGTCGGCAATGGGTTGTTCCAATCCAAATTAATTAGGTCATAACGTTTTGCAGTAAACAACAGAGCTACATCATTGCGCGATTTTGTTAATACGTTGTTTAATTTGTGCGTAAGTTCAAGACCAAACGATATTGGTTTATCTGCCGTTAGTGTCTGGTTGGACCTTATACGGAAACGGATTTCCTTGCCGTCGAACCAGTCGCCTAATTTCACTTTGAAACCATTACCCGTACTATTGTTGCTTAACGACCAATTATAATCACGTTCAACAGTAGTTGTCACTCGGAAGAAACCCGCATTAGTGTTGTTGCTTTTAGCATCAGCCCACCTACCATAGGCTGGGGCAGGAGGGGAGCCCGATGTCTGATAGTATTGCAAATCGAACGAGTTCCATTCTGCCTGTCCACCAGACTTGAAGGATATATCAAAGGCTATATTATCATAATCCTCCGTATTCGTATTAATAAGTACAGTAAACTCCTGCCATACGGAATCTATTTCCGCTACTGCCAATGGGCGGCTTAACGTGAGGTTGATGTATGGCGATGCGGGCCCCTTTGCGAGTGCGTTGAATCCGCCGGCGAGGATATTGGAGTTTTGTAGCCATGTTGCGCCTCCGTCGGGGCTTATCGCCGTATGAATATTGAATCCGATTGATACAGTTTCAGTTGCCGTGACATCCTTATCTTGGAAGATTCTCAATTCGATTTCGGCATTATTCTTGAACACTATGTCATCAAACTCTTTCCATTTATCTGTAGCTGTAGCTGCATCTGCATCAAGGTATTCAATCTTAATGCGGTCGAGGTTGGAGCCGGTTATTTTCGCCTTACCCGCCGTTCCTTCCGATACATCGGTTACCATATTGATGGTAGTGTATATCGTATCCCCGTATGCAAGGTTCTGCGGCAGTACCGTAGACCACTCAAGGACTGTCTCAGGACTTGTTTTCAGAGCCTTGAATGAGAGTTTTAATGGGTCATCCGATACACCGTTAATGGCGCCTCCGTTCTCACCATCGCCCGACGTTGCTGAAACTTCACCTGCAGAAGCGTCAGCACACTTTCCGGCTGCACATTTCACCGTTACCGACACATTAAGTTCCACATCTATATCATTCGACAGCGTGTTACTTGACTTGACTCGGAGTTTTACATCCAAGCCTCCGGCTGTTGCAGCAGAAGTCTCCCAGTTAGTGAATAAGTCGGACGAATATACGCCGCCGTTTTCGGATACCAGTACCTCCCATTCGTACCAGCCTTGTCTATCACCGCTTGCTGATGGAGTGTTTGGTAGACCTGCTTGTGTCCAGGAGTTGGTCAACGGATTGAAATAATCCAGTACGAACGAGCTCCTGTCTCCTTTTTTTACATCCACACTGAGGATTACCTTGTTAGGCTTCGTCAGTGTAGAGTTATTAATATTGAGTGTAAATTCCGTGCCTTCTGGAGTCACCAAAGCGGGCTTATCACCCGGCACGCCGATTTCTACACCAGCCCATCCATTCATCGCATTAGCAGCGAAGAGGATGAGAATCATTAGAAATGATAAAATATTCTTTTTCATGTTGATATATTTTATTTGTTGTTTATTTTATTCTAATATGCAGCGGATGCTGTAGCCGCGGGCATTATGTTCAGTGGTTGTATTTAGATTCACCTTTTTGTCTGTGATCTCCATGAAAGAGGGCTTATAAGGGGGCTTATCTGAACCGTTCATAGTGCTGGTCCAATAGTTTCCTGATCCCCAAGTAGAAGCAACTTGACCAGTTCGTATGTAGCCATTTTCTGCATTATTCTTTGAATCATCATTATAACGCATTCCAGCAAGTGGAAGGAATATAAGAGGATTCGGAGCATCGTCATCGCTAAGGCAGTATGTGCTTATACCGGTAAAATTACCGGTACCTTGATTTTGTGCTCCACTGCCGTTGTCATTAAATGTATTTGGGGTCTTATAATTATTGTATTCGGATTTATTCCATTCCTCTTTAGTATAAATAGCGTATCCTGATACAAAGTTTGTAGTCGGAACGCATTTGTCATACCTGGTAGGGCAAAAAACGCGCACCCATACAAGACCGCGATTGGTTTCCGTAACAACAGCGCTAGCGCTGAGGGATAAAGATGTAGTACGAGTATTGTCGGGACTACATTCGTAATTTACTAATTGTTCCCACTCATCATGGGTAGGAACCCGGAAGTTCGTGGGACATGGGTCATATTTGGACTTAACAGTTTGCTGTTTGCCATCTATACCACCACCCCAAAGTGTACTGAAATCACTACCATTATACCACGAATTATTATTTGCAAAAAATAATGTATCATTAATTGGAGGATAAGTACTTCTCGGCGCTGTACCAACTGTGGCGGGGTAATTTACCCAGTCACTAGAGCGCCTTCTGTATGGAAGACCTTCAGTTCCATCTACGTCTACTGCATAATCGTGCCCCCAGCGTCCCCACTGGTAGAGTCCGCCGCTGACAGTAGCGTCTAAATCTCTATCTCTGTAAGCGGGCCTTCCAGGAAGGTCGACATTTGCTTCGGTTGAATGTCTCAACGAGGCATAGTACGCCATCTGCTTCTTTGGCGTATCATAATTCGGGTCTGCTCCGAGGTTGTAAGACATAAAGCGGATAGGTCTCGGTGTACAAGTTACTGTTTGTTGTGTTCCGCCGTCCGGGGTATACGTCACCTCTATTTCACCACCAATTTCACCATCTTCGTTCGGCGGGAAGATAGGAGGGTCAGCATTCGGTATCACTACATTAGGAGGTACAGGACCTTCTACCTCCCATCCCATACCTGTCCACTTAAAGACAGCTTGACGGTCGGTGTCGAAAACCTTCATACCATCTTCTGCGTCGCCCCAGGTCTGAAGCAGTCCGTCCCGCTCAAGCGTACTGTACGCTTCGACCGCCTCCTTGGAGCCGTCGGGGCAGGAAATTATGACCTTTGGTCTATCCGCCAATGTGATACCGGCGGAAGAGATCAACAACAGCAGTATTCCCATAACTGTGGAATACCACCTGAAACTGCCGGCAACGCCGGCTCTCTCTTTTTGTTTTTGTTTTATTCGTTTCATTGTACAAAAATTTGGTTTATAAAAAAATACGTTTGATTAAAAATACTCTTATTCTGAGTTATTTGTCTGAACATCTTGCCGGCATTGCCATCATGCCACATAGTGGCATCGTGTTTATAGCCGTGTGCGACAGCGCACGGGACAGAAGCATCCATACAATTAATGCGCCGCGTAGCGGTGCTGATATTATTGAGATCACATCTTAACAATGCGGCACTGCGAAGCAGCGCAACGGTCGGTGGCGTTTTTGACCGTGCGCTGTCGCACACGGCTATAAACGCATCGCCGCGATGCGGCGTACTTTCCGCTGTAGTGTAGCGAGATACTATGCCGTGCAGCGGCGCACTTTCCGCTGTGGTGTTGCGAGATGCTATACCGCGATGCGGCGTATTCGCAATCTCCGAAAACTTTAAAGACGCTAAGGGCTTTAAGGAGATTAAGGACTTTAAAAGGATTAAAGTCCTTAAAGAAAAACTCGTTATTAACTCTTTATTCTTCATTCTTAGTTATTAGTTTTTAACTCTCTAACTTTTAGTTCTTAGTTCTTAACTTACTTAGTGCTTTGCGCAGGCGGTTATGGGAGGCATTTATCAAGTTTAACTATCTTTCACGATACAGGCAATTTGGCTAACCTCTCACATGTTTTTTTTTAAGATAATAGTACACGAAATATGTGCTATGTGTGATGTTTCTCTTACCCTTAGCCGCCTGACGCTCAACACCGTTTTTAGTCAATGGTTAAGAACTAACAGTTTTGGAGTTTTTTCATATTGCTTTTGTTATAAAGTTCAGTTTGGTTTCTTTTCTTTCTTTAGTTTGATTTACGGAATCACCGCAGAATAAATCGGAGACCATGGACCCTTTTCAGCGCGGGTATTTTCCCATCTGGCTGCAAACCAGATTTTACTACCTCGCTTCTCTTCCGGAAACTCGAGAATCAAAGGAGGATCGGTATCGAATTCGTCGAGGGTAAGTTGTGAGATGTCCCAGGGGGGATCATTGGAGATAAGATAGACAAGTTCGATGCCGTGTTGCCCTTCCGGTTTTGCCCGTGAAGTTTCGGAGCCGCCATATTCGATGACGATATGACGTATAAGATGCGTCAATACCCTCATCCACGGATAATCCGTCGCAACCGGCGATTTATCCCGCGTCTTCTTGTAGACAGGAAGACCAAGGTTTATCCTGTCGGTGTCTGTTACCAGGTGGTTGTGTTGGATGTACTCCTCAACGTCCTGCCTGATTCTGTCTTCCAGCGCCTTGCGAGCTTTGTTCTTCTCGTCAACAGCACTTTCAGTTCGTGTCGCTTTGTCGCTTGAGATTAGATATTTTTCATCAAAATCATTGTAGAGCGACAAAAGTAACAGTTGTTCAGCGCTCGGAAAACCGATGCGCCCCATAATTACAGCCAGTCTTGTAACGAAGGTCTTTGACCACGTCTTAAATTCGGCGTCCTTTTTAGGGATGTAACTTTTACTCATAGTAAATTTGAATTAATTTGTTTATACTAATGTTTAAAATCTCTTCAGTACAAGATCCGAATTGTTCGGATTTATTGGTTTTGGATTTAAATCCAGATGGCTTGGATTTAAATCCAAAGGTCTCAGATTTAAATCCAGAAGGCTCGGATTTAAATCCAAAGGTCTCAGATTTAAATCTAAGGGGGTCAGATTTAAATCCAAAGGTCTCAGATTTAAATCCAGAAGGCTCAGATTTAAATCCAGAAGTCTCGGATTTAAATCTAAGGGGGTCAGATTTAAATCCAAATGGCTTGGAACTTATGTTATTTGAGGCGGCAATCATATTATTACAATTTAAAAGATTACCGGATATATATGGATGTCCGTCATGTTCCTCAGTTTGGAATTGACGGGACGAGAAGTATTGACAATAATAGTATTTAAAGAAAGCGTAGCTCTCTGTATAAAATTCTGAACTTTCTTGTGTATGAAATATTTTTTTATTATCTCGCGCGTGCCTGCGTGCGTGCGCGTAATATAATAAGGAATGAATAGGGGCGGTGTGTGTGTGTGTGTGTGTGTGTGTGTGTGTGTGTGTGTGTGTGTGTGTGTTAACAAAATATTTGACATATCCAAATTTTCATTCACCTTACAAGCGAAAATGCAAAATGCCGTCGGATAATTTACCTTATCCGGCGCGCTATTTCCACTGCTATATGTCCATCTGTCTTTTAACATATCTTCTACTCTGAGGCTGCAAAGTTATACATTAATTTTTAATCTCCAAATATTTTTCGCGTTTTTTTTAAGAAACATGCAAAAAAATAATCTTTCCTGTTGTTTTCTTCTGTTCATTACTCTAATTCCTTCGTTACGTTTTTTTTGTTCTTACTGCTTTTGACAATATGCGAATCTTAAAAAAAGGTTACAGGATAACAATGAAAATTTTTTCTTAACCCTGAATGAGAAATTTGATATCAACCAAAAAAATATCTCCTGTAACCTTATTTTCTAATTTTCACGTTGCAAAGTTATAATATTGTTTTTTAACCTCCAAATTTTTTTCGCACTTTTTTAAACTTTTTTTTACCGCACCTTCACATTTACACAAAAAATTTCTCCGAATCGCTTATCAGTAGCGCATTTTGCAGTTCAAAAAAAATTTTATACTTTTGCAAAAATTTTTTGAAAAGTTTTGAGATTCGCATCGCAAATAAAGTTTTACAGGAAACTCCGGTTCCGAAAAGGGCACGGAGTTCATTCACCGTCAATCTTTAACCTGATCACAAAAGTGATAGAGGAAAAGTCGGCTTTCTATGCGTTCGACGAAATAGAAGCCTTCCGAACAGAACTTAAAAAATCCAAATTATCGCCGGGCGAAAGCCAACATCGCAATTATGGCGCACTACTGTTCCGGCTGGTAAATCATTTTAAATGCCAAAACATACTGCAAATATATGCCCAAACAGGTATAATGAGCCTCTATATCGCAGCAGCGTCCAAAGACTGCGTGTGCTACGCAATAGAAGAATCAACCGAAAAAATAAGCCACACAAAGAAATTCGCAGAAAAGAAAGGTCTTCATAATCTGCGTTTTATTTCCGGTACGGTAAGCAATTCAATAGACAAACTGCAAGAGTCGGTTAAACATTTTGACCTCGTTTTTGTTAACTGTAACGGTAGCGCAGCACAAACAAACGAAGCAATAAACCTCTGTAAACGATTCCTTGCAGAAAATACAGTGCTCGTTGTCGATGGGATTTCCCTCAATAAAGGTATGAGAAACATCTGGAACACAGTGAAAAATATGCCGCAGACAGTAGTCTCTCTCGACCTCTACGCAATGGGAATAGTGTTGTTTAACAAGAAACTAAACAGTCATCATTATAAAATTTATTTCGATTATGGGAAAAAGCAAAATCTACACCCGAACAGGCGACGAGGGTTTTACTTCACTCGCCGACGGGAAAAGAACAACTAAACACTGCCCAAGAATAGAAGCATACGGGTCAGTCGATGAACTGAATGCCAATATCTCATGCCTCGTCGTAGAAACTAACGACAAACATGACAAAAATTTCCTAAAGGAAATACAGTCGGAACTGTTTACCCTCGGCGGATACCTCGCATCAGAACCAAACAAAACAAAATGCGCAATCAACATAAACGCCGTGACAAAAATAGAAAACGAACTCGATGCACTCGATGAAATACTCCCACCAGTGCACAAATTTATCCTGCCAGGCGGATGCCGCGCAAACGCAGAAGCAAACGTCTGCCGTACAGTGTGCCGCCGAGCCGAACGAGCAATATATCGGCTTAACGAAGAAGAAAAAGTAGACGACTTAGCACTGAAATATATTAATCGCCTGTCGGATTATTTTTTCCTCCTGGGACGAAAGTATAACGCATCTCAAAATATTGATGAAATTTTTTGGGAAAAGCCTTGTTAGTATGATTTATTTTTATACTTTTGCGCCCTGTTTGAAAAGTTGTTTAATTTTTTTACTACTATAGTTTATGTATTGGACTTTAGAATTAGCATCAAAACTCGAAGACGCACCGTGGCCCGCCACAAAAGATGAACTGATCGATTATGCCCTCCGATCCGGCGCACCACAGGAAGTCGTCGAAAACCTCCAAGATATAGAGGACGAAGGGGAAATTTATGAGTGTATCGAAGATATTTGGGCGGATTACCCAACCGAAGAAGATTTTTTCTTTAATAAAGACGAATACTGAGAAACTAAAAGTCTCTAACTCCTCAATATTCTATGCCGGCTAAGAATAAACCGCAGGCAGGAGCCGATGCGCCCGCCAAAGAACGGTCGCCGGACTCAATAATCATGCGAAAATCCTCAACCGTAATCTTTCCACGACCAACATCCAATAAGGTGCCAACTATCGCTCGTACCATGTTCCGCAAAAACCGGTCGGCACGGATAGTGAAAACCCATTCGCCGGCAACACCAGCAGGAGCCCATACCGCTTCCGTAATATGACACCTGTTAGTCCTGTTATCCGAATGTGCCTTGCAGAAAGACCCGAAATCAGTATAATCAAGCAACAACGCCGCAGCACGGTTCATTTCCACAAAGTCCAAATCATAGCGGGTGCGCAAATGAAAAGGATGATAAAAAGAATCTTTCCGAAGGCAAATGAAATATTGATACGTGCGAGACACAGCGTCAAACCGCGCATGGCTGCCCGAATCTACTTCAACTATCCTGTCAACAGATATGTCACACGGTAATATGCCGTTGAGTTTGCCGACAAGATCGCCAAGCACTTCCCCACCCCCATAATCAAAATGAGCAACCATCAAACGCGCATGGACTCCAGCATCAGTACGACCAGCCCCAACAACGTCAATCTTTTCCCGCAAAAGCAAGGATAAAGCCTCCTCCAGCCGCTGCTGGACAGTAACGCCGTTAGGCTGGTTCTGCCATCCGCAATATGCAGTGCCGGCGTAGGATAGATATATGAAATACCGCCTCATCTGTTCCTAAATCAACCGCAAAGTTAGGAAAAAACCGCCGGAGAAGACAAATATTTGTCCCATTCGGAGATTTTGTATTACCTTTGCCGCATGTTTGTAAAAAGAAATCTTATGCAATACCGGAAAAATAAAACTCTGGGCGCCGCTATATACCTCCTAAAGGTACATCTACTCGGTCTCATGTTTTTTACCGTTTTCCGAATCATACTCTACCTCTGTAACCTCGAACAAACCACCGGAATAACCGGTAAAACAGAACTGTTCTTCCAAGCACTGCTCAAAGGAATACAATTCGATAACCTGATAACGTCGTATATCTCTTTCGTCCCACTCGTCGTACTGAGTATCCTTACAGTGATAAAAAAAGTAACGAAATTATGCGTCTGGACGTTGACAGGGTTCTATATCATATTCTACTCTATCGCTCTCGGAATATCTATAGCCGATATTCAGTATTTTAAATATTTCCTCGCTCATATCAAAACCGACGCATTCGGATGGTTTCAGTTCGCCGAGACTACTACCGGAATGGTGTTCCAGGAAATAAGCAACTACCCATTCCTGGCGCTCGGAATCGCTACCTCCGCCACACTATACATTATTATCCGTAAAGCAGGGAAAAAACTGTACCGAACCCAAGTGGACAACGATACCAAACTGAACATGAAAGTGTTTATTCCCGTTATGCTGCTCTTGCATGTCCTGTGTATCATAGGTATGAGAGGAACTTTCAATCTATATCCACTCCGCACCGGCGACGCATTCTTTACCTGCTACCCGTTCTATAACCAACTCGGAATCAATCCCGCCTTTACTTTCATGAAAAGTATTCAGGACGCATCCAAACAACGTAATACAGTCAATGACCTGATGACGATGTCCGATGCACTTGACCAGGTTAAAAAGGAACTCGGCATCGAAGGACAAACCGGCGAAAACCCACTTGCCCGCGAAGTATGCGCGCAAAGTGAACCGTCAGACGCTAATGTGGTCGTCATACTGATGGAGTCAATGTCGTCAAACTGCCTGTCCCTCGAAAGCAAAGGGAAAAAACTAACCCCTTACCTGAATCAACTGATAAACCGCTCGTACTATTTTGAACATTTCTATTCGTCCGGCGTCCATACAAATAACGGCATAGTCTCCACCCTCTACGGCTACCCTACCCTATTCGACCGCCCGTCAATGGCGCAAAACCCGAACCAATATACAGGATTGCCGGTAAACCTGCAAAACGCCGGCTATCAAACGCTATTCTTCGTTACAAGTAATCCCAATTACGACAACATGAATGTGTTCCTGCTTGTAAACGGTTTCCAGCGGATTTATTCCCAGTTTGATTACCCCGAAGAAAAGATAGTGAATAATTTCGGCGTCTCGGACGATTACCTGTTTGAATACGGAATGAATACCCTCAACAAAGCAGCAAAGAAGGACAAGCCGTTCCTCGCAGTATTCATGACGGTCAGCAATCATCCACCATACATAGTACCGGAAAAGCATAAAGATGCTTCAGAGAAAGAAGAGGAATGTGTTCTCGCCTTCGCGGATAACAGCCTGAAAACGTTCATGGAAAATGCCGAACAGCAGGAATGGTTCAAAAACACTTACTTTGTCCTGCTGGGCGATCATGGCGCCGTTATGGGATTTCAGAAATATGGCATGGCGTTAAGTTATAACCATGTGCCATGCTTAATATATTCGCCGATGCTAAAAGATGCACCGCGACGCCTGTCCTGCTACGGCGGGCAGATAGACATCTTCCCTACCGTAATGGGACTGCTCAACCGTAGCTATACAAATGACTCTTTCGGCATCGACCTGCTGCGGGAAGAGCGTTCCTGCATGTTCTTCTCCTCAAACAATCAGCTCGGCTGCATTGACGGGGACAACTTCTACGTCAGGGATCTGGACATCGACAAAGATTTCCTGTACAACCTTCACAGCGATTCTCCTGAGAACCTTGCCGGCAAATCACCCGAAATAACATCAAGACTGAAAGGCTACGCCGTCTCAATGACCGTCGTCGCCGATTCCCTGATGAGGCATCAGAAGTAATAAACTAATCGCAACCTCGTGTCTTTTGCCTGACAGAAGACTGTTCCTATCGCTTCAAATTGGAATAAAATATGGAGAAACTAACAACAAGAGGGTAATAAACCGATAAAAAATACCTATATATTGCGATTTCCTAATCTCGCAAAACCCAGTACCTTTGCGGCGAAAATTTCAATATAGCAATGAAGCATCTGTTTATTTTATTCATGGCGGCGTTTTTTGCAGTCTCGCCGGTCGCACAGGGTAACGATTCCGTACGGATTAAATCAAGCCTTACGCTCGGCGGCTACGGCGAAGCCAACTACACGCGCAATTTTTTCAGCGGGAATCCGTTCCGCTATATGTATCCCGAAAAGTACCGCAAGGATCCGAGTCACGGCCGGTTTGACCTGCCTCACATCGTTTTCCTCGCCGGCTACGAGTTTGGTAAAGGCTGGCGGATGAACTCCGAGATAGAATTCGAGCACGGCGGCACCGAATCGGCAATGGAGATTGAGGCGGAAGAAGGCGGCGAATATGAACAGGAAATCGAACGCGGCGGCGAAGTCGCTATCGAGCAGTTCTGGGTCGAGAAATCCTTTTTCCCTGCACTCAACATCCGCGCCGGACATATTATTGTCCCTGTCGGTCTGACGAACGGCAACCATTTACCTACGCAGTTCTTTACCGTATATAGACCTGAAGGCGAGAGCGCCATTCTGCCCTGCACCTGGCACGAAACCGGTATCGCAGTATGGGGCAAGGCTTCCGACTTCCGGTACGAAATACAACTCCTTCCCGCCCTCGATTCCGACCTCTTCGGCAGCGCAGGCTGGATTGCCGGAGCCTCTGCATCACCGTATGAATTTAAGATAGCCAACAGATACGCTACCGCTATACGCATCGACAACTATACCGTTGCCGGGTTGCGAATCGGTGCAAGCGCTTACTATGGTCAGAGTTTCGGCAACAGCCTGATGCCTGCCTACGGCGATAAGTATAAAAGCGTCAAGGGAGAAGTTACGATAGGCAGCGCGGACTTTGAATATATTGCGCACAATGTCATCGCCCGCGGATACTTCGACTACGGACACCTCGGCGATGCGGAAGCAATATCCAAATACAACCGCACTCTTGCCAACCAGTCTCCCTCACCGCGGACAAACATTGCCTCCGATGCAATCGCGACCGGCATAGAAGCAGGATACGACGTCCTCTCGCTACGGCAGGACAAATCACACCTTCCCGCACGGCTATTCCTCTTCGGACGCTACGAATACTACGACTCAATGTTCCGTACGCCGGCGAATATCAACGACGAAGCCTGGTGCGGGCGGCAGCGGGTGGTCGCGGGACTGAACTGGTTTCCTGTCCGCGACGTGGTTGTGAAAGCGGAGTATTCCGCAGGATTGCTGAAAAAGCCGTTAAACAATGAACGCTCAATCTCTGTCGGAGTAGCATACGCAGGGTTTTTCAAGTAATGAATAAAGATTGCCGTACAGGAATTTAAGGTATGATAAACACGATAAATTCAATCAGGAACAACTTCTACGGAAAACCTGCCGCGCTCGTGGCTACTCTCTCAGACATTCTTATTTATATATGCAATCAGCATCAGACAATACAGAATACTTTAATTAATAAATAATAAAAACTACACAGTATGAAAAAGATCAGACAGTTTTACCTATTGCTTGCAACAATGTTTATAGTTGCAGGCGGATTTACCGGATGTAGCGACGACGACAGCGACGACGACGCTTTTGAGAAAAAAGAAGAAGCGCTGAAACCTGCCGTCGAGCAGTATGTAAACAATACGGTAATCGCTACCTATCGATCGCTTGCCGATGCCGCAACCGATCTCTACAATGCCCTCGCTGTCCTCAAAGAAGACAAGACGCAGGACAACCTCGTCAAAGCAACCGACGCCTGGATAAAATCCAGGACCTACTGGGAACTGAGCGAGGCATTCCTGTTCGGTGCGGTCGCCGACTTCGGGATTGACCCGCACATCGACACCTGGCCCCTCGACGAAAGGGCTTTCCTGGAAGAGATGGCAAACCAGGGACATCTCGACGGAATGGATGCCGAAGACGGTGACATCTGGGCTGACCAGCATCTCGGATTCGCCCTGCTCGGATTCCACGGGATAGAGTTCATCCTCTACAAGGAAGGTTCGCCGAAAAACATTTCGGAGATAACCGACAATGAACTAATCTACGCTACCGCAGTCGGCGGAGACCTCCGTAACCAGTGCATCCGCCTCGAAGCAGCGTGGGCAGGACTCGACAACGTTTCGGAAGAAAAACAGCAACTGATAGAAGACCGCGAACTCGTGACTGGACTTTCCACCAGCCGTTTCAACTATTCCGAGAACATGCTGAACGCAGGAAACCCGGGTAGCCTCTACCGCACGGTAACAGATGCCGCGGCGGCAATAATAGAAGGCTGCATGGACATCTCGGCGGAAGTGGGCGAGATAAAGATAGGAACGGCGTTTTCCAAGGAAGACGTGAACTATATAGAATCGCCGTACAGTTTCAACTCAAAAACAGACTTCGCAGATAATATCCGAAGCATAGCAAATGCATACCTCGGCGGAGCAGACGAAACAAAACGCGGAGCTTCCGTGAGCGATTATATCAAGTCCGTCGATCAACAACTGGACGCCGACATCAAAGCATCCATCATAAACTGCATCGGCAAAATAGGCGAGATCCCAACTCCTTTTGCCCGCAACTATGCCTCGCAGGAAGCCGGCGCCGCCATGGAAGCATGCGACGAACTGACAACTCTGCTAAACTCGGCAAAGAGTAAACTTCAAGAATAGACACATCAAAACCATTTTTTTCTTCATTGGAAGTCTCCTCGACCGCCCGTGCGGATGAGGAGGCTTCTCCCTTTCTGCCTGACGCCATTAAATCTCCCGATATACAAAAAAGCATTACCTTTGCAAAACAATAACCGGCAAAACAAACCACAGTGAACAATCAGGCAAGCATAATAATCAATAATTTATCAATCGGATACAATTCCGGTAATGTAACCCGTAGCGTTGCCGTAAAACTCTCCGCAGTCATCCGGCAAGGAGAACTTACTTGTCTGCTCGGTTCAAACGGATCGGGAAAGTCTACACTGCTGAGAACCATCGCCGGATTACAGCCTAAACTCGAAGGAAATATCCTTATAGAAAACAAGGTTATTGAATCATACTCCAGGAAAACCCTCTCCAAAACTGTCGGCGTCGTCCTGACTGAGAAAACAGAACTGCGCGAAATGACAGTGCGGGATCTCGTCGGACTCGGACGAAACCCATATACAGGGTTCTGGGGAAGACTCAACTACAATGACGAACGTGAAATCAATAAGGCTATATGCAGTCTAAGAATAGAATCCCTCGCCGACAGATCAGTAAATACCCTCAGCGATGGCGAACGACAAAAAGTAATGATCGCAAAAGCGCTTGCCCAGGAGACACCGGTAATCATTCTCGACGAACCTACCGCCTTCCTCGATTTCCCAAGCCGCGTAGATACTATGCGATTCCTGATGAGACTCGCCCGCGAAGAAAATAAAACCATCCTCATATCTACCCACGACCTCGAACTCGCCCTTCAAACAGCCGACAGACTACTCCTTCTTACCTCTAACAGTGTGATAACAGGAACTCCTGAAAAACTTGTCAATGACGGCAGCATAGAGAATTTTTTTCCTTGCCAAGGCGCTAAGTTCGATCCTGTAGGCAGGCTTTTCAGGATAACCGGATTCAATGCATGATTGGACGCCTGATTGAATACTTTCAGATGCTAAAAATCAGATGTTCATCCTCAGTTTGACTGCATTACTGTGAGCGACGAGCAGTTCGTTATCCGCCATTACCCGGATTGTTGGACCTAATCTGTTTATACCTGCCTGCGTTATCTCCTGGAAAGTAATTTTTTTCATGAAACTGTCAAGATTGACGCCGCTGTATGCGCGGGCGTGACCGTTTGTTGGAAGGGTATGATTTGTACCGGATGCATAATCGCCTGCGCTTTCGGGCGTGAAATGTCCGAGGAAAACTGAGCCGGCATTTGTTATTCGTTCTGCGAGTGCGTTATGGTCGGCGGTCTCTATGATAAGGTGTTCGGGTGCGTAAAGGTTAGTGAATTCGACGATGTCGTCGGCATTGAGGACGATTATACGACTATTTGCAAGCGCTTTCAAAGCAAATTCTTTTCTTGGTAATCTTTCGACTTGAAGTTCTATTTCCTTCAAGACTGCGGTTGCAATATCTTCTGATGAGGCGACAAGAATTGCCTGGCTGTCGGATCCGTGTTCGGCTTGCGATAGCATGTCTGCGGCAACGAATGATGGGTTGGCGGTATGGTCGGCAATAACTTCGACTTCCGAAGGTCCGGCGGGCATATCTATTGCTGCATCTTTCATTCCGACTATTTGTTTAGCCGCTGTGACGTATTGGTTTCCGGGTCCGAAGATCTTGTATACTTTTGGTATGCTTTGAGTTCCGTACGCCATTGCTCCGATTGCCTGAATCCCGCCTGCTTTAAATATTTTATCCACTCCGGCTACTGTTGCGGCAAATATTACGGCTGGATTTATCTTTCCGTTTTTTGCCGGCGGCGAACAGAGTACGATTTCCCTGCATCCTGCTATCTTTGCCGGTACTGCAAGCATGAGCACGGTTGAGAACAGCGGCGCCGTACCGCCTGGAATATATAGTCCGACTTTCTCGATTGGTAATTGTTTCTGCCAGCAGACGACTCCTTCGGTAATTTCTATCTTTTTGACGTCATTTTTTTGTGCTGCGTGAAATTTCTCGATATTATTTTTGGCTATATAAATAGCGTTTTTCAGTTCATTTGAAACTGACTGTGTAGCCTCTGCTTTTTCTTCGTCTGTAACGCAAAGATCGGGCAAAAGAATACCGTCGAATTTTTCCCCGTACATTTTCAGGGCGTCATCGCCTCCGGTTTTGACGTCACGCAGCACCTTACCGACTGTATCGAAGAGATTTTCCGTATCAAATTGCGGGCGGCATACTATATCTTGCCATTGTTCTTTTTTCGGGTAAATAAAGGTTTTAATCATGTTGCAAAAGTAGTGATTTTTATTTATAATCCCGCTAAAAAAGAAAAATTTACCGGTCAATATCACCAGGTTAAGATAAATAAGGCGTCCCTTATTAAAAAAGCATACAGATTTTCGTCCTGTATTTTTATATTTTCATCCTATACTTTTATGTTTTTATGTGATAGTTATAGGTTTTTATGTGATAGTAATACGTTTTTATGTGATAGTAATACGTTTTTGACTGATAGTAATACGTTTTTATGTGATAGTAATACGTTTTTGACTGATAGTAATACGTTTTTATGTGATAGTAATACGTTTTTGACTGATAGTTTTAGGTTTTTGACTGATAGTTTTCAGTTGTCAACTGATATTTTTAGGTTTTTGACTGATAATTTTCAGTTGTCAACTGATATTTTTAGGTTTTTGACTGATAATTTTCAGTTGTCAACTGATATTTTTAGGTTTAAAACTTAAACGTTTAGGTTTTAAACTGATATTTTTAGGTTTTTGACTGATATTTTTCAGTTGTAAAGTGATATTTTTAGGTTTTCATGTGAAATTTTTCAGTTATAAACATATATTTTTAGGTTTAAAACCTAAATGTTTATGTTTTAAACGCGACGTTATACGTTTTAAATGCGGCGTTATACGTTTTAAACGCGACAATTTGCCAAATTTGGAGATTGTATGAACTGTAATTCTACTCATTATCAGGCTTACTGAATTATGTTAATCATTTCAAGTATTCAAAATCATAGTTCAGGCAAAAGAAAGATCTGTCATTAGCCGCTAAAATAAGAGCAACCCACCCGACATGACTGTCAAAGATGGGTTGCTCCGCACTCTAATTAATCTATTGGCTCTATAAAATGGAGAAAAATGTTTTAATTTATTTCGCCGTACCCTGGATTCTGTGGCTCCAGGTTGGGGTTTTTTTCAATCTCTTTTTGCGGGACGGGCCACAAGGCTTTATAGTCTTCCCATTGCTTGTTAGGGAAATTGGTTTTGTTGCCAAGTATTGCCCCCGCCCTTCCGGTTCGTGTCAAGTCCCACCAACGATGAGCCTCTTCGATGAAGAGTTCGTGCCTGCGTTCGTTTTCGATTGCCAACAGTATTTCTTCTTTGCTTAGCGTTTGCGGCAACTTATCGAGTCCGGCGCGGGTGCGGATAGTGTCGATGTCGGCGATGGCTCCGGGCAGGTTATTCCGCTGCGCCCTCGCTTCGGCGCGTATGAGGAACTGTTCGGCAAGACGCAGGAAGACCTGGTCCTCAGCGTCGCCAGTCGAAGTTGCTGCATTCTTTTTGTATTTATACTGGTGAGGGAATCCACTGACTGCCTTTACCCATTTTGTCGCACGCAGGTCATTCGGTTCAAATGATTTGATGAGGTTACTGTCGAGGCGGAAGTAATTATTGTTTAGAGAAATGTAACCGTAATACGTCCTGTCGACATAAGATGATATTGAACCGCTGGAAGAACTTGTGAATATTGTTTCAGTGCTCTGACGGAGGAATACTTTGTCGAGGTCAGCCTCAAGGGTGTATCCTGAGTTTGTTATAACGTCGTTCGCCTTGATTTCTGCACTGTCATATTTCTGTGCATAGAGATATTGACGGGCAAGAAGTGATTTGGCTGCCCATTCGGTTATCTTGACTTTAGGATTATCGCCTCCGGCGAGGAGTTGTTCGGCATCAAGCAAGTCATTGAGGATAAAGCGGACGACTGTCTCTTTAGGGTCTCGCGGCTGAAGCGTTGTTTTCACTATGTCAAGCGACGTTATCAAAGGCACGTTTCCGTAGAATGATGTCAAAAGGAAATAGTGAAAGGCGCGAAAGTACTTTGCTTCACCTATATATTTAGCCTTTTCGTCTTCAGTCAACAGCGTTGTCTCCGAAATCAACCTTATTACATTGTTGCTGTGAAATATGCTCCTGTATGATTCCTGCCAGAGATATGCAAGAGCAGTATTTGCCGCCGAATATGTATTGGTGTTCAATTCAACGACTGCAGCCGAAGTGAGGTTATGGTAGACATCGTCGGTGACAGGCTGCCCCAGGTAAGAATATTCGTAATATAGAAGCCCGCCGTTACCGGTAAGATTTTCCGTATACAGTCCCGTCACAAGCGCTCTAAGCGCTTCGGCTTTTCCTTGCAGTTCCGATTCTGCATAAACACTTGATGGAGGGGATGATTCTACGATACTTTCGCATGAACGTAAAAACAGTCCTAAGACGGCAATCACTATGGAAAAGAATATATTTTTTATATTTGTCTTCATAAATTTATTGTTTTTATAGTTAATTAAAATCTTACTTTAATACCTGCCGTGACAGTGCGAAGCGGAGGAACGGATTGTCCCGTCGTCGGATCCCACTGGTCAGTCTTACTCCACAACGCAAGGTTTTCGCCTATCGCAAACAATGATATGTATGAAGCGCCGAACTTGTCGAGGAGTTTTCCAGGCAAATCATAAGAGAGCGATATGTTCTTGAGGCGGATATACGAGTTATTGGTATATACTGCATCGGATTCGGTGTACCAGAGATAATAAGCGTTCCCAATCGTACTGCTGGTACTTGTTGTCAAACCCGGACGCGATGCGTTGGGATTTTCCGGCGTCCAGTAGTCAGTAGCATATTTTTTCAAAATATTCCTGTTAACATATCCGAGCGGATAATAATATGACTTCAGGTATCCTTCCGCAAAGGGACGCAATTCAAAAGTAAAGAATACGTCAAGCCGAAGGTTCTTATAACGGAATGAATTGCCTAACCCGCCGAATAAATCGGGGTCGGTATCTTTCAAAAACTGCTTGTCGTAAGTTGATGATATTACTCCGTTTTCGTCCACGTCCTCTACCGTAGGCGCACCGTTAGTCGGGTCGATGCCTGTGAATTTGTACAAACGTGTAATGTTCATTGATTCACCGACCTTAAAAGTCGTAGCATACGATGTGTTTTCTATGCCGTCGAATTTGAGAAGCGTGTTATATTGCGGAATGGTAAGCGTTAGTTGCGGTATCCATTCAAACTTCCCAAAATTCTGTGGAGCAATCAATTCGATTTCTATACCCTGGTTGCGTACCAAAGCGTCGGGAAGATTGTCCTTATATTCCGTGAAACCGGACTGCGAAGATAATGGCAATCCACCAACAATCTGTTCCGTATATGTACGCTGGAGGGTAACACTGCCTTGCAGCCTGTCCTTAAAGAGCCCAAATTCAAGAGCAATATCAGTAGCATGAGTTACTTCCCATTTGAAATTCGGATTAGCTACCGAACTTAAATAAAGTCCCTTTGATCCGTTGTATGAATAAGTGCTGTATCGATACTGATTCAAATAAAGGAATGACGCTATCTGGTCATTGCCGATTATACCGTAACTTGCGCGCAGTTTTCCGTAATTGAAAAACGGCAAATTATCCTGTACCCAGTCTTCTTTTGAGAAAATCCAGCCTGCACCGGCAGCGCCACTGTAATTCCACCTGTGTCCGGGTGCAAAGATAGATGAACCGTCCCGACGGAAGTTTAAGTTTAACAGATAACGGTTTTTCCAAAAATAACCAAGCCTCCCAAATACCGAAGCGCGCTTTATATTACCTCCACTTGTACCCTCAACGGAATTTTTTACGGCTGCGGCATCAAATGTTTTGATACGGGTTTCATCAGGAAAGTCACGAAGTTCAAAAGCATAATTACCTTCACTCTGTACATGATACGTAAAACCCAACAATCCGGTCAATGTACCGTAACCTATATCTTTGGTATAATTCACATAAGGTTCGATTGAGATAACATCCTTGAAAGAACCTCCGTTTACTACCCTGTTTTGATATGAATTGTTGGCGTGAGGGTTTAAATAACCGTTGAGAATGGCAGAGTATTCTTCCGCACCTGTATGATTATAACCAATATCCAACTTTACATCAATTTCCTTGAATGGACGGTAGGCAAAAGACGTTGTTCCAAGTATATACCTGTTTCGCTTCTCGGCAGAAGTATATTTCAATCTCAATGGATTGCTTACCGACGAGTTGAGCCAGTATAACGAACCGTCTTCATTATATTTCGGCATATTAGGCGCATAAACAAGATATGAACTTTCGCCGTCAGGGTCAGAACCACGCTCTTTGGAGTTTAAAATGCCATAACTCAATGCTGCGTTGAAGTTAAACTTGTCATTGTCGGAAGTATGGTTGACAAGCAGACGGGTATTTAGTCTCTTCGTCTTATCATCGTCTTCGGCAAGATAAATGTTGTTCGTTTCGTAATAGTCGGCGTTTACGTAGAAATAAGTTTTGCCCGTTCCGCCCGAAAAACTAACCTGTCCCTGAGTGACGCCGCCTGTTTTGCGAAGGTATTCCTTTTGCCAGTCGGTGTAATCGTTAGGACTCCAAGTCTCTAAATCGTAAGCATTGCTTGCAGTGGGTGTAATATTATCTGCGGCAAGCGCCTTACGACGAATATCAAGGTATTCTTCCGTGTTAAGGAAGTCATACCAGGTGCTTGGCTGAATAAAACCGGCGCTTATGCGGGCGTCAACCTGCAAATGCGATGTAAGTTTGTTTTTTGTGGTAATCAACACAACGCCATTAGCGCCCTGAGGACCATAGCGGGCGGTTTCTTCAGCAGATTTCAGCAGCTCAATTTTCTCAATATTGGTTGAATTAAATAAATTGAGCGGGTTATTCAATTCATCCCCGCCGAGTACATATTCCGACGGAAGCCTTACCCCGTCAACGATAAACAGCGGATTAGAACCGATCAGGTTTTTCTGTCCCCTTATTTGCACTTTTCCATCAATCAACTGAACGCCAGCCGCACGTCCTTCCAATGCGCCCGCCGTGTTTGTGGAAAGTTCCTGTTCTACATCCTTAGCGTGAACAGTGGAAACGCGCGCAGTATCTTTTTTAGCGTTTTGAGCGGAAACTTGCCCGGAAAATACGCTAATTAACAGGAAAAGGTAGAAAACTAACCTGAATTTTTTTATAAAAGATTTTTGTATTACTTTTGTCATAATAATTTTATTAAAAAAAGCGCATCCAAAAGCCGTTGGAAATGGAAATTTTGAGATGCGCTTTTGTTTGTTAATAATTCCGAATACTCTTTTGGTACAGCATAAACAAGTTATTGTAGCGCGTGAATAAAATATTCATGCGCGTGAACAAAATATTTCTGCGCGTGAATAAAATGTTTCTGCGCGTGAATGAAATATTTCTGCGCGTGAATGAAACATTCATGCGCGTGAACAAAATATTCATGCGCGTGAATAAAACATTCATGCGCGTGAACAAAGTATTTCTGCGCGTGAACAAAATATTTAAGTGCGTGAATAAAGTATTTAAGTGCATGAACGAGTTATTTAAGCGCATGAATAAGTTATGGTGTAACACTCAATTATACTTTTGTTTTCTGCTTAAGTAATCCTTTCTTGGTTGTAATAAGGATAACTCCGTTAGCGCCGCGCGAACCGTAGATGGCAGTTGCATCTGCGTCTTTCAGAACGTCTATACGCTCAACATCGTTTGTATTAAGGAAAGCAAGAGGTCCTGTCGAGCCGGCTGAACCAATGTCAAGGACGCCGACAGATTCATTGGTATACGGTATGCCGTCGATAAGGATAAGAGGACCGTTGTAGGTGTTGTCACCAGCGCCGCCACCTCCTCCGCAGCATCCGCAAGCATCAGCAGCTCCGCCGCCGGAAATGTTTTTTGTTCCGCGTACAGTGATGTTAGCTTTCGCTCCCGGAAG
The DNA here is from genome assembly GCA_031269685.1 of Dysgonamonadaceae bacterium. Taxonomy (GTDB): domain Bacteria; phylum Bacteroidota; class Bacteroidia; order Bacteroidales; family Azobacteroidaceae; genus Azobacteroides. Next base: position 13,344 of record JAISYU010000041.1, on the reverse strand, counting down.
TCCACTCGTTGAGGTAAGGTACAAACCGGCAATACGTCCGTCGAGTACATCCAATACGCTACGACCGGAATACTGCTCCAGGGTCTTACGGTCGATAGTAGTTACCGAACCTGTGAGCTTCTCTTTGGTCGATGTGCCGTATCCGACAACAACTACGTCGTCGAGAGCCTTTTGATCTTCCAAAAGCGTTACAGTAACGTTTGACGCATCCTTTTTCAGATTAACGTCCTGCGTTTTGTAACCAAGATAACTGACTTTGAGTTTGCTGCCCGCTTTCGTACGGTCAATGCTAAACTCACCATTGTCGTCGGCTGCAAGCCCCTGTTTGTTACCGTACGATACGATAGCTCCAGCAACAGGCGTACCTTTTTCGTCAACGACCCTTCCTCTGATGTTTTGCGCTTGAACTGCCGATGCAGAAAGGAATAATCCCAGCGCTGCAATTAATAATACTTTCGTTCTCATTTTTGTAATTTGTTAAATTGTAAATTGTAATTTTTAATTTGTAATTTCTTTTAAAAAATTGAAATGTTTACTTTGACGCAAGTTTAAGGTCATTCTTTTGAAGGTTTTCTGCGAGAACTTCCTCAGTAACTAACGTGTTGTTATAAGCAACGGCAAGAGTGTTGGTCTTTTCGTTGGTGGTGTAATCGAGAACGCCTTTCGTTTCCTTAAGCGTTTTTTCGATGTCGGCAACTTTGCTGCTAATGTCCTCAAACGTGTAGCGAGCGTAACTCACCTTTTCGCTTGGATAGTAATTAGTCACCGTGTAGTCAAATTTCTTGAAATAATCCTTGAAATTCTTCCGCGAAGTCTTGTTAGCGTCGTATTCAATCTTTACAATCTTCGTTGCAGGATCCGCCTCGACACTGATAATGTTTGCTTCCGCGCCAATGTTCTTCTTAACCTTGCCTGCGCATCCGCCGCAGTTGATTTGCTTGGCGTAGAACGATGCAGTCTTCAAAATAACCGCATTTTCGTCGTAATCTTCAGCAGTGTGCTTGACAGCAACAATTGCCTCCTTGATTTGTTCCGGCTTTACCTTTGACTCGTCATAAGTAATGCCTACTACTTTAGATTCGAGATTCACTTCCGATCCCGAAACTCCGTCAAGCGCACTTACTGCATTCTTGATCTTGCCTGCGCATCCCCCACAACTAATACTGTTGGATACGAACTTTACAGTTTTGTCCGCCTGAATCAATCCGACTCCTAAGGCAAACATCAATACAACGATTGATAATCTTTTTACTTTCATTGTTTTAAGAATAAAATGTATTAATATATAAAAATGTTATAATTTCCGGCTGCAAAGGTACAACACAAAAGATATGCTTGTCAATACCCTATTTAGGGTATTTTTCAAAAAAAATGCATGTTGGGTTAAATATGACATAACTATTCGCCCTCCAATTATCTTTCAAAAGCCCGATTAAATCATTCAGTCTGAACAATCTTATCGCTGACGCTAAAAAATATCCTTTCTGTTTCACTATTTTGAAAAAAACCTGTTAATAAAAAATGTTATAAATTCCGGCTGCAAAGGTACGACACAAAAGATATACCTGTCAATACCCTATTTAAGGTATTTTTCAATAAAAAATAGCGTGGTTAGGTGATTTTTATCATTAATCATTAACCACTATCTGCAAATTTTTCCTTATCTTTGCAGCCTAATCAAGATTATGCTGCGCATCAAACGACTCCACTCATTCCTGATACAATCATTCCTGCCCCTGCTGACGGTAATGTTTAGCGTGTGCCTGTTCGTGCTGTTAATGCAATTCCTTTGGAAATACGTGGACGAAATGGTCGGCAAAGGGGTAGAGTTTAAGGTACTAATCCAATTATTCTTCCATGCGGCAAATATGCTGGTACCGATGTGTCTACCACTGGCGATCCTTCTGGCGTCGTTAATGACTTTCGGTAACTTGGGCGAGCGATTTGAACTGCTCGCCATTAAAGCGGCAGGCATATCACTGATACGTATCATGAAGCCGCTGCTAATAGTGGTTGTCTGTATCGCCGCGGCAGACTTTGTCTTTCAGGATACCGTACTCCCCAGAGCGCAGACAAAGGTTAGCACGATCCTGCTCTCACTCAGGCAGAAGTCACCCGAACTGGATATTCCCGAACGCGCATTTTACAAGGAACTACCGGGATACAATATATATATGGAAAAGAAAGAAAGAAATGGTATGTTCCGGGATGTAATGATTTACGACTACTCACACGATAGTGGAAACGATGCGGCTGTGATAGTTGCCGATTCCGGCTGCATAAAGGTATCGGCGGATAAAAAGTACAACATACTTGCCCTCCACAGCGGAGAATCTTTCCGTAACCTGCGTAAGCGGAGAGCAGGGAAAAAGAATGAGTTGATTCCATATCAGAGAGAGAAATTCCGTTACAAGGAGATAGTCGTTGAGTTCGATTCCAACTTTAACATGGTCGACGAATCATTCATGGAAGGTCGCGACATCAGTAAAGACATGAACGCCCTGCGACACTCGATAGACTCAATGTCAACAGTGACCGACAGCATCAACCGCCAAATAGCGACAGGGCTGATAGACATCGCGTACGGTACGACATTCCACATGACCGGTAAACCCATGCCCGAAGATTCAACTATTGCCACTGTAAACGATTTCTTTGAAAACAGTACAATAGAGAAACGCTTGCGTATCATAGAATCAGCTAAGTCCAGCGCTCTGAGGAAAACAAATGACCTGTCAGTGCGGATGTTCTCCCAGACCGATGCAAGGAAACAACTCAAAGGACACCAGATAGAGATGCACCGTCGAATAGCCGCTTCCGCAGCCTGCATACTGTTCTTTTTCATCGGTGCACCCCTCGGCGCAATCATCCGTAAAGGCGGACTTGGTTTGCCGACCGTGCTCTCGGTATTCATATTTATCCTATATTACACTATCGATACCTTCGGCTTCAAAATGGCGAAGCAGAACGTATGGGAAGTGTGGCAGGGAATGTGGCTAAGCTCGCTGATGCTGACCATACTCGGCGCATTCATCACACATAAGGCTATTAACGACTTCATGATTAATACGAATGACATGAAGCGAGTAATGAGTCTGATGAAAACAATAGCGGCTGCGTTCGGTATCAATGTTAAAACAAAAGAAGATGAAGATATATAAAGTTTGACAATGGAAAAACTAAACACTATAGAAGAGGCAATTGACGACTTCCGCGAAGGCAAATTCCTGATCGTCGTGGACGATGAAACACGCGAAAACGAAGGCGACTTTATAATCGCTGCAGAGAAAATAACAGCAGATAAGGTAAACTTCATGCTGACTAACGGTCGCGGTGTACTTTGTGCGCCAATCACCGAAGAACGCTGTGATGAGCTCGAACTCAATATGCAGGTGCCGCATAACACCTCGATATATGAAACACCATTCACCATCACAGTCGATAAACTTGGAAACGGATGCACTACCGGCGTATCAATGCACGATCGTGCTGCAACAATACGGGCGTTAGCCGACCCCAAAACACAGCCTTCCGACCTCGGACGACCCGGACATATTAACCCCCTCAGAGCCCGATCTAAGGGGGTATTGAAACGGGCAGGGCATACCGAAGCCGCGGTTGATCTCGCCCGCCTCGCAGGACTTTATCCGGCCGGTGCACTAATCGAAATCATCAACGAAGATGGTACAATGGCGCGACTCCCCGAATTATTTAATGTCGCAAGGCAATACGGGATAAAGATAGTCAGTATCAAAGACCTTATAGCATACCGGCTAATACGGGAGTCACTCGTCAATAAGGGCGAGACGGTAGATATGCCTACTGCTTACGGGCATTTCAAACTAATCCCTTTCCAACAGACATCCAACGGGTTGGAACATATAGCACTCATAAAAGGCGAATGGCGCAAAGATGAACCTGTCCTCGTCCGTATGCACTCATCGTGCGCCACAGGCGATATCTTTGGTTCGATGCGATGCGAATGTGGAGAACAACTGCACAAGGCTATGGAAATGGTGGAACGCGAAGGACAAGGCGCCATAGTATATCTTAACCAGGAAGGACGCGGCATCGGGCTAATGGAAAAGATCAAAGCCTACAAACTCCAGGAACAGGGACTCGATACCGTCGATGCGAACCTTCACTTAGGACACGACTCCGACGAACGGGAATATGGTGTCGGCGCACAAATACTGCGTGACATAGGTATCTCAAAGATTCGGCTGATAACAAATAACCCGGTCAAACGCGCAGCACTCGAAGGGTATGGACTCGAAATCGTGGAGAATATCCCGCTCGAAATACCCATTAATCCATATAACGAGTTTTACATGCGTACCAAGAAGATACGTATGGGACACACCCTAAAGAATTTGAAATAATCTAACAACACATAAATTATGCTCAACAAAACTGTTATTCTATTATCCGTATTCGTGATACTGCTTACCCTTTCATGCAGTAACGAAACAAATGACCTGAAAAGCGACTTTAAGTGTCCACCGCCATCAATGACTACCGGTTGTTACTGGTACTGGTTGTCGGACAATATCTCCAAAGAAGGCGTTATTCGCGATCTCCAAGCTATGAAACAGGCAGGCATTAACAGCGCATTCATAGGTAACATTGGCGGAAACTCAGCCTTCAACGGTAAAGTGAAGATACTCACCGATGAGTGGTGGGACATCATTCATACTACACTAAAAACAGCGGGAGAACTGGACATTGAGATAGGAATGTTTAACTCGCCCGGCTGGAGCCAGTCAGGAGGTCCATGGATCAAACCATCGGAATCGATGCGTTATCTCGTTGCCTCGGAAACCCGCCTGACAGGTCCTGGTGAGGCAACAATAGATTTACCTGTTCCACATGCCGCTTCGCGTATGGCAGAATGGTCAGATAAGTTTGAGAACAACGATGATCGTCCGGCAGAGGATTTCCAGGACGTACGCGTGTTGGTATTCCCAGTACCGAAAGATTACGGACTGAATCTGTTAGAGATGCCAGGTGCGATTGTTGAAACATCTAATGTTTTGAAACCGTCACCCGAAGTGCGGGTATCTTACAGCCCTAAAGTGTCCGATTCGGTAAATATAGCACCGCGATATGTGCTACCCCAAGGTGAATCACATATCTTATTGAAACTGCCTAAAGCGCAAATTGCACGGAGTCTTACTATCTATCCTGCCGGATTGCTTTTCCTGAATGTAGAAGTGCAAGCAAAGATAAACGGCACATTTCATACCGTTAAAGCCTTTCACGTCAATCGTAAACTGCCTATGCTGCACGTCGGTCATATTCCGTTTGCTCCTTCCGTATTTTCTTTCCCTGAAACAGTTTCGGATGAGTTTCGTATCGTCTTTACCAACAACTGCACAAGTAATAATGGTGCAGGGAAAATAATACTTTCACCTACTCCTGCTTTAGATAATTACCCGGAAAAGACGTTAGCCAGACTGTATCAGAGCGATTCACCCGAATGGGATTACTACCATTTTCCACAACAGCCGGCAACAAATTTAACAGGACTTGCTCCATCGGCAGAACAGGTCATTGACATTACAGAACACATGTCTGACGACGGAACATTAAAGTGGAACGTTCCCGAAGGAGAATGGCTTGTATTGCGTACAGGAATGGTACCGACTTACATCAAAAACTCCCCTGCAACACCGGAAGGTACAGGCTTGGAAATGGACAAAATGAGCCGTACACCGATAAAGAAGCATTTCGACGCATTTATAGGTGAAATGTTACGCCGTATTCCGGCAAAAGACCGTAAAACTTTTAAGGTAATGGTAGAAGATAGTTGGGAAAAAGCAGGACAGAACTTTACCGACAACTTTTTAGAGATCTTTATTTCACGGTACGGATATGATGCCAAGCCTTATCTACCTGCACTGGTTGGGCATGTAGTCGGTAATGAGGATATTTCTTCCCGTTTCCTTTGGGATGTACGCCGTCTTGCAGCAGAGCTCGAAGCAAGCGAGAATGTCGGTGGACTGACAGATATTGCCAATAAGCACGGGCTTTATTCGTGGCTTGAGAACTATGGCGACTGGGGATTCCCGGGCGAAGCGTTGCTGTATGGCAAATATGCAGACAGGGTAGGTGGCGAGTTTTGGGAAGATCAGAAAAAGCCATACATTTCGATTGCCGCTTCCTGTGCGCATATCTATAACAAGCCAAGTGTTTATGCCGAATCTTTTACCAACGCCATAGATAATTACCGTCATAATCCACAAACACTTAAACGTTTTGCCGACGCTGCTTTTGCCGAAGGTATGACCCGTTGCGCACTGCATGTCTATGTACATCAGGCATACGAAAATATATTTCCGGGCATCGACTCATGGTTTGGAGTGGAATTTAACCGCAAAAACACGTGGTTCAACCAGATAGACTTGTTAACTTCTTACATTAAACGTTGTGGGATGATGCTCGAACGGGGATTGAACGTAGCCGATATTGCCTGTTTCATTGGAGAAGACGTCCCTGTTAACAGCGGACCGTTTGAAGTAAAGAATAAGGAAGGAAAATCAATCCCCACATTACCCGCAGGTTATCATTACGATTATGTCAATTCCGATGTTATCCTCAACAGTATGACAGTTAAAGACGGGCTGTTGACATTGCCTCACGGTACATCATACCGTGTGCTAGTGCTTCCCGGCACAAAGACCATGCGTCCGGAGGTTTTAGAAAAGATCGGGCAATTAGTTGAGGCGGGAGCTATTGTAGTAGGTAATCCGCCTGAAAGTTCGCCAAGTTTGGAGAATTATCCTGAAGCGGACGAAAAGGTAAGGGAGTTGGCGGATAGGATTTGGAATAACTATTCTGTTTACCGTGACACCGATCTTGAAGAGGTTTTTAAGAAACTCAACATTTTGCCTGACTTTCGATCTGATACCGATAATATACTTTTTGCACACCGGACGGATGGGAACAGAGAAATATACTTTATATCGAATCAGAATCCCGATTGCGTACGTATAACGTCCGAATTCAGGGTTACCGGAAGAGCACCGGAGTTATGGAATCCCGTTACCGGTGAAATCCGCATCTTACCCGTATTTGAGCAGCAAGAAGGAAAAATTTCCGTACCATTGAAATTGGATGCGTATGAAAGCACATTTATTGTTTTTCACAAAAAGCAGACATCTCTTAAAACCTCAGATTCCAGGGATATAAATAACTTTCCCTGCTTTGAAACCTTGCATGAGATCATTTCGCCGTGGACTGTACAATTTAACTCCGACAGTATTTATCGCGGACCGAACGAATCGGTAGTTTTCAGCAAGTTGATTGACTGGACCGAGTTTGACAACCCACGAATAAAATACTATTCCGGGACTGCGGTTTACCGTACTGTCTTTAAGTTTTCAAATTTCTCAGATTTCAAATCTTCAGGACTCTTCCTTGAGTTCGACAAAGTTGGAGGAATAGCAAAAGTTCACATTAACGGCAAATACGCAGGTGGGATATGGACGCCGCCATACCGTATAAATATAGGCGATTTATTGCATGAAGGCGATAATACGATTGAGATAGAATTGGCAAATAATTGGATAAACCGCATTATTGGCGACAGTTTACTGCCTAAGGAAGATCGGAAAGTAGAATCGTCATACGTTAGGCTACGCGCTGATTCGCCGTTGCAGGAATCAGGATTAAGCGGTAAAGTACGGGTAGTCACCCCATATTTTCGGGAAAAAGAATAGTAAGAATCACGAATAAGCAAAAATCGCTACCGTTTCCATCGTTTGTGCGACCAGAGCCATCCGCCCGGATTTTCGAGGATATTATCTTCCAGGAGACGGATATATTTACCTGTGATTTCCCTTTCCGCCGTTGAGTGTGAATTGGTGGTAATTTCCCGACATTCAATCTTGTATAATCCGCGTGAAACACGTACCGTATTAAGATACACCACGCAAGCATTCACCTTGCAGGCAAGTTTTTCAACGCCTTGAAATACACCGGTATCCTGATTCAGAAAATTGAATCTGAATGTTTCGCTAACCTGTTTGGGACACTGGTCGGCAAGCAGGAAATACAACGACGGGGTCTTGTTGGACATAAAATGGCGGGCGACAGTTTTATAGGGCAACAGTTTCATTCCGAAACGGGAACGGATTTTAATGAACATCCTATCCAAAGATTTCACAGCAATTGGTTTATACGCCGCATACATATCCACATCGAAAAGAGCGGGAATGATATTCAGCATTTCCCAGTTTCCACAATGTCCGACTGCTGCGATAACATGTTTTCCTTGTTTGATTTGTTCCATCACCGGTTCAAATCCACTCAGCATGACCTTCTTTTTTTGCAATTCGGGCATGATAGAAGCCGATTTAAGCGTTTCGACCATGTTATCGCAAAGCGAGTGGTAAAAATCTTTCACAATAGCGTTGACTTCATCGTACCGCTTTTCGGGAAAAGAACGGGAAACATTCTGTATGACGACCGATTTACGGTATGCAACAACGTAAAACAGTATCACGTACAAGACTTTGGATAATAAATAAAGCATCGGCATCGGTATCAGGCTCAGGAAGAGCATTACATTGTAGCGAGTTCTGCCTTTACCATGTCTAAACATATTCATAGTCTGTTTATTCTAAGAGTGAACGTACTGCAAGTTGTAGAAAAAGAGCGGAACATTACTGTTTGTTTCATTACGGTTAAATTAAATTTCCTGCAAAGGTACATATTTTTTCAAACAACTGCGTTTTTCTATTGAATTTCATTACATACAGGCACCTTGTTAAAGCCATATTTCTCCACTATGAACCAGATACCAAATCAGTCTGAAATATTGCTTTAGCGTACACTGCGTGATGGATTAAAGCAGGAGGTATATTTTAATTATCTTTCGGCAATCTCTATTATCTTGCCCAAACTCCCCGAACGCATATTCTATATAGAAAACTGAATGCTACTGTTCCAAGGTGTGGGTTTCCATTTCTTCCGGAGACAGTTTTCCATTATTGTCCATCCGATTTGTTTATGATGTCACAAATTTAGCGCAGTCCGTTTGAGATAGGCCCAACTTTTTGACAGTGTTTTAATTAACCTTAAACCGACGAGCTATCTATGCGACCGATTCATCGCCGCTGTTATATGTAGTCAAAACTTGTTCCTTAAACCCTGCTATGTAAAACCTTTTCTCCTGACATAACTTTACTTTCTTATTGTTTGTTTTTGTAAAGATATTTCAGGACAAGATAGCTAACTGTTCGATTACCTTTGGGAAATACCGGTACTCCAGTTCGTGAACCCTCGCAGCCACAGCGCCGGGAGTATCATCAGGATTGACAATACACCGAGCCTGGAAGATAATCCGTCCCTCATCATAGTTCTCATTCACATAATGAATGGTAATCCCCGACTCTCTCTCACCGGCAGCTACAACCGCCTCGTGAACCCGGTCACCATACATTCCCTGACCACCGAACTTAGGCAAAAGTGCGGGATGGATATTAATAATACGGTCGTGGAAAGTCTGAAGAAGATTAACCGGAACCCTAAGCAGGAAACCGGCAAGGACAATAAAATCTATCCCATGCCCCAAAAGAAACTTTAGAACGTCACCATCCTCAAATTGCTGCTTACTGAAGAAAAAGGAAGGCACACCAATCCGCTCCGCCCGTTCATGCACAAACACATCCCTCCTGTTACTGATAATCATAGGAAAAGACAGGAACTTATTACCTGCAAGACTGCAAATAATATTCTCGGCATTGGAACCGGAACCGGAAGCGAAAATAACTATTCTCTTCATGTGGACCTGGAGGGAATCGAACCCTCGTCCAAACAGGGAACTAATCTGCTTTCTACATGCTTATCTCTGCTTTTGTTTTCGACCCCACGCCAGACCAAAGCCACCAACGAAGAGCTTATTCCCAAATCATTTCATCTGTTTGCCGGGAACGCTCACAGACTATCTCCGATATTACTGCACCACCGGTTCGGGTCGCTTCGGAGCAACAGCCCCGGGTGATGTCTCGTTCCTGTACACTATACGGGAATTAAGCGAGTGATTTACTATACTTCGATCACGCAGCGAGAGCGTAAGATTTTTCGCCAATTAAATTTTATCATTCGAGATTAAAGTGCCGAACAACGACGCACTGCATGCTTACAAACCACTTCTACCCGCTGTCAAAACCAGTCAAGCCCATGATTTATGGCGACAAAGGTACAACATTTTTCTTTAATAGCAAAATAAATTACCACTCCTCTATCAATACTCAATTTGTCCTTTTTTCGATAAATATTTGGAGATTGAAATAAAAATATCTAAATTTGCACCCTCTTAAACAATGTCATAATTAAACTAATGGCTGAAAATGTAGGATATATCTCACAGGTAATAGGTCCTGTAATCGACGTGATGTATGAGAAATCGGACGGCTACTGCCCTCGTATCCATGATGCGTTGCGAATACCCCGCCCCGACGGCAAAATCTTAATAGTGGAAGTGCAACAACATATCGGCGAAGATACCGTACGTACGGTTGCAATGGATTCAACCGACGGAATTAGCCGGGGAATGAAGGTGGAATCAACCGGACGACCGATCTCAATGCCAATAGGAGATAAAGTTAAAGGTAGGCTACTGAACGTGATCGGAGAAACAATCGACGGAATGAAACCCGTCGGTGACGAAAATGCAATGCCGATTCACCGTGAACCACCCAAATTCGAGGATCTTTCTACAACAAAAGAAATCCTCTTCACGGGAATCAAAGTGATTGACCTGCTTGCTCCGTATCTGAAAGGCGGTAAAATTGGTCTGTTTGGCGGTGCGGGCGTAGGTAAGACCGTATTGATAATGGAACTTATCAACAATATTGCAAAAAAACATAACGGCTTTTCGGTCTTCGCCGGTGTTGGAGAACGCACCCGCGAAGGTAACGATCTGTTGCGCGAAATGATAGAGTCGGGTGTGATACGCTATGGCGAAGCGTTTAAAGAAGCCATGAAACGCGGTGAATGGGATTTGTCGAAAATTGACTACGATGAACTTGCAAAATCGCAGGCAACGCTGGTTTTCGGACAGATGAATGAGCCTCCCGGAGCCCGCTCGTCGGTGGCATTGTCAGGTCTGACTATCGCCGAAGGTTTCCGTGATCAGGGTGGTGAAGGCGGACGTGATATACTGTTTTTTATAGACAATATTTTCCGTTTCACTCAAGCAGGTTCGGAGGTTTCAGCCTTGCTCGGACGTATGCCTTCGGCGGTGGGCTATCAGCCTACGTTGGCAACGGAAATGGGTATCATGCAGGAACGTATCACTTCGACTAAAAGCGGCTCAATTACTTCCGTCCAGGCGGTTTATGTACCTGCCGACGACTTGACAGACCCCGCTCCGGCTACAACTTTCTCGTTCCTTGATGCAACTACAGTGCTGGATCGTAAAATTTCAGAAATGGGCATATATCCCGCTGTAGATCCTCTTGGCTCAACTTCAAGAATCCTTGACCCGAATACTGTAGGCGAAATGCATTACGATACGGCGCAAAAAGTAAAACAGCTCCTCCAACGCTACAAGGAACTGCAAGATATTATTGCCATACTTGGAATGGAAGAACTGTCGGATGAAGATAAACAGGTGGTAAATCGTGCACGCCGCGTGCAACGTTTCCTTTCTCAGCCGTTTTTCATGGCAGAAGCTTTTTCCGGTGTACCGGGCGTAATGGTTTCTATCGAAGATACCATCAAAGGGTTCAACATGATCATGGATGGAGAAGTGGATGACTTACCGGAACAGGCTTTCTTGAACGTCGGTACGATTGAAGATGCGAAGGCGAAAGCGGAGAAATTGAAAAATCAGAATTAGTAACTAACAATAGTTATGCCTGAAGATAAAAATTTTACTAACAAACTAATTTTGGGCGATAACCTCATCGAACTGCAAAATTTGCCCGCCGAAAGCGTGGATTTAATCTATTTAGACCCACCGTTTTTCAGTAACCGCAGTTACGAAGTAATTTGGGGCGATGACGGCGAGAGGCGCAGTTTTGAAGACCGTTTTGCAGGCGGAATAGACCATTATATTAGTTGGCTGAAAATCCGCGTGCGGCTAATGCACCGCATCTTAAAACCGACAGGCAGTATTTTTTTGCACTGCGATTGGCATGCAAACGCTGAAATTAAAGTCGATGTGTTGAATAACATCTTTGGGCGAAATAACTTTAGAAATGAGATTGTGTGGTGTTATAAATCTCGTCCACAATCTAAAAAATATTTTGGGAGAAAGCACGACACTATTTTCTTTTATACAAAATCAGACAGTTACACTTTCAACTGGGAAAGAGTTGTTCGTGAATTATCCGATAATACTGTTGGAAAATACCGGTTAAAAGATGAAAACGGCAGATTATACCGGCTTCAAGGCAGAGGAATAAAGGGTAGCCCTATTCGCAGTGCAAAAGATGTTGATATAAAATGGGAAATTTCTAATCCTGAATTAGTTGTAAGAGATTATTTAGACGAAAAAATCGGCGTTGCTTTGGAAGATTGGTGGGGAGATATTGATGTTATAAATCAAAATTCCAAAGACCGCATAGGCTACCCCACCCAAAAACCCGAAGCATTGTTGCAAAGAATAATCGAATGTACAACCAACGAAGACGATGTAGTCCTCGACCCCTTTGTAGGCGGCGGCACTACCGTCGATGTTGCCAATAAATTAAACCGGCAATGGATTGGAATCGACCAGTCGGTTATGGCTATAAAGGTTACGGAAATGCGGCTAAAAAAACGACAAAACGAACTTTTCGCAAAACCGTTTGAAGTCATAATACCGACATTTGATTTGCAAAAATTGCAGGAACGGGATGGCAAGGACTTTGAAATTTTCATAGTTGAACGATACGGCGGAATTCCGAACACGAAAGGCGGAAAGGACTTGGGCATCGACGGACATACGCAATACGGAACGCCTATACAGGTAAAAAAATGGAAAAAATCGGTCGGGCGCGATACGCTCGACGCGTTTGTTACCGCGATTAAAAGAGATGATATAGCGCATTTTGAAAAGAATAAAAAAGAAGGACAAGCTTGCGGTTTTATCATTGGTTTTGGTTTTTCAAAAGATTTGATAAATGAAGTGGCACGGTTGAAAAATAGAGACAATATAATCATTGAATTGAAATATGTTAAAGATATTATTTCATATACGAACCCGCAGATACTCACATTGACAGCCGAAGAGTTGGAAGATATGAAGTATAAGTTTGAAGCGCAAGCCGAAAGCGAAGCCGGAGTTGATTTCTATTCGTGGGATTTCAATCATAACGAAAAAGATTTTAGAGCTGACGTGATTATGGATAA
>JAISYU010000021.1 GCA_031269685.1 Dysgonamonadaceae bacterium | reverse complement strand
ACAAAAAATCAAGGCTGCGGCTACGGTGCGACCCACAATCGGCTCATTCGCTAAACAAAAAGAACTCGCGCTATGCGCTCAAACAACTTTTTGTTTTACGCTCTCTTCGCCGTGTGGGTGCCCCGCACCTTCACCGAGGCCGGTTTTAACCTCTCCCTTAGAGAGGTGTGATTGCTTTGGCGAAGAGGCGTTAACGTCCTTAAGGTCTTTAACGTCCTTAATGTCTTTAAAGACTTTAAGGGGAGACAAGAAAAAATAAGAATTTATTTATTAACAAAACTAATAATCAAAATCAATGAGAAAAATTATTTCAACTATGATCGCGCTCTTCATGTTGAGCGCAATTGGCGCGAATGCGCAACAGAGATCGAAAGTCAGGTATACCGATTGTGATGGTACCCCAAGCGCTATTGAGGTGTATACCACCGCAGAGCGTAATGCGGAGCATCCCAGCGAAGACAAGACGATTTTCAACAGATCTACGCAGAGCATAGAGAAGTGGGATGGAACGAGATGGTCAACGGTCTCTTATGTTTCACCACCCGACAATGCTGAGTTACTGCCTACTCCAGACCCTTCAACAGTAGATGAAGAAAACAGTGACGGTACAAAAATTACGTGCATCCCGCCGGCTCTTGCATTCGCGAAGTATAATCTTGGCGCAGATGTAGAAACTCTTGATAAACTGTCGGAAGATTTGGGCGTTAACGCTGCAAAGGCGCAGATGCATTACCTTGCAGAATATCAGACTACTATGGGTAAGGGAGATACCGCCTACTATGTTAAAGCCACAGTCAACGGCGGACTCTACCAGTGGGGACGCAAAGACACAGAGTATGCTGTAAAGAAAGTCGGCAATATGTACATTCGCTGGGGTCATTTTGGCGCAGATAGTGGAGATAATGAAGAGAAACAAAATATCGGTCGTGAGAATAATGTTGCGCAGGGACCGGTAGGCAGCATTAGTGCCGCCGTTGCAGGGACGTTCTATACCGGCGTTTGGTACAGCGGCAGCGACGCTGGCGACCTTTGGGGAGGCGGCGTCAACCACAAACAGAATCCTGTTAAGACCGAGTACGACCCCTGCCCCGAAGGCTTTCGCGTGCCGACGGAGGATGATTGGGAACAGCTCTTGAAATATGACTGTAACGCCGGAACGTATTACAATGGAACTAAGACGCAATTACAGTTCGACAACGGTGCATCTGTTGTTGAGACTCCGCGTGGTCTCGTCTGGGTTCGTGTTTATTGCGCTGCCAGTGGTGACAAATGCATCCCGACCTCAAACAAAGACGTATCAGGATTTGCTATTTATACAAAAGAAGAATGGAATAAAGCCCACAGTGATTACAAAACCGGCAACACTTCCCTTCACAAAGAAGAAGCTCCAAATCCTATTCTTTTTCTTCCGGCAGGCGGGGAGCGTCTCAGTGAGCAATGGGAAAACGGCAAATATAAAGCAGGCAATACTATAGGTACATGGACCAATGCGTGTTACTGGAGCAGTACCATACACACCAACGACGTTTCATACCTAAATGTTTTTAGAGACAGTGGTATCGATAAAGTGCAGATTCACACCGCTACCGACAAGTATTCACGCGGAATGAGCATCCGGTGCGTGGCGGAATAATAATGGAATCCGATTAATGATTAATGGGGGCGTACACAATTTGTGCGCCCTTATTCATCGTAATGCCGGAACAGAAAGTCATTATAGGGAAAACGCCGAACGTGGATTTCATGCACTTTATTATATAACAAAGTTTTAAGTTCGCCGATATTATGCTTTTCACGAGCAGAAATAAATACACAATCGTCATGCAGTTTGCTAATCCACGACTGCTTAAGTTCATCCAACGAAATATTCTCACGGGTACGCGGAGTCAGGTCATCGTCTTCTTTTTCAAGGCAGGAAAAAGCATCAACCTTGTTGAAAACCACAATCACAGGCTTGTTTTCGCCGGTAATATCAGCCAGGGTCTTGGTTACAACCTCAATTTGTTCTTCAAATGCGGGGTGGGAAATATCTACCACGTGAACAAGCAAATCAGCCTCACGCACTTCGTCAAGAGTGGACTTGAATGATTCTATCAACTCCGTAGGCAACTTGCGGATAAACCCTACTGTGTCTGAAAGCAGGAACGCCAGATTGTCGACAGTTGTTTTACGGACAGTAGTGTCGAGCGTGGCGAAAAGTTTGTTCTCGGCGAAAACCTCCGACTTTGTAAGCAGTGTCATAAGTGTGGATTTTCCTACGTTTGTATATCCCACGAGCGCCACACGGACAAGTTTTCCGCGATTTTGCCTCTGTGTGGATTTCTGCCTGTCGATTTCTTTCATATCAGACTTCAATTTGGCGATTTTCTCGAGAATAATCCGCCTGTCGGTCTCTAACTGTGTCTCTCCGGGACCACGCATACGGAAGCCTCCACTACCGCCGCCGCTTTGCCTTTCGAGATGTGTCCACAAACGCTTGAGGCGGGGCAGCATATAGTTGTATTGGGCAAGCTCGACTTGTGTTTTTGCGTGAGCGGTTTGTGCGCGGGCTGCAAAAATGTCGAGAATAAGGCTGGTTCGGTCCATTATTTTCACTTTTAACGTGGCTTCTATGTTGCGCAACTGTTTAGGTGTCAACTCGTCGTCGAAGATTACCATGCCGATCTCATTATCTTCGTTCTCGACAAAGCACTTTATTTCCTGTAATTTGCCGGATCCGACAAAAGTTACGGAATGGGGCGCTTCGAGCTTCTGTGTAAAGCGTCGGACTGCATGAATTCCCGCCGTTTCTGCAAGAAATTCAAGTTCATCAAGATATTCTGTTGATTGAGATTCACGCTGTGCGGGCGTAACAAGCCCCACTAAGACAGCGTTTTCCGTATTTGTTTTTGTTAGAATGAAATCCTTCATATAAATTTAAAAAAGAATTGGTTATCTCACGACAACCAATCTCCATTGTTAACCTTAAATCTAATACCATGAAAAACACGGTGCAAAGGTAATATCTTTTATTTTATCAACAATGGATTTCGGACAAAAGAACATCACTTTTAACAAAGATTAACTCGCACGCTTTATTCGACGTGAAGAATAAGACCTTTAATATACTCACCTTCAGGATGATATATGTTTACCGGATGATCTTCCTGTTGAGTCAGGTGTTTTATTATTCTGACTGTTCTTCCGGTTTGTGCGGATGCACTGAAGACTGCAAGTTGAAAGTCTTCTTTACTAACGGCTTGCGAGCAGGAAAAGGTAAACAGGAGACCACCTTGCCGGATTTTTTCGATAGCGGCGACATTCAGTTTTTTGTATCCTTGAAGTGCGTTTTTGAGTACTTTGCGATGCTTTGCAAAAGCCGGCGGATCAAGGATAATCATGTCATACTGATCTTTTTCCATTCTATTCAGGAAATTAAATGCGTCATCTGCGAATGTTTTGTGGCGGTTATCGTTTGGAAAGTTAAGAGAAATGTTTCTGTTTGCCAAATCTATTGCTTTTGCGGAACTATCTACGGAATGAACCGCCGCAGCCTGACCCCTCATTGCATAGCAAGAAAAGCCGCCTGTGTAACAAAACATGTTGAGTACATTCCTGTTGGCTGAATATTTTTCGACAAGGAGACGATTTTCGCGCTGGTCAATAAAAAATCCGGTTTTTTGTCCGCGAATCCAGTCGATATGGAAATTAAGTCCGTTTTCGAGGGCTGTTTCCGGAACGTTTTGTCCGCCGAGCAGGTAATTATTTTCCGGTTCCAGTCCGGCATTGAAAGGCAAAGTATCTTCCGACTTGTAGTAAATGTTTTTAAGAGAGCCGTTAAGTACATTTTGGAGTGATTCTGCGATTTCTGTTCGAGCGACGTGCATACCTGGCGAATGGGCTTGCAAAACTGCGGTTTCGCCGTATAAATCTATTATTAGACCTGGCAAATTATCGCCTTCGCCGTGGATAAGTCGGAAAGTATTATTGTCATTTCGTATCAAACCGAGGCTTTTTCGGAGACTTAGAGCGGTTTTTATTCGTTTTTCCCAGAAATTTCGGTCTATTTTTTCTTTGTTGAAACTTAAAATGCGTACTGCTATAGAGCCTATCTGGCAATGTCCTGTTGCGAGGTAATTACCTTGTGAGTCATAAACTTCCACTACATCGCCTTCTTCCGTATTTCCATCCAAATGATTGACGGCTCCTGAAAAAATCCACGGATGAAACCGTTTTATTGACTCTTCGCGTCCTCTGTTGAGGTAAATTTTGGCATATTGCATAGTTTTTTGTAGATATTGAGGCAAGCCCATGCGTCGAGGGCTGCGTATTGTTTTTGCGCATTGGTCAATGAGTTAGCCTCCCAGTTGGTTAGCCTTTGCCTTTTTGAGATTTTTTTACCAAAAACCAGTGCATAGATTTTTGCGAGTCCAAGTTCGTTGATCCCGTAGTATTTTACTATCTTTTGCAGGTCGATAAAGCCTTGAGGTTCAAACTTTATGCTTTTCGCCATCCTGCTAAAATCGTCACAAAGCGAAAGACCGACTTTTTTCACTGCGGGATTGGAGAGCAGTTTGACAAGCGAGGGAAAAAATCCGCTACCATTGAGGCGGAACAGGAAGCACTTGTTTTCAGTCGACAGTTGTACCAGCGCGACATTATGGAAAGAGCCTTTATAAAAACTCGGACGGGTTTCCGTGTCGAATCCAAGTATCTGGAAACCTGCGAGATAGTTGGTCGCCCGTTCCGCTTCGGCGGCATTATCGGCGACATATATCTCCCCGGTAAAAATTTCCGGTTCAAGTTTTGCAAGTTCCTCGTTTGAAATGTTTTTATTCATTTCCTTTTCTTAAAATAATCTCATTGAGGCGGCAAAATTACTATCTTTTTTTGAAAAATTCATTGTCCAAATAAAAAATTTGTCTTCTAATTCTAAGAATTTGTCTTCCAATTCAGAGAATTTGTCTTCTAATTCTAAGAATTTGTCTTCTAATTCTAAGAATTTGTCTTCTAATTCTAAGAATTTGTCTTCTAATTCTAAGAATTTGTCTTCTAATTCGGAGAATTTGTCTTCTAATTCTAAGAATTTGTCTTCTAATTCTAAGAATTTGTCTTCCAATTCGGAGAATTTGTCGACAGTTTAAGAGAATTTGTCGACAGTTTCAGAGAATTTGTCGACAGTTTCGGAGAATTTGTCGACAGTTTTGGAGAATTTGATCCCCAATTCAGAGAATTTGATCCCCAATTCAGAGAATTTGATCCCCAATTTGGAGAATTTGACGCCATTCTTGGAGAATTTGACGCCATTTTTAGAAAATTATAATCCCCTTTGGCGCATTGCTTCGTAAGTTATTACCGCTGTGGAGACCGATACATTAAGTGAGTCGATTTTGCCGTGCATCGGGATCTTTATTTGCCTGTCAGCGTGGTCTAACCAGAAGCGAGAGAGTCCATCGGATTCGGTTCCCATGACGATCGCCGAAGGTTTTTTAAAGTCCGTGCAGTAATGGTTGCAAGATTCATCAAGTCCGGCGGCAAAGATCTGTATATTATTGTCTTTGAGGAAGTCAAAGGTCTCGATGCCGGTCGATACGGCGACCGGTACGGTAAATATGCAGCCGACGCTGGAACGTATGACGTTCGGATTATAGACATCGGTCAACGGGTCGCAGATTATGAGCGCATCGACGGCGGCTGCGTCTGCCGTGCGGAGGATTGCGCCGAGATTTCCAGGCTTTTCCACCGCCTCGATTACGATTATGAACGGATTTTCCGTCAATTTGAGGTCAGTAAGTCTGTGTGGCTTAGGTTTTACAAGGGCAATGAGTCCGTCTGAGGTCTCACGGTAGGCAATTTTTGAAAATACGGATTCCGATACCTCAAATAAGATGCCAGAATCGATGCCATTCATGACTTCCGGGTAATTTGTTGATTCAAAAAGCGTATTACATACAAAAATTGAGTCAATTATGTAACCGCCGGCAAGGGCAAGGCTTATCTCCCTCGCACCTTCGACGGCAAAAAGCGCCTGCAAGCGCCTTTCTTTAGACTTTTCGATAAGTCGTACAATATTTTTTACACGGTTATTATGCAGACTCGTGATAATCCCGTCACTTTTTCCTTCCTTCATGTATTTTTACAATAATAATATAGAGTTGCAGAACTGCGGAAACAAAAAGCGCAAGAAACCATTCGTTCCTTTGCTTAAACATCAGGAAAGATGAGACCGGCAACAGAACAGCCGCTATCGTTTGCTGGAACATAAGACGCCTTAACCGCTGATTCGTTTCATCGCGCGACGG
The DNA here is from genome assembly GCA_031269685.1 of Dysgonamonadaceae bacterium. Lineage (GTDB taxonomy): Bacteria > Bacteroidota > Bacteroidia > Bacteroidales > Azobacteroidaceae > Azobacteroides. Next base: position 15,231 of record JAISYU010000021.1, on the reverse strand, counting down.
AGTAAGGTAGATAACCGCAACTCCCGCTCCTGCAACCGCATAGATATACGGGATTATTTCCCATGACGTAATGTAAAGCGCGGCGGACACAACGAGAATCATTGCGCATGAATAGAAAATCCACTTACGTATAACACCGCCCATCATTCTTTGATTATAAAGATTTCCTCATCGGGGGCAGCCATCTTATATTGCTCACGCGCAAATATTTCAAGGTCTTCCACAGAGCCGTTAATCTCGTCTATTTTAGCAATGTTGATCTCCTTTTCGACGTTTTGGGCGGCAATTTCAGCCTCAATGTCTTCAATCTCCCACTTATATTTAAAATAATCCATAACAGTGTTATCTCCAATTAATTGGGTGATGACAATAAAGACAATCAAGGTAATCCAGTACTTGTTTGTTCTCTTCAATAGATACTTTATCAGTAAATTTATTTTATTCATGTCGTGAAATACAGGTGATAAGAAGCGCGAAATTACAAAAAAAAACCAATAAAAAGGTATATAACTTATAAATTTATTAGATTAGTAAGCGGAAAATACTATCTTTGCACCCGTTACTCGCTACCGGTCATGACAAAAATATTCATCGCTATCTATTCATACTTTTCCGTGCGCAGGCGGATGCTGTTGTTTGTAATAGCAGTCGTTGCGGCTATTTCAGCGGTGTCATTGTCTGACCTTAAATACAGAGAGGACATCAGCGACTTCTTGCCGGTCGGTAAAGATGACATAAAAATTAACGATGTCCTGGAAAATGCCGGCAATTCGGAAAAGTTGATAGTGGGATTTTCAGCAAATGACAGGGAAATCGTCAAACAAGCCGTAGAAAAATTTGAAATAGCAGTCAAAACACGTGACAGCCTTGCCATAATACCCGAAATCGTAACCAAAACCGACGAAGAAGCCATTCTCGAAGCAATAAATTTCATCCAAAGTAACATACCGTATTTCCTTACAGGAGAAGATTACAGGAATATCGACAATATTCTTGACACAATAGATATTAATGCCGTCATAAAAGAAAACCGGAACAGGCTTATGTTACCAACTGCCGGCTTTATGAAAAAAGAAATACTCAATGATCCGCTTAACCTCTTCAATAATGTCATAAAACGGCTGAAAAATTTCCATACAGGAGGGAATATTGAAACCGACGACGGCTATATATTCTCTAATGACAAAGGATTGGCTATAATAAAAACCCCTTTCGGAATAAGTGAAACCAAAGACAACAAAAAACTGCTGGAAATTATACAAAATGCAACCAATGACGTCACAAAAGAATTCCCACAGGTAAAAACAAGCATCTTCGGCGCGCCGGCAATTGCCGTAACCAATGCGGAACAAATCAAACTCGACAGCATGGTCGCAATATCGCTGGCAATAATACTCATATTCTCAATGCTTGCCGCATACTTCCGTAACACGCGCAACATTGTACTCATTTTCCTTTCCGTAGGATTAGGATATTTAGTCTCATTGGGAATACTTGCCGCAATATTCGACACAATATCGGTCATTGCCGTCGGAGCAGGATCGGTTTTTATCGGGATAGCGGTAAATTATCCGCTACACCTTATAGACAGCGTCCGTAAAAAGTCCAATATCAGGCAGGCACTCAAGGAAATCGTCCCGCCGTTAGTCACAGGCAACATAACTACCGTCTGCGCTTTCATGAGTATTACCTTTATCAACTCGCCAGCCATGAAAGACCTCGGACTGTTCGGTTCACTGCTCCTTATTTTTACCATAATAGCAGTACTTGTCGCCTTGCCGCACGTAATACATCCCCGCAAAACAGAAAACATTACCCAAAGCCGCTTTCATCGTATAACAGAGATAGAACCCGACAAAAATAAATACATAATAATCGCCCTGATAGCAATAACCGTCATCCTTGCTCCCATGAGCAGATTCACAAAGTTTGAAACAGACATCAACAAAATCAATTACATGACCAAACAACAGAAAGAAGACATGAAAACACTCATAAAAGCAGTCGAAAAAGATGACACAGACAACATATACATCGTGGCGAAAGGGAAAAATATCGACAATGCAATCAATATCCATTGCATGTTCATGGAAAATATCGACACAGTCATCAAAAGCCACAAAATAGAATCCATATCAACAGCCGGACAGTTCCTAATTTCCAATGACGAACAGCATCGAAGGATAAAACAATGGAATAATTACTGGAATGACAAGAAACAACAACTGACCGAAGCAATTCAAGCCGCAGCAGTCAAACAAGGTTTTAAAAAGGATGCCTTTAAACCGTTTACAGATGCGATTAATAATACATATACCGTCAAAGACCGCGAATACTTCGCCCCACTCGCAATACTTGCCAACAACTACCTCTCGGAGAAAAACAATACCGTGACAACAATCATCCATGCCCGTAAACAATACGCCGAAGACGTACAAAACATGCTCCGAGAATACAAATCTCCCAACATTCATGTCATAAGCGGCAGCAATATCGGCGAAGAAATAGTCAAAACCCTATCCAATGACTTCAACCTCGTCCTGTCGGTCTGCACAATAACCGTATTCCTATTCCTGACCCTCTCCTTCGGAAGGCTTGAAATAGCATTTGCTTCATTTCTTCCGCTCGCAGTCAGCTGGATATGGATACTTGGAATAATGCATCTCACAGGTGTCAGTTTTAATATCATAAATATAATCCTTGCGACACTTATATTCGGTCAAGGCGACGATTATACGATCCTTATAACCGAAGGACTTATCCATGAACATACATACCGACGCAAAGTACTCCCAGAATACAGGAAAAATATCAACCTTTCCGCCCTGATAACCATATCCGGCATCGGAACGCTCATCATTGCCAAGCATCCCGCCCTAAAGTCCCTGGGAGAAATCACAATCGTCGGCATGACTGCCGTACTTGTTACCACAAACATCATACCGCCGCTAATATTCCGCTACCTGACTGCAAAAAACGGCAAGCCAAGAGAACAACCCTGGACAATCCGCCGTTTCATTACCACCACTTACGCCTTCATCGCATTCATCGTCGGCAGTATCATCCTGACCGTCGCCGGAGCCGCAATATTCGGAATCAACAGGAAAAATAAACGCAAAAGCATTTACCATAAACTGCTCTATATGACCGCAAACTTAGTAATACGCCGAATACCGGACGTCAAATTCACCCTGGAAAACATTCCACAGGAAAACTTCCTCAAGCCGGCGGTCATCATAAGCAACCACCAGTCCCACCTCGACCTGATGTGTATCCTGATGCTTAACCCAAAAACAATAATCATCACCAATGACCACGTGTGGAACAGTCCATTCTACGGGCAAATAATCCGATACGCCGGCTTCTATCCAATATCCGGCGGAATAGAAAGCATAATGGATAATCTCAGGAAAGCGTTCGCCGAAGGATACTCCATAGCAATATTCCCGGAAGGCACACGCTCAGAAAACAACGGCATAAAGCGTTTTCATAAAGGCACATTCCATATCGCAAGCGAACTTGATGCCGACATAATACCGGTAATCATCCACGGCGCCGGGCATGTATTACCCAAAAACGATTTTATGCTCAGGAAAGGCAGCATAACCGCCCGCATCGGTAGCCGGATAACGCCATCCGGCGGCAGATTCACCGGCACATACGCCCAAAAAGCCAAAGATGTCCGCAAATATTATATCATGGAATACAACAGCATCAAACGCCAAAAGGAAACCGCCCAATACTATGAAAACTATCTCAAAAACCTCTACACATACAAATTGCCCGAAATCAGACGGGGCGCGCTAAAAGAACTTAAAATCATCAAAGACAGCGGAAAATACGAACAGATCGACAACTATGCCGGAAATGGCGAAATAGAAATAAATAACACCGGCTACGGGGTATATAGCATCCTCTTCGCGCTCGTACATGGCGACATGAAAGTCACCGCAACATGGAACGATCCCGACATGCTCGACACAGTCTCCGGTATGGCAGGATTGCCGCCCAACATTATCATCGGCAAATCCGGCAATGATAACCCATAAAATAAATTCTTTAATGAACATCATAATTCTCAAAAACATGTTTTCTTTCAACGTCTCCTTCAATGAAGTAAAGTCTCCCAAACATTTTAGGGGGACAATACATACAGTATAAAATAATACAAAGAATTCATCAAAATAAAAAACAATAAGAACATGAACACCAAAACAGTATTCAACGGATTTACACCTGACGTATTCCAATTCTTTGCCGACATCAGTGAAAATAACTGCAAAGCCTGGTTCGACAAGCACAAAGACGTCTATACCGGAACTGTCGTGCCGCAAATGAAAGCGTTTTTCAATGCCCTCTCCCCCGCAGTTTACAGTATCGACAGCAGGATGAACCTTAACCCCGTAAAGGCTATTTCGCGCATATACCGCGACATCAGATTCTCCAAAGACAAATCACCGTACAAAACCTGCATGTGGATAGGTTTCCAACGTATGATGCCCGACTGGAAAACTTTCCCCGGCTACTTCATAGAAGTGCGCGAAACCGGATACAATTACGGGATGGGAATATTTACGGCGCAGCGTAAAGATATGGACACATTCCGCTCCTTAGTAGGATATGACACGGACGGGTTTATCAAAATATCGAATGACATTATCAATAAGCACCACTTTATGATTGAAGGGGAAATCTATAAGCGGAAAATAGCCAACGACCTCCCCGAATGTCTCCAACAATGGATACAGCGGAAAGGCATATACGTCCACAAGGACCTCCCGCGTGATCACCTACTCGGCAACCCCGCTATCGCAGATTATATCGCAGGAGAATTCATCGCCCTCAAACCCCTCTACGACTTCTTCGTCGAAGTCTGTGAACCGTAATCGGCAGCATCGAATCCTTTCCTTTCAGATGGAAAGAATCCTCAATGTGTTCAGTAACTCACGATTGATAGGCTTGTCGTTCTTTATCGCCTTCGTAAAAGGTACATAAACAATAGTATCGTTCTGAATGCCTATCATCACATTTCTCTGGTCTTCCATCAGTGCGTCAATAGCTGCGGCGCCCATCCTGCTTGCAAGGATCCTGTCGGCAGCGGTTGGAGATCCCCCGCGCTGTATGTGACCGAGAATCGTGACACGTACGTCGTATTGCGGATACTCGTTCTTTACCCGCTCAGCCATCGCCATCGCACCTCCAGTTATCTCACTTTCGGCGACAAGCACTATGCTGCTGTTTTTCGTCTTGCGGAACCCGTTCTTTATCAACTCGCCCAACTGGTCTACTTCCGTAGAAATCTCAGGGATGATCGCGGCTTCGGCTCCTGCGGCAATAGCGCCGTTGAGGGCAAGGAAGCCGGCGTCACGACCCATGACCTCAATGAAGAACAGCCGCTCGTGAGATGATGCCGTGTCGCGTATCTTGTCCACCGCATCCACTATAGTGTTCAATGCCGTGTCATAACCAATCGTAGTATCCGTGCCGAAAAGGTCATTGTCAATAGTTCCGGGCAACCCGACAACAGGGATGTTATATTCCTGCGCAAAAATACGTGCACCAGTCAGCGATCCGTCGCCACCGATGACAACAAGCGAGTCAATGCCTTCGCGCTGCATCGTTTCGTATGCAACACGTCGCCCTTCGGGAGTACGGAACTCCTGGCAGCGTGCAGTCTTCAAGACGGTGCCGCCCTGCTGGATGATGTTGCTGACGTTGTTTGTTTTGAAAGGAACGATCTCGCCGGTAATCAACCCGCGATAACCGCGATATATTCCCTTGACCTCAAGCCCGCCGTAGATAGCGGCACGAGTTACCGCACGTATCGCGGCATTCATTCCGGGAGCATCCCCACCTGAGGTGAGGATACCTGTACATTTAATATTTGCCATGTTCTTTACCTATTAAAACCGGTACAAATGTAGGAACATTCTCCGACACTGCAAAATCTTTTCCCCTCATCATACAACTCACCATTCAGCCACAACGCCCGATTCCGTCCGCCAGACAGGGTTCTTCCACGAATGACCGATCTTTGCCATCTCCCGTACTTTTTCTTCGTTTACCTCTATGCCGAGTCCGGGACCGGTGAATACATCAATATAACCATCTTTGAAGTCAAATACTTCGGGGTTGCTGATGTAGTCGAGCAGGTCGGCGCCGACGTTGTAGTGTATACCGGCGCTCGTTTCCTGGATAACCGCATTGACACAGTTGAAGTCAAGTTGCAGACAGGCTGCGAAGGCAACGGGACCAAGCGGGCAGTGAGGAGCGATCGATATGTCGTATGCTTCCGCCATAGCCGCAATCTTCTTACATTCGGAGATACCTCCCGCGTGGCTCAGGTCAGGTTGGATAATATCAACAGCGCCCTGTTCAAAGAGATGCTTGAAATCCCAGCGTGTGTAGTGGCGTTCGCCGGTCGCGATGGGAGTTGAAACGAGTTCGGAGAGCATCTTGAAATATTCGCCGTTCTCGGCAAGGACAGGTTCCTCGATGAACATGGGATGGTATTGTTCAAGCTCTTTCATGAGGACTTTTGCCATCGTCTTGTGTACACGCCCGTGGAAGTCTATGCCGATACCGAAATCTCTGCCACATGCCTCACGGATACCTGATACACGCTCCGTTACTTCGTCAATCTTAGAGAATGAGTCTATCCATTCGAGGCTTTCCGTTCCGTTCATTTTGATAGCCTTCATGCCGGCTTTCTGTTTCTCGACGGCTGCAGCAACCACGTCTGAGGGGCGGTCGCCACCGATCCACTGGTAAACCATCATACGGTCACGGACTGATCCGCCGAGCAGGTCATGGACCGGTAATCCCGTAACTTTACCTTTTATATCCCAAAGCGCTTCATCGATTCCCGATATGGCGCTGCTGAGGATCGGTCCGCCGCGATAGAATCCCGCACGGTAAAGGACTTGCCATGTGTCTTCTATTTTCGATGCGTCTTTCCCGATCAGGTATGGCGAGAGTTCTTTCACTGCTGCTTCAACGGTGTCTGCGCGTCCTTCGATCACAGGTTCGCCCCAGCCTTCGTATCCGTCATCGGTTGTAATTTTAAGGAATAGCCACCTGGGCGGCACTTTGAAGAGTTCAAGTTTCTGTATTTTCATTGCTTTTGGTTTTATGTTATTTAACACATCCTTTACGAATGATGATGTTAGCAAATCTTTCGGTCTCTCCGGTTGCCACAACGCAATATGCGTTGCTTGCGCGTTCGTAGAATTCGGGCTTATGGAGGACGACAAACTCTTTATCCCCGTCAGGGTATCGTTCGAGAGTTTCGCGGTACCGGCTCCAGACAGCGGGTTCAGGCACGCCTGGTTTGTTCATCAGCACGGCGGCATAATCTACCGCATAGTCGAGCGGGAAGAGCGGCAGGATCGCGTCGAGCAGTTCAGTGATACGGTGTCCGTCGGCGCGGACGAGGCGTTTGGCGTGTGAGGCGGCGGGGAAGTTACCATCCCCGAAGACTATTTCGTCGCCGTGTCCCATTTCTGCGAGTATTTTCAGCAGTTCGGGCGATATTACCGGATTGATTCCTGTTAGCATATACGTTTGTCTTTGTATTTTATCTGCCGGCAAAGATACGGGAAATAATCGAGAATTGAAAATGGATACCTCATCAAATATAAGATGTCGTCGAGTGCTGGCGCACGTTGTCCGTATGCGCCAACGCACATAAAACTCCGACGCAAGCGTCGGAGGTGTCCCGACGCAAGCGTCGGATGTGTCACGACGCAGGCGTCGGAGATCATTGAATGCCTGCACACATTGTCGCTGAGTGCCGGCGCACGTTGTCATCGAGTGCCGGCGTACATGACAGTTACCCATAACACAATAATATTCAGTTATACATTATATATTCTCCATTGTTTTTTGTACCTTTGCGCCTTCTGTTATTTATATACAATGAAGAAAGTAGTTTTAGCATTCAGCGGAGGCTTGGACACGTCGTTTTGTGCGATGTACCTCGCGCGTGAAAAAGGATACGAGGTTTACACAGCGCTTGCCAATACGGGCGGTTTCAGCGATGCCGAACTGAAAAGGATCGAGGAACGCGCTTACCGCCTCGGCGCCAAACGGCATGTCAATCTTGACGTTACTGAAGAGTATTACGAGAAAAGTATACGTTATATGATCTTCGGAAATGTGCTGCGAAATGGTACTTATCCCATTTCCGTGAGCTCGGAACGGATATTCCAGGCGATGGCTATTATTCGCCATGCGAGGGAAATAGGCGCCGATTACGTAGCGCATGGCAGTACCGGCGCAGGTAACGACCAGGTGCGCTTCGACCTTACTTTCAATGTCCTTGCTCCCGAAATAGGTATCATTACGCCGACCCGCGATATGACACTGACCCGCGAATACGAAATCAATTACCTGAAAGAGAATGGCTATGAGGACGACTTCGCAAAGATGGCGTACTCGATCAACAAAGGACTTTGGGGAACAAGTATCGGAGGATGCGAGACCCTGAAGCCGGATCAGACGCTGCCGGAAGAAGCCTATCCGTCGCAGTTGCAGGTTAGCGGTGAGGCGACGCTTAGGATTGGTTTCAAGAAGGGGGAAATATCTTCCGTGAATGGGAATCATTTCACCGACAAGATCGCTGCTATCAGGGAAATTGAGCGCGAAGGGTCGAGGTTTGCTATCGGTCGTGACATGCATATCGGTGACACGATTATCGGTATCAAAGGGCGTGTCGGCTTTGAGGCGGCAGCGCCGCTGCTTATTATCAACAGTCACAGGATGCTGGAAAAGCATACGCTAAGCAAGTGGCAGCAATACTGGAAGGATCAGATTGGTACGTGGTATGGAATGTTCCTGCATGAAGCGCAGTACCTGGAACCGGTAATGCGTGACATGGAGGCGTTTCTACTTCACTCGCAGGAGCACGTGATGGGCGAGGTTGAGATTCGTATGCGTCCCTACGGATATACTTTGGTTGGCGTTAAAAGCGATCATGACCTGATGAAGGCGGATTTCGGCGAATACGGCGAGGTAAGCAGCGCATGGACACCGGAAGATGTTAAGGGTTTTACGAAGATAACTGCGATTCCGTCAAGGATTTTCTATAATGTGAACAATCCTACGCAGCCGGATGAGTCTGATTAAATCCCGTCCATTATATTGAACAGGTCTTCGAGTGTCTCTGCCCGCAACATTGCTATTCTTGTCGGCTTGAAATCTGCAATGCCTTTGAAGAGTGGACTTGCTGCAATGTGTCGGCGGCTATGTAAGATCCCTCTTCGCTCACCGAGACGGTTTACGGATAACCTGATCTGCCGTTTTAATATATTAAGGTAGTTTTCAAAGGAATCTTTTTCGGGCATGACACCTGTTTTCAAGTAGTCCTTCACTTCACGGAAAATCCACGGTGCACCGATACTCGCTCTACCGATCATCACGGCGTCAACTCCGTAACGTTTGAATACTTCGCGGCAGCGTTCAGGTGAGTCAACGTCACCGTTCCCGATTATGGGTATCTTCATTCTGGGATTGTTTTTTACTTCTCCTATCAGGCTCCAATCCGCCTCGCCGGAATACATTTGGGCGCGGGTTCTTCCGTGTATTGTCAGTCCGGCGATACCGCAATCCTGTAACTGTTCTGCAAGTGATACGATTATTCTGTTATCATTATCCCATCCGAGCCGGGTTTTGACGGTTACAGGTATTCGTACTGCCTTTACAACTGCATTGGTAATGGCAAGCATCATTTCGGGGTTGCGTAACATTCCGGCGCCGGCGCCTTTGCCTGCTACTTTCTTGACCGGACATCCGAAATTCAGGTCTAAGACGTCGGGATTAGCCTCCTCGCATATCTTTGCCGCGTCCACCATTGGCGAGACTTCGCGTCCGTAGATTTGTATTGCGACCGGTCGTTCATCGTCCGAGACCTCGAGTTTTGCCTTTGTTTTATTTACGTTACGGATCAAGGCGTCGCTGGCAATAAATTCGGTATAGACCATATCCGCTCCGAACTCTTTGCACAGCAGCCGGAATGATATGTCGGTAACATCCTCCATCGGTGCAAGGAAGACGGGTTGCCGGTCGAACTGTATGTCACCGAGTTGCATTATCTTGCCCGGATATATGTTTCATACGAACCAGTCTTTTAGTTTATCGTCAAAGAATTCGCCGCGGGTAAGTTTTCCATTAACTATGGTTGCCACTTCTACGGTTGCCTTGCAGCATACTGTAAGGTCTGATTTTCTTTTAATGGTATGATGGAAGACGATCTTAGGACCTTTGCGTTCGACGCAGAGTGACGAGAGGAATACATCGCTACCGACGAGTGAGGTTTTATAATGCAGGTCTGCCCTTACTACAACCGGGTCTATGCCGTTTTTGTGACATTCCATGAATGAAATTCCGAGGCTTTCGAGAAATTCATGCCGCGTTATTTCCGTGTAATGCAGATAATTCGCATTGTTTACGATTCCCTGTGCATCACATTCATAGTCTCTGACTTTAAATTCTGTTTCGTAGTATTTTTTTATCATAAGTTATTATACGATCAATTTGAATACTTTATCGGAAGGTCTGACTTTTGTTTGCGTTTTGATGGATAAGCGTTCACCTTTACGGGCGTTTTCCACAGGATTGTCGTCGACCCTTATATCTTCCGCGACAGTTGTTAATGCACCGGTGGATGCACCTGTAATCAGCATCTTATCACCTTTGGAGAGTGAGTTTGTTTCGACAAGGATTTCGGCTACGCTTATTTTTGGGAAGTATTTTATGACTTTACCGATATACAGTTTCTTTTCCGTAGCCTTGTTGCCGTATTGGTTATTCCATTCACCGAGACGTTGCCCGAGGTAGTATCCATTCCAGAAGCCTCTGTTGAAGACTTTCTCCAGGCGACTGTTCCAGTCTTCGATTTTGCTTTGTGAGTATTCGTTATTGCAATATGCCTCGACGGCTTCTCCGTAACATTCCACCACTGTCTTAACATAATCCGCGCCCCTTGCCCTGCCTTCAATCTTGAGCACGCTAACTCCCGCGTCGAGGAGTTTATTGAGGAAGTGGATCGTTTTAAGATCTTTGGGTGACATTATATATTCGTTGTCGATGTTGAGTTCCGTATCCGATTCGCGATCTTTGACCGTGTAACCTCTGCGGCAAACCTGGTAGCAGTCGCCACGATTTGCGGATGCACCGTATTCATGCAGGCTCAGGTAGCATTTTCCCGAGACCGCCATGCACAAAGCCCCGTGGCAGAACATTTCTATCCTGACCGGCATACCGGAAGGACCGCAAATACGTTCTTCCAGGATGCGTTCATGAATATATTTCACCTGTTCGAGGTTAAGTTCACGGGCGAGGACTACAACATCGGCGAACTGCGAGAAGAATCTTAATGATTCGATGTTTGTAACGTTAACCTGTACGGAGAGATGCACTTCCATTCCAATATTTCTTGCGTACTGCATAACAGCAACATCGGAGGCGATAATAGCCGACACGCCTTCGTTGCGGGCAGCATCGACAATCCTGCGCATGAGTTGCAAGTCGCCGTCATAGACAATGGTGTTGACCGCAAGATACCGGCGTACGCCGAATTTTTCACACAATCGGACGATATGTTTCAAGTCGTCCAGCACAAAATTATTCGCTGCACGGGCACGCATGTTCAGTCCGTCGACACCGAAATAGATTGCATCAGCACCAGCCCTGATTGCAGCCGCAAGCGACTCGTCGGAGCCGGCAGGCGCAAGTATCTCATATTCATTTCGCAACCTCATGAGAGTATAACGTCACCTTTCGAGCCTTATTTTCTGCATCACGAAGCCATAATGACTGCCTTTCGGGTTTTCTTTAAGGTCTTCACCGTTCCAATTGGTGGCGAAGTTGCCGGAATAAAGCAGCCACATCACTTTTCCGTTGTCTTCGATAAACTTTGACGGAATGTTGAGGAAATAAGCCTGCTCGCCGAAGTTTTTCAGGTAGGTCATTATTTTCCATTCACCGGTAAGCGAGTCCGATTCGAGAAGATATGAATTCATTCTTGAGCAGGTGTTGCCGCCATCCGTGACGCACATGATAAACTTCTTTAAGCCCGGATTATATGTAACCGTAACGCAGCCCATGTTATTGTTCCATTCTAAAACAGGCTTGATTTGCGCGAAATCATTCGACCATATCGCGTTGCCTTTACCGTCCTTGCCGCAGTAAAACTCCCACTTGGAAGCATCATTAATGGTTTCAGGCGAAGGAACGACCCTTAAGAGGAAAACCTGGTCGCCCGTGATCCAACTTGCGTTGCCGAACCTGGGGGAAGCATCGTCCACCGAAGCACCGTGCGCCACCATGTAGGCTTTTCCGTCCGTTGAATGTTCCATATTCTTGCCGAAGTCTACAAAATGCGGCGATCCGATCTTAACCGGATAGCCATTCCAGCCGGTTTCACCGAACAGGGGTTTTCCAGGCGTGTGCGGGCAATCTTTCCACCGGATACCTTTGTCGGTTGAGACGCGGAATCCAACAAAAGGACCGAGCCAGGGCCAATTATAAACGATATTCCCATATTTTGCGACGGCAGATGGACCAAGACAGTAGGTTCCGTAATACCATACGCCGTTGTACATTAAACTTCCGCAGGGATACCTGCCATCATACGGTCTTGGGGACGCAGGATTGATGCCTCTGCTGTAAACAACCAGCGATAGCGGATCATTACCCTCAATCACGGCATGACCTGTCGTCGCCGCCTCGCCAATACTTCCGCTACGGTCAAAACCTCCGTCCAAGCGCCAGCAAACACCATCCGTGTAGGGCGAATAAAGCAAGTCGTCATCGCCCCAAGACGGGTACCACGTGTCAGCAAAGTGGAAGCCGCTCTTAATTCCAAGGAATTTGATGCGATTAAAATCCCCCGACCTGCCGAAAGGGCAATCTGCCGGAATATCCGACTGCCAATAGAAAGAATCAAACTTCTCCACGATGGGTTTTAACGGCTCAACCTGAATGGAAACAGCCTCACCCTCGCCGTTTCTCACGGTCGTTACTTGAGCCGTGCAAACGCTTACGGTGACAACAAAAAGTAAAGAAAAAACTAATCTCATACGATAAAAATTAAATAAAACTGCGGCAAAATTAATAAATATAATTTAGTGTTCAAAAAAAACGGTCGGGTTGTTTTAAAAAAGGACTTTAAGGACTTTAAGGAAGAAGGAAGGGTTATCTCGCTCCGAAATTGAGTTATTTTGCTATGCGGTTGAGTTATTTTGCTATGCGGTTGAGTTATTTTGCTATGCGGTTGAGTTATTTTGCTATGCGGTCGAGTTATTTTGGTCTGCGGTTGAGTTATTTTGGTGTGCGGTTGAGTTATTTTGCTATGCGGTCGGGTTATTTTGCTATGCGGTCGAGTTATTTTGGTGTGCGGTTGAGTTATTTTGGTGTGCGGTTGGGTTATTTTGCTATGCGGTCGAGTTATTTTGCTATGCGGTCGAGTTATTTTGGTGTGCGGCGGTCGCATTTAACCCCCAATCGCTGCGCTTCATTGGGGGTTATTTATATTCAACCCTGCGGGTTGTGAGAATTGGCGAGGGGGAGGCGTGATTCTGCAAGAAGAGTGCGCGGGGTGGCGAGGGGGCGGTCGCATTTAACCCCCAATCGCTGCGCTTCATTGGGGGTTATTTATATTCAACCCTGCGGGTTGTGAGAATTGGCGAGGGGGCGGTCGCATTTAACCCCCAATCGCTGCGCTTCATTGGGGGTTATTTATATTCAACCCTGCGGGTTGTGAGAATTGGCAAGAATGGTGCGCGGGGTGGCAAGAATGGTGCGCGGGGTGGCGGCTGTTACATTCTTTTTATCACCGCTTCGATGATGGTAGCCAGTTTCGGCTGCGCTTCCATTGCCGCTTTTTGAACATCTTCGTGCGTTACTTCGATGATTTTGCCGGCTACACCGAGGTCGGTGATGATTGAGAAGGCAAGTACCCTCATGCCGCCGTGACGAGCGACTATGACTTCCGGTACAGTTGACATGCCGACCGCATCTCCGCCGATGATGCGGAAGAAATTGTATTCGGCCGGGGTTTCAAAGGACGGTCCCTGTGTACCTACGTAGACGCCATGTTGAAGTTTGACGCCGTGCGAGCGCGCTATGTCGGTGGCTAATCTTTGTAACTCGCGGTCGTAGGGTTCACTCATGTCCGGAAAGCGTGCGCCGAACTGCGTAAAGTTTTTTCCCCGCAACGGATGCTCGGGAAAGAGATTGATATGGTCCTCGATTAACATTATATCGCCTATATCAAAGGTGTTATTCATACCCCCCGCCGCGTTCGATACAAAAAGGTATTTGATTCCCAAAGATTGCATCGTGCGGACAGGATATGTAACCTGTTGCATCGAATATCCCTCGTAATAATGGAATCTTCCCTGCATGGCGATGACAGGTCTGTCGCCCAATGTGCCGATTATCAGGCTGCCCAGGTGACCCTCGACCGTCGAAACGGGGAAGTGCGGGATGTTTTCGTAGGGGATTGCCGATTTGATGCTTATTGACTTTGCAAGTTCGCCCAAGCCGGTGCCGAGTATGATTCCCGTCTCAGTCTCGGCGGGGATTTGAGGGCGCAGCCAGGATGCCGTTTCCCTGATTTTGTCTAACATGCTGTTCTATTTTATAGATGAATAATTGTTCCTGTTCTTCGCTGAGGAATTTAACCTCGACCGGCAAGACATATATATATTGTGCCAACCATGCCGGCAGTTGCGGGTGATTGATAAGCCTTGCAGCGTCCTTTTCGGTGGTGACGACGATGCCCTTATGCCGTATCGCCCCGAATCTGCGTTCCATTTGAAGAAAATCGCGCTTCGTAAAGCGGTGGTGGTCGGGGTAGGTCAGCGTTTGAAGATTGCCGGTGAATTGATTAAGATATTTAATCAGCAGCGATGGATTGGCGATGCCGGTAATGAGCAATATCGCAAAATCTTCGCGGCTTATCATTTCAAGGTCTTCGATTTTAACGGCGGCAGGGCAGGGGAGAAGAGGCGTTAAGCGTCCGTAATTGAGCGTGGTATAGAATTTGCCTTCATGTACGGTGGTGCTTTCATCGCATTTGGTGATGATAACAATGTCTGCGCGATTTGCGTTTCGGGCAGGCTCGCGTAACCGTCCGGCAGGAAGCAATGAGTCAAGGTGCAAGGGGCGGTTGATGTCGATAAGAAGGATTGAAAGAGAAGGTTTTACGTATCTATGCTGGAAAGCGTC
>JAISYU010000016.1 GCA_031269685.1 Dysgonamonadaceae bacterium | reverse complement strand
TCATCGAGAACTCGCCAATTCTCATCGAGAACTTGCAAATTCTCATCGAGAACTCGATAATTCTCATCGAGAACTTACAAATTATGACAAATACCACGATAAATATAATCGAGAACTCGACAAATCTCATCGAGAACTCGTAAAATCTCATCGATACCTCGCAAAATCTCATCGAGAACTTGCAAATTCTCATCGAGATGACGCCAATTTTCACCGATACTTAGCCAATCATCATCTTATTTTCTTATTTTATTAAAATCATCAAAGCCTTTAAAGACTTTACCGTCTCTAAAGTATTCAAATTTTTTACAATCTCTAACACCTCCGACAGAAATAAGATTAACAGTATTTCTTTTATCGCCTGACATTTTTAGATTTTCAAGAAAATTTTTTCAATCATCAACCGGTTTATTTTGCAATATGGATTTATTAGATTACCTTTGCGCGAATTTAAGGACAAAAAGATGTTTTCCGCAGACAATATAACCGTAAGATTCGGAGGATTCACCCTGTTAGACGGCGTAAACTTCATCATCGACAAAAAAGACAAGATCGCATTGGTCGGGAAGAACGGAGCCGGTAAATCAACATTGCTCAAGATATTCGCAGGATTGCAGACCCCTTCGACGGGCAACGTGACGATCCCGCAAGACGCCGTAACGGGCTATCTTCCACAACACATGAACACAGAAGACAAACGTACCGTCAGAGAAGAAGCAGCGCTCGCCTTCATCCGAATAATAGAGATTGAAAAAGAAATCGACAGACTCGGTAACACACTCGCGAACTATACAGATTACGAGTCAGACTCCTGCATCCGCTTGATAAACAAGATGACTATACTCAATGAAAGGCTCGAAATACTGGGAAGCGGCAATCGTGAAGCAGAGATCGAGAAAACACTAACCGGTTTAGGCTTCTCCAGAACAGACATGGAACGTTTTACAGGCGAATTCAGCGGCGGATGGCGAATGAGGATAGAACTTGCAAAGATACTCCTCCAAAAACCAGACATGCTGCTGCTCGATGAACCAACCAACCACCTCGACATAGAGGCTATCGAATGGCTCGAATCATTCCTCGTCAGATATGCAGGAGCGCTCATACTCGTCTCCCATGACAGAGCATTCATAGATGCCGCGTGCGGACGAACAATAGAACTTTCCCTCGGCAAAGCATACGATTACCGCGTTAACTACACCAAATACATAGACCTTCGACAAGAAAGGCGAGAACAACAAATCAGAGCATACGAAAACCAACGAAAGCAGATAGAAGATACAGAAGAATTCATAGAACGATTCAGAAGTAAGGCGTCAAAAGCAATCCAAGTCCAAAGCAGAATAAAACAACTCAACAAGATAGATCGAATACAGATAGATCAGGAAGACGTCGCCGCCCTTCGTCTGAAATTCCAGCCCGCAACAAGAAGCGGTGCATATCCAATTATAATCGAAAACCTCCGCAAAACATACGGACAACAGGTAATACTGAACAAGGTAAACCTCGCAATAGCACGCGGGGAGAAAATAGCATTCGCCGGCAAGAACGGTGAAGGAAAGTCAACCCTCATCAAGTGCATAATGGGCGAAATACCGTTCGAGGGAAGCCTCAAGACAGGACACAACGTCTCAATCGGATACTTCGCCCAAAACCAGGCAGACCTGATGGACGTAAACCTTACGGTATTTCAGACAATAGACAACGTCGCAACAGGAGAAATACGTACCAAAATACGCGACATACTCGGAGCATTCATGTTCGGCGGCGAAGCGTCCGACAAAAAAGTATCCGTGCTATCCGGCGGAGAACGTACCCGCCTGGCAATGATAAAACTGCTCCTCGAACCGGTAAATCTCCTAATACTTGATGAACCTACCAATCACCTCGATATGCGCTCCAAAACAGTACTCAAAGAAGCCATCCGAAACTTCGACGGAACGGCAATCATAGTCTCCCATGACAGGGAATTTCTCGACGGACTGGTAACAAAAGTGTACGAGTTCGCAAACCATAGCGTAAGGGAACACATAGGCGGCATATACGATTTCCTTGCAACAAGGAAAAAGGAGGCAAAGGCAGACACTCCCCCAGCCAAGCCCGCCCAACATCCCCCACGGAAAGCAACGCAACTCCCGGGCGACTACTGGGAAGAGCAGAAAGACCGCAAACGCAAGCGCCGTAAACTTGAACAGGAAATACATTCCCTGGAAGCGGAAATATCCGCCCTCGAAAAGGAATCGGCAGAAGCAGAGGCAAGCATTACCGATGCCGGAAGCGATGCATCCGCCGACCTGCTATGGCATCACGCCGGATTACAGGAACGCATATCAACACTAATGGAACGATGGAGCAAGGCATCCGCCTCACTCGACAATCCCTAACCCTACACCAATATGGCATCAGAACTATTCACCAAACATATCCTAAACAAACTGCCCTTTGAACCGACACAAGGACAAAAGGACGCTATCGACAAACTACACGACTTCCTCCGCAGCGATGATCCGGAAGCCGCCTTCCTGCTCAAAGGATACGCCGGTACCGGCAAGACTACCCTGGTAGCGGCATTAGTACGTACCCTCGAAGAACTTAACCGCAAAACAATACTCCTCGCTCCTACCGGCAGAGCTGCCAAGATATTCTCCGCTCTCGCAGGACAATCGGCAAGTACCATACACAGGAAGATATACCGGCAAAAAGAATATACAGGCGAAGCCGGAGAATTTGTCGCAGGGAAAAACCTCCACAAAAACACACTGTTCATTGTCGATGAAGCGTCTATGATTGCCAATGACGGGAAAAGCACCTCAACATCATTCGGTACGGGACAAACCCTCGATGACCTGATACATTACATATATACCGGAGATAATTGCCGGATGCTGCTGCTCGGCGACTCCGCACAATTACCGCCCGTCACACAGTCCTCAAGCCCCGCCCTGGACAATGCCATAATATCAGGATACGGACTGCACGTGCATGAAGTCACATTGAGGCAAGTCGTCCGCCAGGCGGAAGAGTCCGGTATCCTTGCCAATGCAACAATGCTACGCAAAATAATGGAAGATGACGGAACCGGAAACTATCCTAAACTGATGACGAAAAACTACCCGGACTTGCACATCATAGACTATACCGAACTCATAGAAGAACTCGAATCCGCATACCGGCGCGACGGAATAGAAGAAACTATCGTCATAACTCGCTCCAACAAACGGGCAAACCAGTATAACGAGGGAATACGACGGCAAATACTATGCAGAGAAGAAAACATCTCCGCCGGAGACCTCCTCCTCGTTGCCAAGAATAACTACCTGTCAAGCGATATGCAAGGCAAAATAGAATTCATTGCCAACGGTGACATAATCAAAATCAAACACATCGGCAAAAGCAACGAGCGGTTCGGATTCCATTTCACAGACATCACCGCAACTTTCCCCGACTATGGGTTTGATGCCGACCTCAAAGTAATCCTCGAAACACTCCATGCCGACGCCCCCGCACTGTCCCAGGAAGCAAACGAACGCCTCTTCCGTGCCGTATGGGAATCCTACGACAATATCACAAACAAAAGAACACGCATGAAAAGCCTTAAAAGCGATCCTTACTACAACGCACTGCAAGTAAAATTCGCCTATGCCGCAACATGTCATAAGGCGCAGGGCGGGCAGTGGCGAAATGTCTTCCTCGACCTGTCATACGTTCCAGCCGAACACCTTGGGATAAACTTCTACCGATGGCTATACACCGCCATCACCCGCGCTACCGGACACCTCTACATAATCAATCCACCGGATAACTTTCTTGAATAAGTGTTTCCAACCTATTTATTGCCTGTTAGATTTTCTTAATTGTACTATCTGGGAAGAGATATTACCGGTAATGGTATTTTTATACCAAATCTATCTTTAATGCTTTCTATTTGCGCTTGACGATAAGCCAAACCACCAAAAAGGGCAACTCCGGTATAATACATATCTGATACGTCTTTTGCAAGAGGTTCGGATACTCCGCGTTCTACCATTTCGACAAATGTATTCTTTTTGAATATGTTATCAGCCAAACCTTTGTCAAATCCTAAGATAAGATATTGCTTATCATGAATAAAACAGGCAAAGTTCGCTGTTTGCGGAACTGTGTTTCGTTCCAACAAATTCCTTTTATTGGGATCAGATACTGCTCCACTTCCACAATAATACAAAAGAGGATTGTATTGTGACACATCAACTCCCCTGGTATCAAGATCTGTCATTATTTTATTTACTAATGCATTTTCCAATTCTATGGTGTTCTGCTTTCGTAATTCCTCAGTTATTTTAGACAATTCCTGTATATCCTCTTCCGTAATTTTGTCGGGAACTTTGGCGTTAAGCGCTTTATAATACATTTTTACTATCACTGTATTATTTTCTTCGTACTTGCAACTAAACATTGCATAAGTATCGGCATTGGGATTTTCTTTAATCCACTCATCAAAACCTCTTTCATGCACATCGCATAATTCTGCAAAAACAGCAAGCGGAACATCGCTTATCTCTACTATAAAACTTTTTTCAGTCTTATAGGTTGCAACTGTTTTTTCTTCAAGTTTTCGCTCTTTCAAACTTCTAATTGCATCGTCCAACGGACACGATTGAGCAAAAGTATGCACATATACTGCAAATGTCATACTTATTAACGACAGGTATTTTATTGCTTTCATTCTAAATTTAATATTTTATTGACTTCTATATACTCATCTATTTTGTCTTTAGGACAACCTTCACAGTTTAGCGGAAGTGAAGAATTGTCTTTATCTGCTTTTTGATTGATATTTTTTGATTTCTCAGTTTGAGTTTTTAGTTGCGATTTCAGGTCTTTCCCTCTAAAATTGCTTCCAATATTTTTCATTTGTTCATCAATGTCATCAATTCTTCTGTTAGCTTGCGATACTGCCTGCTCTGCATTTTGCAAATTTATTTCCGCTATTCTCGCCTGTTGAAAATTCAGAGCATTTCTTTCCTGTTGTGTATCAGCCATTGTTGCGCCGGTCGAATATATATTTTCAGCCACACTTATCTTTATCTCTTGTGTTGCTGTTAGATTTTCTCTTGTAGCATTTGCATCCGTTTGTTGCGTCAATGTTCCTGCCTGACGTTCCCGCTCTTCATCTCGAAATTCCAATTGTACACAAAATTGAATACTGTTCGTAATTCGTGATCTTTCGCTTTTGCAATATGCTTTCAAATTCATAATTTGGTGGTTCCACTCTTCACTTGAAAAATTACCTTCTTTAATTTCGACCAATCTTTTAGATTCGTAATGCTCTAACCGTTCAATATCTTTGGCAAATTTCCCTTTACAGGCATTACATTTTGCTTTACATCCGTCTGTGCCGTCACACCATTCGCAAAAATCCGTTAATGAAAGTATTGCCTGCTGCGCCTGTACTGTCGTGCTCGAAAACAATACAACAACAATAAAAATCACACTTTTCATATTATCTTATATTTAAAATTTAACATAAATCCCAACTGAACCCATGAAAGAAGTCTCACCGGAGAAACTGTTTAAGTTGCTGCCCATTCCGGCGTCTGCGTTCAACCCAATATAATTTCCAATAATATCAAGATTACAGCCCAATCCCATATATCCTACGGGTTGTTTTGTCTTATCTTTTCCGTACAGAAATTTGAAGTGTCCGTTATATTTGTAAACGCCGAATGAATAACCGCAACTAAAGTTCCAACCACCGGCATAACCAATTGCGCCTGCCAAAATTAGTCCATTTGGGTGCATATAAATCGAGATATTTGCTCCACCCATTATGTAATTTATACCCAAACCTGTCCCTATAGTCATAAAAGCCGAAGTATCTTTAAGGTCATCCTCTGCGTCTGTTATAGTTGTTTTTGCTGCATCGAGATCATCTTCGGCTATTTGTTTTGCTTCTTGCAATTCTTGTACCTGTATGAGATATGTTTCGGCTTTCGAGATAAGAAAAAGGGTTTCCCGTCTGATATTTCCGTCTGTTGTTAAGTACAGCAATTCATTTGATACATCAATAGAATGTTCAAAGTCTCTTAGTGCATCAGCATAATATTCAGCATCTTTTTCCAATAAACCACATTCTACCAACCAATTAGATAATTGCTGTAAGATTGTTTCACATCTCGGATTATTTTCCTTTGCCTTGTAGAAACTGTTGATTGCTTTTATTTTATAATCTATTTGACCGTAACTGTATGAAGTTGCATTGCTTATGCTGTCATATTCAAGACCTTGATCTACATAATCAATAGTTTCCTGTGAAAAATCACAATCGTTGTTTTGTGCAAAACAGATTATTGACAGAGCAATAAAAATTCCTGAGAATAAGATTTTTCTCATATTGTATTTAGGTTTAACGTCTGCTCTTTTGATACATTGGATTTAATTGCCTGTATTACCGGATATATTTTCTTGTTGACAGAACCGTGCCAGCGTCGGACGTTGGCAAGTAACCCTTCGGTGATGCCTACGGGTATAGCGAGGGCAAAGGCGAGCATTACGCCTGAACCTGCCAGAGTTAATACTTCATTTTCAGGATTGAAAATGCTTACTGCAAAGCCTGTAATTATTACGGTTGCAATGATTAAAACAGCTGTTAATTTCTTCATGATTACTGTTTATTTTTAAATTAATGTTATTGAACTTTTATTTTTTACGTATAATTTCAATGCTATATCACATGAAATAGGAATCATTTCACATGAAATGGAAG
>JAISYU010000094.1 GCA_031269685.1 Dysgonamonadaceae bacterium | reverse complement strand
AATATAATCGTGCGTTAACAAAATATAATCGTGCGTTAACAAAATATTAACGTGCAGTCGCAAAATATTAGCGTACGTTAACAAATACATGCCGAAACAATCACAAACATCATTAAAACCAAGCCATTATTCACGGAATTTTTCTTATATTTGCAGTCTGAAAAAATAAAAATATGAAAAAACCACTGATAATAATCATTGTATTAACTATTTATGCCTGCTCTTATTCTAATAAAGAGAGAGTCATGCATGAAAATATGCCGGTAATAGAGGAACTGAAAGCAAAAAAGATTGCTGTTAACGAAGTTCTAAATCCGACTGACATGAAAATTCTTGATGATTATTTTGTATTTCAAAACCAACGCAACTATAATGAAGACTGTTATTTTGTCTATACAAAAGATAAGTTAAAGTTTTGTTACAGTTTTGGTCGCTTAGGTAAAGGTCCTAATGAATATATTGCACCTGGACTTGTGCATGGAACAAAAGGAAATAATTTCTCTATATATGATCCTGCTCACAACAAAATTTATGAGTTTTTACTTTCCGACAAGAAACCTGAACCGGTAAATGAGATTAAAATAAAAGATTTTTATTATCCTGTTCAAGATATTTCTTATGTCAATGAAAAGATAATTTTATTATTACTTCTCACAAATAAAGATGTTAATTTATATAGTTACGACATTGAAACAAATAATATTATCGATACATTGTCATTCCAAACAAAACTCAAAGACAAGTTACAAAATGATTATAATTCAATGTTCGATGATTTTAATTTTTCTAACGATAGTAATAAAATCGTAATTTCATTCAATTTTATCAATAAAATTGTAGTAACACATGTAGATGAACGAGGATATTTCACAGAAAAAGACCATGCGATGCCTGATATTGCATTAAATAAAAAATCAACCGAAAATATTTGGTACTATCTCTTCCCAATTGCGACATCATCATATTACTATACTCAATATTATGGGAAACTGTCCAAATATATGCAACCTTTTCCTTTTAATCTTGAAGATCGTTCATTAGATTTTTTGATAGAAGTGTATGATTGGCAGCAAAAACCTGTTAGATTACTCCATCTTGACAGTGAAATAATTCGTTTTTATGTAAATGAAAAAACACAAAAACTATACACATGGAATCCATTAAAAGACTTTGATTTTTTGTTGGAATACGACCTGAAGAAATAAAATTAACAACAGATAAAATATTATGAAAAAGATATTTATAAGGTACTGATAGTCGTTAATGGTTTGCTCAAAAAGTAATACGTTTTGCAGAAAAAGAAGGACTTTAATCAAAAACTTATATCTCAATAGAATCTTTCCCTGTGTTTTGTCTTTATATTATGTTTTTCGCAGAACATGCAGAATCTTATCATTGCGCTGTCATATTTAGAAACTAAAATATTAAGAAAATGCACAATCAGACGGGTTATCCGATACTTCTTTACGTAGTGAAACTCAAATTCCATATTCATGAAATGCAAATAGTCTTTCAAGATGTTTGCGGGTAAAAGTTTGTGGTAAGCGTCCATTCTTTCGTTCCAGGCGGTACCGGAAGGCATACTGTTACTCATTCCATTCATATCGAAAAACACAACCGGAAGATCAATATGCTTGTGACTGACATCGCCTAAACCAATAGTTCTGAAATAAAAAAGCCAGTCGGCAGTAATTTTGCAATTCTCGTCGTACAGACCATATTTGTCGAACAGTGAACGGCGAATAAAACTTGCCTGATGAGATATTTTACTGAGAAACAAGTCAAAAACAGACATCTGACGTCCTTCCTGACTGCAAAACCATATTCTCCCTTTTTGCAATCTCCAACGGTTAGCCGAAGAAAATTCGATATAATTACCAACAATAATATCTTCATTACAGCCTTGACTGAAAACCTTTTCCAAAACAGTTTTGTCATACAGATAATCGCCACTGTTCAGGAACTGGCAATATTCACCGTTTGCCATCACGATAGCCTTGTTCATGGCATTATAAATACCCTTGTCAGGTTCGCTGATCCAGAAAGTTATCCTGTTGGTATATTGCTTGATAAGTTCCACACTGCCGTCGGTAGAACCACCGTCAATAATGATATACTCAAAATCAGTCAAGGTTTGGGAAACAACGCTTTCAACAGTTTTTTTAAGACCTTCCCGATTATTTAGATTGATGGTAATGATGGATAATTTCATGCTTTACATTCAATTTTGTTTACGGTGTACAAAGTTACGAAAAAAAAATAAGGAAAATTTGGCGCTTTCACTAAAAAGCATTACCTTTGCAGCACTTTTTTACAAGTCTCCGTAGCTCAGCTGGTAGAGCAAATGACTCTTAATCATTGGGTCCAGGGTTCGAGTCCCTGCGGGGACACTTTTCCGAGAGAAGCATAATTAAAAAAGCCTGTAAAATCAACATTTACGGGCTTTTTCGCATCTAAATACAATAAAATCAAGCGGATGCTTTCTTCTATTGATGAATTTTCCAATCCTGTGATTTTTTTTGTATAAATTAAAGTCAGATTCTAAATTATGAAATGGTTGTATTATGTAGTTCTTCCTGCAAGTTAAAGATTTTAAGGAAAGAAGCAAAGCATTGAAAAAAATATTTCATTGATTTTTAATGAATTGTCAATTTCACTGTGGAATTAACATAAAAAATTTGGAAGTATCAAAAAAATGTTCTTATCTTTGCGGCGATAAATCGATATAAAATATCGTTAAAGTGAACTTTTTCATAAATATACTGTCAAATCTCGTAAATGGAAGAAATTATCTCTTTGGACCCTGTAGAATATTTAACATACGGTGAAAGTTGGAATTGTTCTTGCTCTTGTATTTCCGGTGGCACTGTATCTTGCAATTCTAATAATTGCCAAGTATATAAACCTAATAGTTTCAGATGCGAAGGTGTGTACTATAACAATAATCTAAATTTATACAATATGAAGTATTCTTTTTTAATCAAGGTTTGTCTGGTTTTGACAGTCCTGTCGTTTTCAATGTGTACTAATGATTCGGATATTATTCCGACAATTAATCTTTCAGTAAATAAGAAAGTAGATGCCATTTCAGATTCAATTTATTTTAAGGATATTGATTGTATGGCGTTTCACAACGGTCTATTATTTTTTACAAATCCTGTTTTTGATAATATTGTTTGTACTGACCATAATTTTGAACTCAGAAAAATTATTGGTGTCAGAGGAAAAGGTCCAAACAATTTATTGGGAATACAACAATTTGCAATATGCGATTCTGTATTGTGTGTTAGTAATGGTGGTAATAGGAGAGTCAACCTTTATAATATCAACAACGGGGATATTATAAGCGAGAAAAAATTGACAGAATCAGTAACAATGTCTTGGTTTTACAGAATAGGGTTTGATGGTGAATTTACTTATTCAGGAGCATACAAAGCCGAGAAACCGTTTTCTGCATACAATATTAATGATGGAGCAGAAAAACTGTTTGGAGAAAATTATACGTTTTCATCTAAAAAACAGACTTCTATTAGAAATGATAGATATGTATTTTCTTCTGATTCCCTGATATACGCAGTATCAGATAATTTGCCGATAATTGAAACTTACAGCAAGCAGACAAAACAATTGATTGACAAATATGATTATTCATCCATTAATCATGTCAAGGAAGAAATGGAGTTTATAAATAGCAAGAAATACGCAGACAATGAGTATGCGACTATTTGTAACGATATATATTTGACTGATAATAATTTCTATGTATTGCTAACTGAAATCAAAGAGGGTTTCTTTATAAATAAAATCATTAAATTCTATCTTGAGCCGAGCATTACACCCGTTGCTATCTATCAGTTGCCCGGAAAGATTTATCATGCTTTCTGCGTTTCCGAAACGGAGAACTGTATATTTGCTTTCGAGTATAAATCCAATAGCATAGAAAAATTACTATTGCCAACAAATTGATTATTAATAAAAAATAAACTAATATATTTGCATCTTTAAACACATTTATTTATGAACAATATATTGAAAATTCATAACGTTTGCGTCATCTTGACAGCATGCATTATTACTTCAGCCTGTACCTCGAAGCCTTCCAAGGCTGACGAAGACGGCAAAGTTCAGACAGTCCTACCTGACAAAATCGCCGAAGTCTGCGCTATGCGGCTCGAAGTGAAGGATTTTAATCACGAAGTGGCATCTAACGGCACCGTTGCGGCTCGTAACCGCGCTAACCTGAACTTCAAGGTGCAGGGTGAAGTGGCGGAAATCAATGTCAAAAACGGCGACCGAGTGCGTAAGGGACAGAAACTTGCACAGTTGGACCGATTTGAACTGCAAAACGCTCTCGAACAGGCGGAAACAAGTCTCGAATCGGCAAAACTGAACTATCTCAACGAATTGATAGGAATGGGCTACACGATAGCCGATACCGCAAAAGTCCCCTACGAAGAGCGCCGCCTTGCAAGTATCAAAAGCGGACTTAAGCAGAGTCAAAGTCAGTATGAAATTGCAAAGTATAATTTCGATAATTCCACTCTGTATGCGCCTTTCGACGGCGTTGTGGCTAATCTGTTTTCCAAGCCCTACAACAAACCCGAAGACGAGCAGTTTTGCACCATTATCGACAATGTGCATCTCGAAGTCGATTTCCGTATACTTGAAAATGAACTCGGTGCCGTTCACGCAGGCGACAAAGTAGAGGTATCGCCGTTTTCGCTCGGCGATTATACCTGTACGGGCGTTATCAGTGAAATAAATCCTGTGGTGGACAAAAACGGAATGGTGCGCGTAAAAGCCGCTATCAACAGCGCCGACGGCAAACTGTATGAGGGTATGAACGTAAAACTGCTGCTCAAGCAACTTGTGGGCAAACAACTTGTTATCCCGAAATCAGCCCTTTTGTTGCGCGATAACCGCAAAGTAGTGTTCCGCCTCGAAAACGAACACGCCTTTTGGGTATATGTTACCACCACGCTCGAAAATGCTTCGGAATATGTTGTAACCGAAGGACTTCAAGCAGGCGACAGCGTTATTTACGAAGGTAATATGAATCTGGCGCACGAAACACCGGTGAGAGTGAAGAACTAAGAGTGAAGAGTGAAGAATTATATGAAAAAAGAATCAATATTGAGAGATAAGAGTTATAAGTTTGCAATTAGAATCGTTCGATTAGCACAGTTTCTGCAAACTGACACAAGAGAGTATTTGATTAGCAAACAAATACTTAGAAGTGGAACTTCTGTTGGCGCTATGGTTAGAGAGGCAGAATATGCCCAAAGCAAACCTGATTTTGTAAACAAACTGAGCATTGCTCTCAAAGAAGCCAACGAAACGGATTATTGGCTGTCTTTGCTGAAAGACACAGATTATCTCGAAAATAAATTACATAAAAGTCTTCACGATGATTGTGAAGAACTTATCAGTATGCTTGTGTCATCAATAAAAACCACGAAAAGTAATAGTAGCACCCACACTCTTCACTCATCACTCATCACTCTTCACTAATGATAAAATTTCTAATCAACAGACCAATATCGGTATTTATGTCGTTCACGGCATTTTTTATACTCGGAATAATCACGTATCTGAATGTTCCGGTGTCGCTGTTGCCCGATATTGCGATACCTGAAATCACGGTGCAGATTACGGGGAAAAATCAGTCGGCGCGGGAACTTGAGAACCTCACTGTCGGTGGGTTGCGACGCAGTCTGATGCAGGTGTCGAATCTGCGTGATATTCGTTCCGAAACTCGCGACGGTAGCGCAATCATTCGCCTTTCGTTTGATTACGGCACAAATACCGAACTTGCTTTTATCGACGTCAACGAAAAGATAGACGAATCTATGCGTTACGCTTCGACAAGCGCCGAGCGTCCGCGAGTTGTTAAGGCAAGCGCTACGGATATTCCTGTTTTCAATATCAACCTTACGCTGAAAAACAATGCCGATAACGAGGAATCATTTATTGAGATGAGCGAGATTTCGGAAATGATTATACGTCGACAGATTGAGCAGTTGCCCGAAGTAGCGATGGTGGATATGACGGGAACTGTCGGTAAACGAGTTATCATTCAGCCTGACAGGGACAAGATGACTGTTGCGGGTATTTCGCTCGGAATGCTCGAACAGACGTTGCAAGACTCCAATTTCGAGGGCGGTAGTGCGATAGTTCGAGACGGATTTTATGAATACAACATAAGTTTTTCGGAAATGGTGCGCACTGTCGAGGATATACAAAACGTCTTTATTCGCCACAACGACCGCATCTTTCAACTGAAAGACATTGCCAAGATCGAGATTGCACCGCAGGAAGAGCGTGGAATGGCTTTTTACAACGGCAAACGAGCCATCGTGATGTCTGTCATAAAACAGGCTGACGAAAATATGGCGGATATGCAAAAGGCGCTCAATGTAAGGCTCGACAATCTGCGTGAAAAATTCCCGACGCTCGATTTCAATATTTCTCAAAATCAAACAGAACTGCTCGATTATACTATTTCAAACCTGCAACAGAATGTGCTGTTGGCGTTTATCTTCATCTGCATTGTTTCGGCGATATTTATGCGTGATGTGCGCTCGCCGCTGATTATCGGCTTGAGTATGTTTGTGTCGCTCATTATTGCGTTGATGTTTTTCTACCTCTGCCACGTGTCACTCAACATGGTTTCGCTCACAGGCTTAATCCTCGCGCTCGGTATGATGATTGATAATTCGATTATTGTTACCGACAATATCGGGCAGTATCGTGAACGCGGACTGACTGTTGACGACGCCTGCATCAAAGGTACAAATGAAGTAATTGCGCCTATGCTTTCGTCGATGTTCACAACGATTTCGGTGTTTGTGCCGCTTGTTTTTATGAGCGGAATTGCAGGCGCAATATTCTTCGACCAGGCTTTTTCGGTAACGGCGGGACTGATAGTTTCATATTTCACAGGGATTATGCTGCTGCCGGTGCTTTATAAGTTGGTGTTTAAGAGAAAGGCTATTAGGGACATTAAGAACTATGTGGACAACAGGGACATTTTGGCGCACCCTGAAAAGCAGAATTTACTCAACAGAATTTATGATTCATCAATAGCCTGGGTGTTCTCTCACAAGGCGCTGACAACGGTGTTAATGATTGCAATTTTACCGCTGTGCGTTATGCTTTTCAAGGCTATTGACAAAGAAAAAATGCCCGACATAAGCCAAAATGAACTTTTGGTAAATATCGACTGGAACGCAAATATTCACGTGAGAGAAAATGCGGCAAGAACAAATTCGTTTATTGAATACTTGAATAATCCCCAACTCTTCGCTCTCGAAGAAACCGCCGTACTGGTTGCAGCACAGCAGTTTTTGCTTAATCGCGAACAGGAACAGTCGTCGTCGGAAACGGAAATATATCTGAAAACGCGCGACAAAAGCGATATTCCCGAAGTCAAACAGGCGATAACGGATTATTTTGCAAAGAATTATTCTTATGCTGTCGTTTCGTTTTCACCTGTCGGAAATATTTTTGAAAAAATCTTCACGACCGGCGACCCCGAACTGACGGTTGAATATTACACAATGCACGAAGAAGACTTTAACAAACTCGGCGTGGGCGACATTCGCGCTCTCGAAACGGGTATTGCCGAAAAAACAGGTGAAGAACCTGTCGGAAATGCTTTTCAGAAGCAGTTGAACATTCATATTGACAATGAAAAACTACTGCTGTACAATGTTTCGCAGGGACAGATTTTGCAGGCTCTGCAAACAGGTTTTCGAGAAAACGAATTTGCCCTGCTGCGCTCTTACCAGCAATATTTGCCGATAGTGATAGGGTTTGAAGAGCAGAATGTTGCCGATGTAATTGCAAATACTACCGTTGACAGTCAGGCTGACGAAGAAACGGGATTTGTAACTAAAATTCCGCTTTCGTTCTTCGTTTCAACCACTCCTGCCGAAGATTTGAAAACTATTGTGGCAGGTAAAAACGGCGAATATATTCCGCTAAACTATTACAAAACCGAACGCGCGGAAGAAATTATGAAAACTGTCCGCGAAGACATGCGTCAAAATGATTTTTGGAAAGTGGATTTTTCGGGAACGTATTTCTTTAACCGTCAGATGATTTCGGAACTGCTTATTATCCTCCTTATTTCCATAATGTTGATGTATTTTATTCTTGCCGCGCAGTTCGAGAGTTTTGTGCAGCCGTTTATCGTGCTGCTCGAGATTCCAATTGACATTGCCGCCTCGCTTGCCTTGCTGATGCTGCTCGGACAAAGCCTCAATCTGATGTCGGCAATAGGTATTGTCGTTTCGATGGGCGTTATTATCAACGACAGTATCCTCAAAGTCGATGTGATGAATCAACTGCGACGTGAAGGATACGCCCTGATGGATGCTATTCACGAGGCAGGACGCCGCCGCCTGAAAGCGATATTGATGACAACGCTCACTTCGGTTGTATGTATGGCGCCATTACTGTGGAGCGGCGATATGGGTTCGGAACTCGAAAAACCGCTCGCCATCGCTACTATCGGCGGAATGGTTATCGGAACGCCGATAAGTCTGTTTGTCGTGCCGCTGGTGTATTGGAGGATTTATAGAACTAAAAACATAAAACAATGATACCAAAGAAAATAAAGAATTTCGGTCTTAAGGGTTTTAAATCCCTTGAATTCCTTAAAGCCCTCGCTCTGCTCACACTCTTCGCTCCCCCCGCTTTCTCCCAGACCACAGACGAGGCACACCTCGTCTCTACTTTGTCGCTGCAACAAACGATAGAGATTGCTTCCGACAGTTCGTTACAGGCGTTTATCGCCAAAAATCAATATCTCTACAGTTACTGGGAGTTTCGCTCGTTTAAAGCGGCGCGGCTACCGTCGCTCAATCTGACGATGACGCCGCTACAATATTATCGCAACAACACCCGTCGCTACGATTTCGAGAACAACGTCGATGTCTATCGCGAGCAGCAGTCGCTCTATTCTTCGGGCAATCTTTCGGTCGTTCAAAACTTCGATCTGACGGGCGGTACGTTTTACATCGACACCGAACTCGGATATATCCGCAATTTCGGCGAAAGCGTCTATTCGCAATATACATCAGTGCCGCTGCGCATCGGGTATCGCCAGAGTCTGTTCGGATTCAACTCTTTCAAGTGGGAAAAACAGATTGAGCCGCTGAAATATAAAAAGGCGAAACAGCAGTTTATCGCCGACAGGGAAAACATTTCAGTTACCTCGATAGAATATTTTTTCAATCTTGCGATGGCGCAGTCGGAATACGATATGGCAGTCGATAACCTTGCCTCTGCCGACACGCTATATCAAATGGGCGAAGAACGAAAGAAAATCGCAGCTATCTCGCAGGCTGATTTGCTGACCTTGAAACTTGACATTATCAACTCGCGAAACACGCTCAAAAACGCCGAAATAAGTCTTAAACGTGCAATGACAGCCTTTGTGTCGTTCCTCAATCTCAACAAAGGTACGCAAATCCGCCTTGCGCTGCCCGACCGCCCGAAGAATATAGAAATCTCGGTTGAAGAGGCGGCAAGTCTTGCTCGGGAAAACAATCCGGGTTATCTTGCCAACCGCCAAAAAGTGCTTGAAGCCGAGCAAAGCCTCGACCAGGCAGTCAAAAGTGCACTGTTCAACGCCGACTTCAATGCCAGCGTAGGTTTCAATCAGGTGGCGCCGACGTTTCGCACGGTTTATACCAATCCTTCGCAGCAGGATGTTGTTTCCGTCAGTTTTACCGTGCCGCTCATCGACTGGGGAGTTCGCAAAGGCAAGGCTAATATGGCTCGCAATAACCTGATGTTTACGCAAATATCGGCGCAACAGGACGAGATTTCGCTCGACCAGGATGTGCTGATGACGGTCAGTGATTTCAACGTTCAACAGGGAATGATTGAGAGCGCCGAAGAAGCGGTAAGCCTTGCAAATCAGGCATATCGCGAAACAAAAGAACGGTTCATCATCGGAAAAGCCGACATCAACAGCCTCACGCTCTCGCTTAACCGACAAAAAGACGCACAAAAAAACTACCTCTCCGCCCTGAAAAACTATTGGGTAAGTTATTACAAGATAAGGCAAATGACGCTGTATGATTTTGAGAGAGGGAGAGATATCGAGGTGGAACTAAGAACTAAAATGGGGGGATTGTAATTTATTTAAAATAATATATTATCTTTGATGCATTAAATATAATATTTACACAAATGAAAAATAAATCATATATTTTATTAATCACAGTTTTTGTCTGGTGTTTTTGCGTCTTTTTGTTTTCTTGTTCCAAACAAAAAAACAATTTTTTTCTTGATGAAGACAAAAAATTGATAACCGGAGAACACATCGATGTTGACAGTTTAATAGGACAACCATCTCAAACTGTGTTTATTGAGCCGTACCTGTTCTTCTATGACAGATTTGATGGTAAGTCTATAACGATGGTCGATGTCAATAAAAAAAGTATTTATAAACGGTTTCTAAAAGAAGGACACGGTCCAGGAGAAATCATACCACCCCTAAAACTATTTGTTTCAGACGATAATACACTTAACGTTTTTCAGTTACAAACAGGTGCATTGCTTTCATACAAATTGTCGTCTTTGTTGGACGCATCCATTCTACCCTCTCCACATTCAAAAGTTATGTTTAAAGACAGACCTGCCATATTAAGCAAGGCAAAAGATGGTTTTGTCGGAATAGGAATGTTTGAAAAAGGACGGTTTCAATTATATGATGACGACGGTAACGATATAAAAGTAATTGGCTCATATCCTTTCGATGGAGATAATATGAATCCAATAAATCGTTTTTTTCGCTATCAAGGAACATTATGCTCAAGCCCCGACGGAAAACATTTTGCTATGGGAAGCGCCTATTGCGATAATCTCGAATTTTGGGAAGTAACGGACAATCACAATGCCGTATTAACGCATAAATACGAATCATACGACGTAAAAGGGAGTTTCAATGGAACAATTCGCTTGGACGATGAGTGTGTTATGAACTATAAAGGGGCATACGGAACGAACAGGTATTGCTATATGTTGTATGCAGGCGAAAAATACGGTGAAAAACATAAGCGTACAACAGGAGGAAAAATAATTCTGAAGTTTGACTGGAACGGTAACTATATAAAAACTTTTCAAACAGAATCAAATATTTATTCATTCTGTGTTGATAACAAAGACCGTACAATATATGGTATAACAAAAGATGAAACAAGCGGTTTTGTTCTAAAAAGTTATAAATTATGAAAAAATTATTATTAATTCTGTCTGTGTTTTTCTGCGTTTTGACCCCTGCATTTGGACAGCCGGCAGAACAGATAATCGGCGTTGTCAAAGATAAAGCAAATGGAAAACTATTGTCAAACGTGAGAGTTTATTATCAAGACACAATTCCTCTCATTAGCGATAAAAACGGAAAGTTCATCATCAATATGTCTTTGGGCGAAAAACTCCATTTTCGGAAAAAAAGTTATGCCTGGCATACTGAAACGATAAATGAAACGAACAACATAACAATTTATTTAGAGCATAGCGATTCGTTAATGTGTAACAGAAATCTTGGAAAGTATAATCATCAAAAATTCACAGATGTGATATACGATGGGTTTCTTGTGCAGTTCAAAGATTGGAACGATGCATGCAGTACAAGTAGAAGTGAAATTCTGTCTTTGGAGACAAAAAACGGCACAATAGAAACAGATAATGAAGGAAACACCACTGTTATCAACAAAAACAGATTAATGATCGACAGTATCTTTGATTGGAATGAATAAAAAAGACAGTTTATTTGAGGGAAAATTAAATTTCCTTTTCTATTTTCATCTTACTCTATGAAACTCTCTTCCTTTTCTGCAATTCTCGCCTTTGTCTGCCTTTCGATAGCAGGTATCGCGCTGATTCCGCAACTGACGGTTAAGTTGAAGCCATCGCGAGAGTTGCCGCATATCAGTGTGAGTTATCAGATGCGGGGCAGCAGTCCGAGAGTGATAGAGATGGAGGTTACCTCAAAACTCGAAGCGATGCTCGTCCGCATCAAAGGCGTGCGCAACATTCAGTCCTCCTCAAGCCGTAGCGGAGGTTGGATTGGTATCGATTTTGACAAGAATACAGACATCGACGCGGCGCGGTTTGAGGTCTCGACCGTCGTCCGGCAGACAAAGCCGTTTTTGCCAGATAATGTGAGTTATCCCACGATTTCGCAGGCTCGTTCCGACAATGAAGCGTCGCGCCCTTTCCTCACTTATACCGTCAATGCTCCTGCAATCCCGATTGTTATCCATCAGTATGTGGAAAATAATATTAAACCGAAACTTGCACAAATTCGCGGCGTGAGTATGGTTGGCGTTTACGGGTCAAATCCGATGGAATGGCGTCTTGAATACGACCACAGGCAGTTGGAAGCGCTCGGACTGACGGCAGGAGATATTCGCAGCGCAATCGGTGAATATCTTGATAAACGGTTGCTCGGTACGGCGTGGACAGAAGACAGCGGCACAAAAGAATGGTTGCGCATTGCTTTGACGCCCGATGCGGAATACAAAGACATAGCCGATTTTATGAAACTGAAAGTCGCCAAACGCGACGGGCAACTTATTCCGCTTGAAAAACTTGTTACTATAACTCATCGCGAATCGGAGCCGGGCAGTTATTCGCGTATCAACGGACTGAACTCGATTATTCTTGATATTTCGGCGGAAGAAACCGCCAATCAGTTGGAACTCGGCGCAACGGTAAAGGCAAAGTTGAAGGAACTCAAAACGGCGTTTCCCGCAGGCTATGAAACTCATCTTCAATATGATGCAACCGAATATATCGACACCGAACTGAACAAGGTTTATTTTCGCAGCGGGCTGACTCTCGTTATTCTTTTGCTGTTTGTGCTGCTTATTTACCGCAGTTTCAAGTATCTGCTGATGATTACGCTTTCGCTTGCGATTAACATTTCGATAGCGGTAATCTTTTATTATTTCGGAAAAATGGAAATTCAACTCTTTTCGCTTGCCGGTATAACAATTTCGCTTACTTTGGTGATAGACAATACAATAGTGATGTCCGACCAGATAATGCGTCGGCGCAACCGCAACGCTTTTCCTGCCATTCTTGCCGCCACGCTGACAACGATAGCCTCGATGGTTATCATCTTTTTCCTCGACGAGCGCGTACGGCTCAACCTGATAGATTTTGCAAAAGTGATTATGGTAAACCTTGCCGTATCGCTGTTCACTGCATTGTTTTTAGTGCCTGCGCTGATTGAAAAACTGGGGATTGAAAAACGAAAAAGAAAGATAACGTGGAACGCGTATAACGCTGACGATACATATACACGCGGATTTCTATACGAAATAAAAATGAAATTAAAAAAAATACGTAAAAAACAGCGTTTTCCGCTTAATCTGCGTTCCAATCTTTTCAACCGTTTCTATGAAAACTTTTGCCGCTTTGTCTGGCGGTGGAAAATACCCGTTTGCATTTTTATTGTTTTGCTTTTCGGACTTCCTGTTTATCTTTTGCCTGACAAAATAGACAAAGAGAATTTCTGGGCAGAAACATATAATAAAACGCTCGGCTCAACGGTTTACAAAGAAAAAATCAAGCCTGTTACCGACGTCTGTTTCGGTGGAACGCTACGCCTGTTTGCCCAAAAAGTGTCGGAAAGCAACTATTATTCCTACGATAACGGGCGGGGTGAAGAAACAACGATTTTCGTTGCAGGAACGCTTCCCAACGGCTCGACGCTCGAACAGATGAATACCCTTGTGCAGAAAATGGAAAGTTTCGTCAGCGAACATAAAAACGAAATCCGCACTTTCACGACAAACGTACACCCGCGCCGAGCGAGCATCAACATATTTTTTACGAAAGAAAGCGTGAAAACAGGCTTTCCGTATATGTTGAAAAGCGAACTGATACGAAAGGCAACCGAACTTGGCGGAGGCAGTTGGTCGGTGCAGGGTTTCGGCGACGGCTTTAGCAATTCTATCACAGAAATGGCGGGCAGTTACCGCATCAACCTCTACGGATATAATTACGATGAACTGTGGCAACACGCCGAGAATTTCAAGTCGCGACTGATGCAGCACCGACGGATAAAAGACGTGATTATCAGTTCGCAATTTTCTTATTATAAAGATGATTATGAAGAATTTATCTTCAGAGTCAATCAGGAAGATTTGGCGAAAAAAAACATCAGCGCCGCCAATCTTGCGCAGGCGACGGATGCGCTGTTTCAACGCTCAACAGACGTAGGTGCTGTTGAAGGAAAATACGGCGAAGAGCGCATCAAACTCTATTCGGGCAGGGCAAGCGAATACGACATCTGGTCGCTCAAACATTTTCCGGGCAAGACAGGCAGCGGCGACGACAGTAAGCAGTTCAAACTCGACAATTTGGCAAGTATCGAACGGACACAGGCGCCCAAAAATATCGTGAAGGAAAATCAGCAGTACCGCCTGTGCCTGCAATATGAGTATATCGGTTCGTCGGAGCAGGGACGAAAGGTGTTGGAAAAGGACATTGAAGAAGAGAAGAAAATTTTGCCAATGGGTTATTCTATAAAGGCAGGAAGCAATTATTGGGGAGGCTGGGGCAGCGACAGCGGGCATAAATACTGGCTGCTGTTTCTGATTTTCGTCATCATCTATTTTATGTGCAGCATACTGTTCAACTCTCTCCGGCAGCCGTTTGCCGTGATTTTTGTAATCCCTGTTTCGTTTATCGGCATTTTTCTGACTTTCTATTGGTTCAAACTTCGTTTCGACGAAGGCGGATTTGCTTCGTTCATTCTGCTCTGCGGGCTGTCGGTAAATGCAAATATCTATGTCTTAAACGAATACAACAATATTCGTAAAAAACACCCGCAACTCGCGCCGATAAGGGTATATATCAAGGCTTGGAATGCAAAAATCAGTCCGATATTCCTTACGGTAGTTTCTACCGTTTTGGGCTTTATTCCATTTATGATAGGTTACAAAGAATCGTTCTGGTATCCGCTTGCGGCTGGAACTATAGGCGGGCTAGTGATGTCGCTTATGGGGTTGTTTTGCTTTTTGCCGCTGTTTATGGGGGTGGGGAAAAAGTGAAGGATTTAAGCCGCTCTTTTATAAACGTTTCTACTTCCGATTCGAGATAGTATGTTTTTTGCTTAATTCACTGAAATGACAATTTGCCCGTACTGCGACTCTGTAAGGTGCGTTTACAGACGTTCAGCATCATACACAAATCCTGATTATCAAGCAGCAATTCGCCATTGAATGTCATTTGTCTTGTCCTGAAATAGCTTTACATTCAAGTGCAAGGTGTTCTTTAAAATCGTTACCAAATCATTACCGATAGGATATAATATATGGTTAATAAATGGATAATGAATAAATAAGCAGTTTAAGTTAATTACCCAGATGAGCACTTCATAAATTACCTGCTGTATATTCATTCTGCACAGGTATTTTATTGTTTTCATTTTAAATTAAATCTGTATTGCTTTTTATTGCATCAATATAATATTCAATATCTTTTTTCAATAAATTATACTCTACAAACTAATTAGATAGCGAATGTTTTTTTACACAGAAGCTATCGCAGCATTAAGTTTAACGGTGAACTCGTGATTCTTTAACCCCCAACCAGGAACAATTAATGACTCGGCGGGAGA
Organism: Dysgonamonadaceae bacterium; assembly: GCA_031269685.1. GTDB lineage: Bacteria > Bacteroidota > Bacteroidia > Bacteroidales > Azobacteroidaceae > Azobacteroides. The sequence goes on along the minus strand of JAISYU010000094.1, from coordinate 7,485 downwards.
CTGGGAAACAAAACGATCAATATAAAAATTGGGATTCAAGTGGCAAAGGAAGTCTATGCAGAGCGCAATATATTCCTCTACCGTGAAGAAATGAAACAGTTCCGGGTTGGTATGGTATTGCCGCTCCATCGCCGTGCCACGGATAACTTGTAACTGATGAATCTTTACCGTCGTCAACGGTAAACCGGAAATCTTAACAGCATGAGAAACTATCATTTCACGAGTCTCACCTGGAAGACCGAGAATGATATGCACACCGCAAAAAATGCCTCGCCGGTAAGTTCTTTCGATGCAGTCAACAGCATCTTCAAAAGTATGGCAACGGTTGATATAGTTCAGGGTTTGATTATCGGTAGATTCTATGCCATACTCGACGAGAAGCAGGCGATTCTTTGCGATCTTCTCCAACTCGCTTAGCAACTCTTCAGGCATACAATCAGGACGGGTACTGATTATCAGCCCCTCAACGCCGGGAAAATCAAGCGCCTCATAGTAACGGGCGAGCAGGCGATCAATCGTATCATAAGTGTTAGTATACGCCTGAAAATAAGCAAGATATTTCATGTCGGGATACTTGTTGGCGAAGAACCGTACGCCGTCCTCTAATTGTTTCGTGACGGATTTATTGCTTGCTGTGTACGCGGGACTGAAAGTCCTGTTGTTACAGTAAGTGCATCCGCCAACACCTTTACTCCCATCCCGGTTGGGACATGAGAAGCCTGCGTTGATAGATATTTTCTGTAACTTGAACGGGGAAACTGTGCTCAGGAAGTCGCTAAAGGTTCGATAGTTTATCTGCATAGTCCTGTTTGTTAAGAAATACAAAAGGGAATAAACCTTCGTGATTTATCCCCCTTTCGTTCTTGATTACTTAGTATTAACCTACGTACTCATCTGATACCGTCAACTTCTTCCGACCTTTGGCGCGGCGAGAGGCAAGAACGCGTCGCCCGTTTGCGGTTTCCATGCGGTTACGGAATCCATGTTTGTTCTTTCTTTTCCTGTTGTGAGGTTGAAATGTCCGTTTCATCTTTTTATCGTATTTATTTGTTATTTTTTTTGCGAATCAGGCTGCAAAGGTACAACCTTTTTCGCAAATAAACAACTTTTTCCGATTAATCGGTTATTTTTATACGGATATTTTTGTACCACACGTCGTCTCCATGGTCTTGCAGACCGATGTATCCTTCGTGATTTTCGCCACCACAGTTGTTGAGAAGCTCAAATGCAAGCGGCCATTTTTTCTGGCTGAACTTGCTGTTTTGCAGCATCTCCGTCCATTGGGGAGTCCAGAGGTGGTATTCAACAACAGTTTTACCGTTCTGGGCATGGATAACCGTGCCTTTGTAAACGGTAATAGTAGTGTTGTTCCATTCTCCGAAAGGTTTAGAGTTCTGTGGCTTGGCTGGAATCATGTCATAAAGCGACGAAGATTGGCGATTACCGTCAACGCCCAACTTTGCATCAGGATGATTTTCGTTGTCAAGTACCTGGCTTTCGGGAGCGGAAATGTAGATTGGCTGTCCCTTGATTTCCTGCGCCAGATAAAGAATACCTGAATTTGAACCTTTTGCCACTTTCCAGTCAATGCTAAACTCGAAGTTCTTGAACTTGTGGGCGAAAATAATGTCTCCACCGTCTTTTACCTGTGCCTCACCGCCTCCGGAACCATTGAACTTAATGGCGCCGTCTTCAATAACCCAGCGACCGGGAACAGTGTCTTTTAGATAACCGCGCCACCCTTTGAAAGTGCCGTCGAAAATAGCTACGTAACCGTCTTTGTCCGTCACAAACTCATCAAGACCGATTTGTGGCTTGTTCACGATTACGTAAGCCGGACAGGTTGCAGTGGAATCAACATAAGTTTCTTCCGCTGTTTCTGCCACCAGATTAGGATTGACGGGAATTGTGACCGTTTCCGCTTTTTTCCCGCCACCACATGCCACAAAAAAACTTGCGGCAATTACCATTGTAAAAAAGTTAATTCTTTTCATTTTTAGAAATTTAATTGTAATAGAATATATATCGTTTCGAATGATTTTAAATGACTCCAGGGAAGGTACTTTTAAACCCTCCCTAAAATCATTTTATAAACACTCACTCTTTAAGGCATTTCCGGCAATTTCCAGCCATCGCGATAGTTGTGCTTAATCAGTTCAGCGGCAAACGCTTTAGCATTAATATTTTCTTCGTCTTTGTTGAAAGTCGGGTGACCGTTCACAATCTTGAAGTTATCCGCTTTAGTGATTTTGAAATTGTCAGTGTCGGAAATATTAGTAAACTGCATATTCTCACCGTCCCATTCGAGTTCTTTGTTCAATCCCTGCAAACGTACGCCGAGAACACCCATGACGACCATTTCGTTGAAAGGACCTGCTTCGCTGAAGTCGGAAGATGTTTTCACGCGCGATGTGGGGTTTTCCTTGCAAGCACGTACCCAGTCCATTTCGTGGCTGATAGTGATTTCGCGCTGTGTTTTTGGAACGGCAGGCTTACGACCTGAAAGCAACCACGGACGCGCTCCATAGCAACCACAAATCAATGTATCTTTCGTCCCGTAGAAGATGGCAGCGCCACCGGAATCGTTCATACTCCTGCCTGCGGGCCAGCCGTCAGGCATAACAGGTTTGATACCGCCGTCGTACCAGTTTACTTCTACCTCAGGGAATGCAACTTTCGATAGATTCGGACGAGATGGAAAAGTATAGCGGACAGTTTGTGCCGTCGGTGCGCAGTCTGTCAGCAGCAACGAGGAACTTCCCTGTACTTTGGTTGGGTATCCTAACTGCAATGCTTTAAAGATTGGGTGCATAATATGGCAAGCCATATCTCCGAGAGCTCCGGTTCCGTAACGCCACCAACCACGCCAGTTCCATGGGTGGTAGATATGATTGAACGGAATCAGTTCTGCAGGACCGGTAAATAAATCCCAGTTCAGTGTCTTTGGTACTTTGTTCACTTGTTTGGGAGCGTTAAGACCTTGGGGCCAGATAGGACGGTCGGTAAAAGTGTCTACTCGGCGCACTTCACCGATTTCGCCATTCCAGATCCAATCACATACTTGACGTACACCGGAAGCTGACGCTCCCTGATTACCCATCTGAGTAGCAACTTTGTACTTTGCTGCAAGGCGGGTAAGAAGACGCGATTCGTAAACCGTATGCGTAAGAGGTTTCTGCACATACACGTGTTTGCCGAGTGTCATAGCCGTAGCGGCGATGATGGCGTGGGTATGGTCGGCTGTAGCGACGATAACGGCGTCAATATCTTTGCCTATCTCGTCGTACATTTTACGCCAGTCCCAATACTTCTTTGCGTTGGGATATTCGGCAAAGACTCCCTTTGCATAATCCCAGTCAACATCACAGAGAGCAACGATATTTTCGGTTGCTTTTACTGCGTTCAGGTTGGCATGACCCATACCTCCGGGTCCTACACATACGATGTTAAGTTTGTCACTTGGAGCATTCTTACCGCTGAAACTCTTACCCATTGCGATGTTTGGAATAATCGTAAATCCTAGAGCAGCGGCTCCTCCCTTTTGGAGGAAACTTCTTCTTGACATTGAATTCATAATAAATGACTTTTAATTGATGATGATTATTGATAGTTTTTCAAAAAAAACGCCCAAAGTTACTAAAATAAATTGAATATACTTATAAAACCTCCAAATCTTTTCAAGATTTGCAAGAAAAAATGACTAATTTTGTACCAAATTAATGTAATAATACTGTTGTCAATATCCCTAACTAATGCAGGAACGTCTGAATGAATTATTGTAAAGATACTGATAATAAACAAAATATGTTATGATATATTGGGATGTTGAAAAAGTATGTTGTATAACATAAAAAGAATTAAAGGTTTCTTAAAAAAATTTACCGTAATTTGCGGTGCTTTTCAAAGCAGCCAATTTTTATTGTTGAACTTATTTATAGTAACTGGAAGAATGCTTAATGGCTTATACTTAAAAAAACAACAGTATGAGCAGACAAACAGAATTTAAAACTTAATTTTTTTGCAAGATGAAAGTTTATCAAACAAATGAAATCCGGAACATAGCAATCATAGGTGGTTCCGGTTCGGGGAAAACCACTCTCACAGAAGCATTGCTCTTTGAGAGTGGGGTTATAAAACGTCGAGGGTCTGTTGATAGCGGAAACACGGTGTCCGATTATTTCCCGGTTGAAAAGGAGTATGGCTACTCAGTTTTTTCTACGATTTTCAGTGTAGAATGGCTGGGAAAGAAGTTAAACTTCATTGACAATCCCGGCTCCGATGACTTTGCGGGTGGTGCTGTTTCAGCGATGAGTGTAACGGACACTGCCTTGATGGTTATCAACGCTCAGTACGGCATGGAAGTAGGAACAATTAATATGTTCCGTTATGCCGAATCTGTTGGTAGACCGGTAATTTTCCTTATCAATCAATTGGACAAGGAAAATGCTGATTATGAGAAAACTTTTCTGCAACTTAAGGAGCAGTACGGCAGTAAGGTAGTTCAGATCCAGTATCCTTTGCAGACAGGGCAGAATTTTTACCAAATGGTTGATGTTCTAAAAATGAAAATGTATCAGTGGAAACCCGAAGGAGGGGCGCCTGAAATTCTCGAAATTCCCGCATCGGAACAGGATAAGGCAGCAGAACTTCATAACGCACTCGTTGAAGCTGCTGCTGAAAACGACGAAGGATTGATGGAAAAATATTTCGATCAGGGGAGTCTTACGGAAGATGAGATGCGCGAAGGCATCCGCAAAGGTTTGCTTACACGAGGAATGTTTCCTGTCATCTGCATCTCGGCAGGCAAGGATATGGGAGTGCGCAGGCTGATGGAGTTTTTAGGTAATAACGTTCCCTCCGTACCAGAGATGCCGCTTTACAAAAACAAGGAAGGCAAGGAAGTGACGCCGGATGTTGCTTCACCGGCAAGCCTTTTTATCTTTAAGACGACTGTTGAGCCGCATATCGGTCGCGTTTCTTATTTCAAGGTAATGTCTGGAACGGTCAAGTTGGGAGATGACTTGCTGAATGAAGATCGAGGGTCAAAGGAACGCATTGCGCAACTCTTTGTTGTTGCAGGACAAAACCGTTTTGAAGTTCCGGAGTTGCACGCAGGAGACATTGGCGCTACCGTTAAACTCAAAGATGTGAACACCGGCAACACCTTGAATGCTAAAGGCGCTGATAATAAATTTGATTTTATAAAGTATCCCAATTCAAAATATCGCCGTGCAATTAAGCCTGTCAATGAATCCGATTCTGAGAAAATGATGGAAATACTCTCTCGTATGAGAGCCGAAGATCCTACTTGGATTATAGAGCAGTCGAAAGAACTGAAGCAGGTTATTGTGTCCGGTCAGGGTGAATTTCACCTCAAGACGCTCAAGTGGCGAATTGAAAATAACGACAAACTCGCGATCGAATTTTTCGAACCGAAGATACCGTATCGTGAGACTATTACTAAAGCCGCCCGTGCCGACTATCGTCACAAGAAGCAGTCGGGAGGCGCCGGACAGTTTGGAGAAGTCCACCTCATTGTCGAGCCTTATCAGGACGGGCAACCTATGCCTGAATTATATAAGTTCGGCGGACAGGAATTTAAGATACAGGCTCGCGACACGCAGGAATATCTTCTCGAATGGGGGGGTAAATTGATTTTCATCAATTCCATTGTTGGCGGATCTATTGATGCACGCTTTCTGCCGGCAATCCTGAAAGGAGTAATGCAGCGAATGGAGCAGGGACCGTTGACCGGTTCGTATGCCCGTGACGTACGTGTTATAGTCTATGACGGCAAGATGCACCCTGTTGACTCCAACGAAATATCATTTATGCTTGCCGGGCGGAATGCCTTTTCGGAAGCCTTCCGCAATGCAGGTCCGAAAATTCTTGAGCCGATTTATGATGTTGAAGTTTCGTTGCCTTCGGAATATATGGGTGACGTGATGGGTGATCTTCAGGGACGTCGTGCGATGATCATGGGAATGAGTTCCGAAAAAGGTTACGAAAAACTGCTTGCTAAAGTACCTTTGAAGGAGATGTCTAACTACAGTACATCATTAAGTTCGATTACCGGCGGGCGCGCATCGTTCACTATGAAGTTCGCATCTTACGAACTTGTTCCGACCGACGTTCAGGATAAACTTCTGAAAGAATACGAAGCACATCAGGAGGCGGAAAAAGATTGATTCTTTTATGCCGCGGGTCTTGCACCGGATAGGATTTCCGGTAAATATTTTACCTAATCAAAGAAAAGAGGCAACCTGCTTGGGTTGCCTCTTGCTGTTGTATCCTGCTTATATTTACTTCCAGCCATCGTTTACAGGACTGATATTGCGGTTCGTGTAAGTTCGTTTGTTAGAAGGGTTGCTCGGCACACCTAAACTTGACAGCACAGTACCGTCTTCAAATTCAGGTTCGGCGGTGTCGTCGCTTTTCTCTTGCTCACAGGAAAACATTCGCTCGAAAGCGCTGGTGACATCTTTAATGGGTGTTTCTGCTGTGCCTTGTTTTAATGTCTTTATCCAGTTCGGGAATATCTTTTGCCCTGTAAGATTAAGGGAAATGTTGTTGTAGTGTGTATGGTAAAGGAAGCCGTTCGTCGTTATTGATCTACCTGCTGTATCGAACCACCCCGAAAGATGGGTGAGGTTGATGGCGGCTTTGAGTTTAGTGTTGTTGTAGTGTGTATGGTAAAGGAAGCTCCCTATGTTCGTTATTGATTCATTACAGTCGAACCAGTCTTTTAGCTGGGAGAGGTCTATGGGGGCTTCGAGGTTAGTGTTAGGGTTAGTGTTAGTTCTGTGTGTCCCGTAAAGGAAGCTAGACAGGTCCGTTATTGATTCATTCCCATCGAACCAGTCTTCTAGCGGGGAGAGGTCTATGGGGGCTTCGAGGGCAATGTTGTCTATGTGTGTATAGGCAAGGAACTGCGCCAGGTTCATTATTGATTCATTCTCTTTGAACCATCCCGCAAGTGGGGTGAGGTCTATGGGGGCTTTGAGTTCAGTGTTGTTGTAGTGTGTAGAGCCAAGGAAGCCATTCATTCTTGTTATATTTTCATTCCCATCAAGCCATCCCTCAAGACCGCTAAGGTCGATGGGGGCTTTGAGTTCAGTGTTGTAGGCGTGTGTAGAGTGAAGGAAGTACGACAGGTCCGTTATTTTTTTCGGCAATTTGTACGTATCTGCAATTTTAGCGGGAGTAGTAAGGTTTGTGCAGCCGGAAAACATATTGGCGAACATCCAGGAAGCGCTTGTAGTGCTTTCAGATTCCTTTGGCGCAAAAGCCATAGTAGTTAGCGGGGCGTCTATTGATATAAGTTTCTGCTTATTGGCAGCAGTATTTGCGTTGCCGGTATTGTCGTTCTTATATCCGAATGCATTTCCCCAGCCGGCGGTAAATGGGCAGGAGTGTGGGGTTATGCGTATTTGATGTGTTCCTGCTTCTGGGATGGTGATTGCAATGCCGTTGTGGTTAGTGGAT
>JAISYU010000034.1 GCA_031269685.1 Dysgonamonadaceae bacterium | reverse complement strand
CCCGCCGGAAACAGGTCGTATATCAGCGCGGCAACAATAATTCCTGCCGAAAGCACAAAGAAACCGATAATCCAAAACGGTATAAGTTTGCCGAGAATGAAAATACTTTTCGACATCGGCGTCACGTTAAGTTGTTCGGTCGTGCCGAGTTCTTTTTCGCCGACAATATTAAGCGCAGGCAAAAATCCGGTTAGAATAGTCAGCAGCATAACAAACAAAGCCGGTACCATAAACACTTTGTAGTCGAGTCGGGGATTGAACTTGAATTGCGAACAAATGGTTGCAGGCGGATGATTTTGTCCGTTTCCGGCAGTAATTTCAGTTGAAAAGTCACTGATAATGCTTGCAATATATACACTTCCAAGACCGCCTTTCACTCCGTTGACGGCATTTGCGGAAATCATCACATTGGCGATGCCTGCTTTACGCAAGTTTTGCTCAAATTCGGGTTCTATTTCCAAAATCATATCGGCTTTTCTCGCATCAACACTTTGCATTGCCTCACGGTTCGACGCAGAAACATCAACAATCTGAAAATATCTCGAACCGGCGATTTTATTGGTCAACCGCTCCGAAAATGTGCTGTGGTCGTTATCAACAACGCTTAACCGCAGATTTTTGATTTCCTGATTCGCCGCCCAAGGTAACACAAGCATCATTACTACCGGTAAACCGATTATTAATTTAGGCAATAAAGGATTCCTGAAAATCTGCTTAAACTCTTTTTCCAAGATAAATTTCAACATAATTTCAATTATTTAATCTGACATTAAATCTTTTCAAACTAACGCCAAGCAACACAAGCGCCATACCGGTTAAAATAGCAAATTCTTTTACTACAAAAATAAAATCGACTCCCTGAATCATAAGCGCCCTAACGGCAGCAATATACCAGCGGACAGGTAATATGCAGGAAAGCCACTGTAAAATTTCCGGCATGCTTTCAATAGGGTAAATTATGCCCGAGAGCAGCATTGTGGGCATCATTAACGCCATGCCCGAAATCAACATCGCAGCAACCTGGGTACTTACTACGTTGGAAATAAACAATCCTATCGACAATGTTGATAAAATAAAAATCAACGAAAGCAAAATCAATAACCATAAATTTCCAGCCACCGGTACGCCCAAGACAAATACCGACAAGAGCAGAATAGTTGTTAAATTCACGATTGACAGAACGAAATAGGGCGTGATTTTTGCCAGGATAATGTATATCGGTTTTACAGGTGACACGAGTAGCGTTTCCATAGTTCCCATTTCTTTCTCGCGCACAATGGAAACGGATGTCATCATCGCACAAATCAACATTAAAATCAAGCCCATCACGCCAGGCACAAAGTTATATGCGCCTTTCATTTGCGGATTGTAAAGCATTTTTATTTGTGGAACAATTTTTAATTGGGAATTATTCCATTGATTCTCAATCGCCCATTGACTGATAATATTGGTTGCATAATTAGCAAAAATATTCGCCTGATTGGGGTCTGTGGCATCAACAATGATTTGAACGGCAGCCTCGCCGGTATGCAGAATATTGTCCGGGTAAAACACTACTGCTAACTTTATTTCGCCTTTTTGTAAGGCTTTTTCAATATCTTCTACCCTGTTCGCTTCGCTGACCAATGTGAAATATTCGCTTGCTGCAAGCCGCTCGACAATTTGCCGCGAAGCATCATCTTTCACAGGATTTAACACCGCTATTGGCGTATCTTTTACTTCGGTGGTAATAGCAAAGCCGAATAAAATTATCTGTATAACCGGCATCACAAGCAAAATCAGAATGGTACGCCTGTCGCGAAAGATATGGTAAAATTCTTTCTTTACAAAACTTAGAAACTGTTTCATAATTAATAATTATCACTACGTTTTGCTTTTCGCGCTAATCTTTGAAAGACCTCGTCCATACTGACTGCATCGAAAGTATTCTTCAGATTGCGTGGCGTATCCAATGCTTCAATTTTACCGTCAACCATAATAGAAACGCGGTTACAATACTCGGCTTCGTCCATATAGTGTGTGGTAACAAAAATAGTTATACCGCGCGTTGCCGCCGCATAAATCAACTCCCAAAACTGCCGACGGGTAACGGGGTCAACACCGCCTGTCGGCTCGTCAAGGAACACTATTTTCGGTTCGTGAAAAATAGACACCGAGAAAGCGAGTTTTTGTTTCCATCCAAGCGGTAAGGATTTTACAAGCGTGTTACGTTCACTTTCAAAGCCGAGTTCCTGCAATGTTTTGGTGGTTTTTTCTACTATTTCTATTTCTTTCATTCCGTAAATTCCTCCGAAAAGCCGCAAATTCTCCCACACTTTCAGATCATTGTAGAGAGAAAATTTTTGACTCATGTAGCCGATATTTTTCTTTACACTTTCCGACTGGTGAAAAATATCGAAACCTGCCACTGTTCCTATGCCGGAAGTTGGATGGCTCAGCCCGCAGAGCATACGCATCACAGTAGTCTTTCCTGCACCGTTTGCACCAAGAAAGCCAAAGATTTCTCCTGTTCCTACTTCAAAACTGATAGCATCTACGGCGGTAAAATCTCCAAATTTTTTAGTCAGTTTTTCTGTTTTGATTACTTTTTCCATTGCATTACTTTTTCAGCAAATCCATAAAACAGTCCTCGATAGTCGGCTGTATTTCTTTGTATTGTGTATTATCCGCAGTTAATTCTTCATTGAAAACAACATGTAATGTGTCTCCGAAACTGTATGCGGAATATACGGTGGGGTTTTTCCGCAATTGCAGTAACAGGTTGTAATTGTCGTCAGAGTGAATGGAGTAAAGTTTATGCGGAAAACTTTCCGAGATTTGCTTTGGTGTATCTATTTTAAGTATTTCCCCTTTTTGTATAAGCGCCACTCGGTCACAAAGTGCGGCTTCGTCCATATAGGGAGTAGAAACGAGGATAGTGATGCCCTGTTCTTTGAGTTTTTTCAACATTCCCCAAAATTCTTTACGGCTGACGGGATCTACGCCGGTAGTCGGTTCATCAAGGAAAAGCACTGTGGGTTTGTGAATAAGGGCGCAGCTTAATGCGAGTTTTTGTTTCATTCCTCCCGAAAGTTTCCCTGCCCGCCGCGTTTTGAAGGGCTCAATTTGCCGGTAAATATCTTTAATCAGGTAATAGTTTTCCTTGACTGTTGTACCGAAAACCGTTGCAAAGAAATTAAGGTTTTCTTCTACCGTCAAGTCCTGGTAGAGAGAGAATCGTCCAGGCATATATCCCACACGGTTACGGATTTGTCTGTAATCGCGAACCACATCAAGCCCATCTACTGTTGCCGTTCCGTTATTTGGAATCAGAAGGCTGGTAAGTATCCTGAAAAGACTTGTTTTCCCTGCGCCATCTGGACCTATTAAGCCGAAAAGTTCGCCTTTTTCAACTTTAAAACAGACATCTTTTAATGCTTGCAATTTTCCATAAGTTATACTTATATTATTTACAGCCAAAGCTTCAAACATAACATTTAGAATTAGTTAATCCTTAATTCCCCGTACATTCCTTTTTTTATATACCCGTCATTCTTTACGGCAATTTTAACGGCATAGACGAGGTTGGCGCGTTCATCGCGAGTTTGAATGGTTTTAGGTGTAAACTCCGCTTTGTCTGAAATCCATGTTACGGTACCTTGATATTCTTTGCGGTTAGACTTACCCGTATCGGAGTACACTTTTACGTTCTGCCCGATTTTCAGTTCGGTTAACCGGCTTGCAGTGATGTACGCTCTGAGAAACATATTGTCAATGTTGCACACTTTAAACAATGCTTTTCCTTGTATAGCCAGTTCGCCGACTTCTGCATATTTCCCGAAGATGATACCTTTTACGGGGCTTTGTATAGCAGCGTTTTTGATCTGGTCATCAATTTGTGCGATCTGCGCCAAGAGTGACAGTTGTTCGTTTGCTACACTGTTGTTTGTATTTTTGAATGTTTCGGTTTGTGCGATGAGTTGTTTTTCGAGTATTGTGAGTTGTGTTTTGATGTCATCTAACTGTTTTTTGTTAGCGGCATTATCTTTGACTAAAAGTACGAACCGTTGTTCTTCGCGACGGGCGGCTACGATCTGTTCCTGTATTGCCGCCACCTGTGTAGAGATATTTACCCTGCGGCTATCCATTGCTTTTATGCTCGCATGCAACTGTACTTTGCGGAGATATAGTTGTGTTGTGTCAATCAGTCCGACTACTTGCCGTTCCGATACTGGCTGTCCTTCGGTGATATTTAACAGCATGATTTCACCGTTAGCTTTTGCCGACACAATAGTTTCTGTTGCCTCAAACACTCCGCTTGCGTCGAAATCACTGTTTTTTGTATTGCAGGCAAACAGTGCTAGGGCTACTAACCCCGTTTGAATAAATTTGTTTGGTTTCATATTGTTCACATTTTAGTTGTTTGTTATAAATTTCAGATTATATATTGCATGTAACATTTCTATTTCATGCATTATTTTGTCTAATATTGCGGACTCTTCGGCGGTAATTTCGTGTATCAGATCGTTTACATTGGCAGTTCCGTTTGCTACTTTGGCTTCTACGGTTTGTTTGATGTAATTTCGCAATGTTATGATTTCGTCATCTGATTCGAGCATTGCGCGCAGTTTATCGATCTCGGTTTCCTGTTCTGTTTTCTGCAATGAAGTATTAAAGATGAATGTTTCACGCTGTACTAAGATGGAGTTTTTATTTGTTTTGAGGATGTTCTGGCGATTTTTGACGGTGTACAGGTTTCCTATGTTCCATGAAAGCTTTACTCCGCCAATCAAATAGGTTGTAAAGCCCTCTTTCAGCATATCTAACCCGGGATTACCGTATCCTCCGGAGAGAAACAGTGCAAGTTTGGGCATTAGATCGGATTTTATCTCGAGATTAGTGGCATCTAACGCCTTTATCTGAGTATCGAAAAGGAATAATTCGGGACGTAGAATCCCTGCAGGGTTTGGTAGTTCGCCGCTTAGTTTTTGTAAGGTGACGTTATCGTTTGGTAGTTCGCCGCCTGGTTTTTGTAAGGTGACGTCATCGTTTAGTGGTTCGCCAATGAAGGCTGCGAGCATCTGTAAATAGGATTTTCTGCTGTATTTTATCTTTATGTAACCCTGTTTTGCCTTTAATAACTCGACTTTGACGGCATCTACGTCCTCTTTGTTCGCAAGTCCGTTCTTAATATAAGAAGATACTTTGTCAATGTTCTGTTGTAACTCGCCTTGAAGGTGCAGATTCTGCTCCATGAGGGCATCTAAGAGCAATATTCCGAAATATAGTTGGTTAATACGCTCTTTTAAGGAGTATAAATTGACTTCTAACTCGGCTTTACTTGCATCTGACTGCAATTTTATCTGTTTACGCCTGGCTTTGGATGTTCCTCCGTCGTATATTGTCTGTGTTACTTCGAGGGAGGCTAAATATTGGTCGCGGTTCATCTCAGGTACTTGCATTTCCTGTATTTGAGGGATGGGTATCTGCGAAAAATCCAGGGGTATCTTGGTGACGTCCGACTGTATACTCGCTTTTGAGGAGAAGTTTATCTGTGGTAGCCAGGCTTTATTGACATTGGAAATGCCGTAACCGTGCGATAACTCGATAAGTCCGTATTGTCGGATGAGTGGATAATTTTCCGTCGCCCGTGCATGACAATCTTCGATGCTTAACTGCGAATATACGTTGATGCCAAGCGAAAGGGCAATGAATAATGGGATTGCTTTTCTGTTCATACTATTTTTTTGCTATATGTAAGGTAAATGTAACTTAAAGAGAGGCAAAGATACAATAATATTGACAGAATCCCGCGAAGCGCCAAGCGTTTATTCGCTATCCTTCATGTGGTTTTTCATTTCTTCAATGCATAATCCCATGTCTTTTATATAACCTAACATACCGTCAAGGGTTTTTTGTGAGTCGTTGATCGTTGTCTGCAAGATCTCTATCATTTTGTCATTGCCTTCGACGTCAGGAGAGAGGGTGTTAACGTAATCCTGCGTCCTGGTGATGATTTCCTGCAACTCCACAGCGTCAGGATTCATGATGTTGAAGTGCTGTTCGATCTTGTCGATGTAATCTATAATCTCGCTTTTCTCCAAAGTCACCTCCTGGTTATATTCCTCCGCCTCTTTGTTGTAAAGTTTCGTAGTCTCTACGTAAAGCAGCAGTTTGTGGAAGTCAAGAATAGCCTTGTCATTGCTTGCGTTCAAGGCTCTGAAGTTTACGATCGCAGCATGAGAATATGTTTTCGCCATGTCGATGCTATCTACAAATTTTTTAGTCTCTTTGTGAGGGATGGGCGTATATGCCCGTTGGTTCTTTTTATTATTCTTCGATTTCATAATATATTTATTTAAAATATCAGTCTATTTTATCACGAAAACGCTCTAAGTTTGCTAGTCGTCGCTCTAAGTTTGCTAGTCGTCGCTCTAAGTTTGCTAGTTGTCGCTCTAAGTTTGCTAGTTGTCGCTCTAAGTTTGCGAGTCGTCGGTCTAAGTTTGCGAGTCGTCGCTCTAAGTTTGCTAGTTGTCGGTCTAAGTTTGCCAGTTGTCGGTCTAAGTTTGCGAGTCGTCGGGGTTTTCACCCCCAGTCGCTTCGCTTCACTGGGGGTTATTAATGTTCGTCCTTTACAGGACGTTCTGGTCTTTAAAGATTGTAAAGACATTAAGGACTTTAAAGGCTTTAAGGACTTTAAGGGCTTTAAGGTCTTTAAGGACATTAATGTCTTTAAGGAGGGGGGCGGGGTGAGTTTGCGAGTCATCGGTCTAAGTTTGCAAGTTGATAGTGTAAGTTTGCTATTTGTTGCTCTAAGTTTGCGAATTGTCGCTCTCTTTTTGCCAGTCGTCGCTCTACGCTTGCTATTTGTCGGTCTAAGGTTGCAAGTTGATAGCGTAAGTTTGTTATTTGTCGGTCTAAGTTTGCCAGAAGTTGCTCTCTTTTTGCCAGTCGTCGCTCTAATTTTGCTATTTGTTGGTCTAAGTTTGCCAGTCGTCGCTCTAAGTTTGCGAGTTGTCTCTCTAAGTTTGAGAGTTGTTGGGCTAAGTTTAGTGGTTGTTGGTCTAAGTTTGAGAGTTGTTGGTCTAAGTTTGAGAGTTGTTGGGCTAAGTTTGCCCGGAGACAGTAAGAGACTGCAACATGGTAGGATAAACTCGTAAGGCGAGACTGTAAGTCATCCTCCGTGACGGGTAAGGCTTGCGAGTGACAGCGAGTGACCGCATCCTGGCAATGTAAAGATGAAGATTGAGGTTGTAAGTCATTCCCCGTGACAGGGAATGGTGCTAATTGTCGTGTAGATTTTTCAAAAGGTTTATCGTCCATTATAAGATTTCGGTTTATTTTCAATAATTATTCGTCTATAACAATAAAAGAAGAGGATAATCGAAAGAGGCGTCAGCCATATCGTGGTACCGGTTCCGATAATCTCGAAAGATTCAAGCATTTTCCCGTCAGTGCGAAATATCCAAATGGCGGTTACCTGGATAAAGTTATGTACAAAGTGCGCAAAGATCGGAACCCACATCGTTTTTGTACGACACAAAAGGTATCCAAAGTAAGCGCCGAGTAACATTCGAGGGAAAAATCCGGAAAATTGGGCGTGCATCATACTAAAAATAATAGCCGTAACCCATACCATGATATAAATGTGACTTTTCTTCCTGATCAATACTCGCAAAAAGACGCCCCGAAACAGAATTTCTTCCGAAAAGGCTGCAAGGACGGCAATTATCAGGATATTCATGAAATATGTCCCAATAAGGTTGCTATCCAACATCGTTTCCAAAAGTCTCGCCGAACGTTCCTCCATATCTATCAGCGTCTGCGGTAAAGGGATTTGACTGTTCAGCCACGCAATGAAGTTAATCGCCGGCAAAATCACAATCATGCTGAGAAATGTCCAGAGAATCGTCCTGCCGGTGGTTGCCGTTTCCAAAACAAGATAGTTTTTATAGTTGCCGCTAAACATATATGCAGCACACAACGCAGGAAACAAGATACCAAACAGGGTGCCCATAAACTGCGTCTGGCGAATGATTTGAGGTGAGGTCGTCATAAACTCAAGTATCTTATTGATATCCGCAGTCCACGGAGATATTTGAGTCAAGGCTCCAATAACTGCGATAAATGTGCCGATAAATTGCCCGGCAAAAAGAAGCGCTAAAAGTACCGTCGCCTGAAGTATGCTACTGCGGTTTATAAGTATTCCCCTCATTATATTAACGTCGCTTAGAGTTTCTCTTTTGCTGCTCCTTCAACATCTGTTGCTGCTTGCGCTGTGCCTCCTCCAGCCTCGCCATGAAGCCGGATTTCTTCTTCGGAGGATTCTTTTTATTCGCTTCAAGTTTAGTTAGCAAGGCTTTCTCGTCGATAAACCAGCGGAACGCCAAAGTTTGCAAGATAGTTATTAAAGATGATACGAAGTAGTAATAATTTAATCCGGCAGGAAAAGAATTTAAGGTGAAAAGAAATATAAGTGGCATCACGTAGATCATAAGTTTCATGCCGGGCATCTGCTCCTGACCGCCGCTCGTCTGCTCCATCGTGAACTTGGAATATATTACGTTCGTTAAGGTCATGATAAGGCAGAACAGACTTATATGTGAGCCCAAAAACGGTATGGAAAACGGCAATTTGATAATATCGTCGTACGTCGCAAGGTCATTCGCCCAGAGAAAACTCTGCTGTCGCAAGTCTATCGCCGAAGGAAAAAACATGAAAAGCGAAATCAAAAAGGGCATCTGTAAAAGCATCGGCAAGCAACCCGCCATTGGGTTGATGCCGACCTGTCTATACAATTCCATAGTCTTTTGTTGCCTCACAACAGCGTTTTCCTGCCCGGGATATTTCTGGCTTATAGTGGTGATTTGCGGTTTCATGACCCGCATCTTCGCAGATGACATAAACGATTTCCAAGTTAACGGAAATAACGCCGTTTTTATAATCAATGTGAGCAAAAATATCGCAAGACCAATCGCCATGCCACTGTCGTTAAGATAACCAAAAACAGGTATGACTATATATTTGTTAACCATGCGGAAAAGAGACCAACCTAACGGTACAAGACGCTCCAATTCTATATTATCCCCCGAAAACATCGTCTTATCGTACGACTTCAAGAGGTCATAATCGTTCGGTCCAAAGAAATAAAAGAAGCCCAAAGGCTGCTCCAAGTCAAATTCAACGCTGGTCTCGGCAATGTATTCCTTTAAATACACAGTGTCAGTCTCACTCATCGAGTACGAGTTCAATTTCCCAGAAACAAACCTGTCCCCAGAAATCAATACAGAAGAAAAAAACTGATCCTTAAAGCCTATCCACTTGATGCGATCCTTAACCAGGCGCTCGTCATCCTTTGTCTCACTCAAATAATCAATATCATCACTGTAATACTTGTAATATAACTGAGCATAACGATTTTCATAACTGCGCCCCTTCTCCTGCTGCCTGATCTTCTGCTCCCAACGGATGTCAATCATGCCAGCCGACGAGGATACAACATGATTAAGGTTGTGCGGGATAATATTAAAGCCAACCATGTAGTCATCTCCCGAAAGCGTATACTCAAAATCAAGGTACGAATCGTTATCCGTAGCCCGCAAACGGAAAATTACCCTCCCTACAGTGTTTTCTACAATCTCAAAAAACAAATCACCAGTGTTGATAACCCGCTTATTGACAGTGGTAAGCGTTGCGGAAAATCTCGAATCATTTTCCCCAAAAAGTATCAGCGGATTTCCCCTGTAATCCTTGAATTTCTTCAACTCAACAGACTCTACTCGCCCGCCTTTAGTCGAAAACCTCATCAATAACAAGTCATTTTCCAAAATCACAGTCTGAGGTTCCCCCTGCGCAGAGGCAGCAAAGTCGCCAAACTGCTCCCTTAACTTAGCCTCAGAATGTACGTCAGACAATACATCATTAGCCACCTCCAACGTCGCCTGCTTCCGATTCAATTCGGCTTCAGATAACGCCACCTCCCGCGCAACAGAATCCCTGTAAGCATTTATAACCTTCTGCTGCTCAGCACTCGGCTGATTCAAATACTGAAATCCAATCAGTACAATGAAAATAAGGACGAATCCTAAAATAGTTTTCCTTTCCATTAAATTATAATCTTTAAAGGCGCAAAAGTACAAAAAAATTATTACCTTTGCTCAAACAATCGCAATAATGTCAAACATCTGCATAGTAATTCCTGCCTACAATAACGTATCTACTCTCAATAATGTCGTGGAAGATGTCAAAAGATATACGGAAAATATCATCATCATAAACGATGGCTCAACGGATACAACAGAAGATTTGCTGAATAACTACAAATCTCCCATCCAAATTATATCCTATCCCAAAAATATGGGGAAAGGATTCGCCCTCAAACAAGGATTCAACCTCGCAATCAAAACAGGTTTCAAGGCTGCAATAACTTTCGACGCCGATGGACAACATTCCGCCGAAAATTTACCGTTGTTTTTCAAAACGCACAAGGAATATCCAAACGCTATCATTACAGGTAGCCGCAATCTAAAACAACCTAACATGCCCGCAAAGAATACTTTCGCAAATAAACTCTCCAATTTCTGGTTCACAGTCCAAACATCCAAACATATTCCCGATACTCAAACCGGATTCAGATTATATCCCCTCCAAATAATGAAAAATATCAAAACTGTGACCAAAAGATACGAAGCAGAACTCGAAATTCTCGTCCGTGCAGCATGGAAAAATATCCCAATCGTGCCGATACCAATAAATGTTCGATACTTTGAACCAAATACCAGAATATCTCACTTCCATCCAGTTAAAGACTTCCTCCGAATCAGTATGCTAAACACGTTGCTTTGCTTTGTCGCAATAATATATGGATACCCAAGTATGACGGTCGGGAAAATTAAAGAATTATTAATACTTTTGCAGAAAAAAAACAGCAGTAGTAGCAAAACCAATAGCGAAACTTAAAGAACAATGGATATAGCAGGGAAGATAAAATCGAAAAATATTACGGGCATTCCTATAATTAAAGATAAATGTATCGAATTACACTGGAATTTGAGCGAATTGAAGAATAACTTACACACAATCATTGATAAAACGGTAATGTCATAGATTATCAGAATAAATAATTACCTTTGCAGTCAAAAACATTAAGTAATGATACATACGACAGATATAAAGTGTCCACACTGTGGGAGCACAAATTTGGTCAAGCAGGGAAAAACAGGCAACGGCACGCAAAAATGGCAATGCAACAGTTGCAAAAAACATTTTCGTCTGGAATACCGCTACC
>JAISYU010000015.1 GCA_031269685.1 Dysgonamonadaceae bacterium | reverse complement strand
ACCTTGTATGATATAGGCATGTTAGGCTTCGTAAATCATTCCAAACTGCCCCTTCGTCTGGCAAGTTTTATCGGATTTGGAGCAGCTATTATCAGCCTTATCGTAGCCATTGTCTATCTTGTCTATAAACTCATCTATTGGGATAAATTTAGCACCGGTTCGGCCCCGATGGTCATTGGACTCTTCTTCTTTTCTGCCGTACAACTCTTTTTTATTGGAATTATTGGCGAATACATCGGCGCTATACATACGCAAGTACGTAAACGACCTTTGGTGATTGAAAAAGAGAGAGTGAATTTTGATTGACAAATAAATCTGAAATAATAAATCAAAATGGATAAGTATCAAATCTTTGCCACACAAATCAGGACAGAAGCATTGAAAATGGTCTGTCGGGCTAAAGCCTCCCATATTGGCGGGGCGTTGTCTATGGCTGATATACTCAGTGTGCTGTACAGTGATATTCTACAAATTGACCCGCAAAATCCTGATGCTTGCGACCGCGATAGATTTATTTTGTCAAAAGGGCATGCCTGCACGGCTCTTTATGCCACTTTGGCGCTCAAAGGATTCTTTCCTATGGAAGAATTAAGCACTTATGGGCAGGATAACAGTCGCCTTATGTCGCACACCAACCATAAAGTACCCGGCGTAGAACTCTCTACAGGCAGTCTTGGACATGCCTTTCCCGTGAGTTGTGGTTTGGCTTATGCAGCTCGAATAAAACAGGAAACGTGGAAAACCTATTGCCTACTTAGCGA
This sequence comes from Dysgonamonadaceae bacterium, assembly GCA_031269685.1. Classification (GTDB taxonomy): domain Bacteria; phylum Bacteroidota; class Bacteroidia; order Bacteroidales; family Azobacteroidaceae; genus Azobacteroides. The sequence goes on along the minus strand of JAISYU010000015.1, from coordinate 2,523 downwards.
TGGTGAATTAGATGAAGGCTCTAATTGGGAAGCATTTATGTTTGCCGCACATCACCATCTGCATAACTTAACCGCTATTATTGATTACAATAAAATACAGGCGATGGGCAATACTAATGAGGTGATTTGTTTAGAGCCGTTGGAAGATAAACTCAATGCTTTTGGTTGGAATGTTATCTCTATTGACGGACATAATTACGAAATAATAGAGGCGGCATTACTACAGCCAACCACTAAACCTAAGGCGGTTATAGCCCATACTATTAAAGGAAAAGGAGTTGATTTTATGGAAAATAGTCTGTTATGGCACTATAGAAATCCCACCGAAGAACAGTTGGCCGAAGCATTAGCCCAATTACAAATCCAAAATCCAAAATCGTAAATCTAAAATCAGAATGAGAAGTGCATTTATACAACAATTGCTTGAAGAGGCAAAAAACAATAACAGAATCTTTCTACTTGTCGGCGATTTAGGGTACAGTGTTGTTGAATCATTTGCAGAACATTTTCCCGATAGATTTCTTAACGTGGGTGTTGCCGAACAGAACATGGCCAGCATCGCAGCAGGCTTAGCCAAAGAGGGCTTTATTCCCTTTATTTACTCTATTGGAAATTTTCCAACTTTGCGATGTATGGAGCAGATACGTTACGATATATGCTACCACGAATTAGCAGTAAAAATTATTGCAGTAGGCGGTGGCTATGCCTACGGTTCGTTAGGAGCATCACATCACACTACGGAAGAGTTGGGCATGTTGCGCACCATTCCCAATATGACTGTTTGTGCTCCTGCCGACCCAATAGAGGCAAAAGAATTAGTAAAATTGGCAATTCAAGATAATTCGCCATATTATATTCGCCTCTCAAAAAATGGAGAACCAATCTTACATTCAAATTTCGAAATTCAGAATTCAGAATTCAGAATAAAGAAAGGATACCCTTTACTTCTTCACTCCTTGAACTCCTCGAACTCCGCAATTTTTACAACCGGCGTAATAGCTGCCGATGCTTTGAAATTTGTTGCGGAAAATAGCCGGAATGCCGCCATTTATACCTTTCCCTTTGTAAAACCCATTGACAGACAGGCATTATTGCCCCTTTTTGAAAAATACGAAAACATTATCACTTTGGAAGAACATCAAGCATCGGGCGGCTTTGGCTCTGCAATATTAGAATGTATGAATGATTTAGAAGAAACAGGGCAACTTAGAATGCACCCCAAACTCAAAAGAGTTGCCATTCCCGACAGTTTTACACATATTGCCGGTTCGCAGGCATTTCTAAAAAAAATGAATGGATTAAATTTGCCGCTAGAATAAAATAAAAATTATGTATTTTTGCCAATAATAACGAACAAAAAATATGAAACAACTTTTTTTACGCTACAAAAACGATAAATGGTTTTGGCCATTTTTAGGAATTGCAATAGTTGCTCTCATTGCTATACTGCTGATGAGCCGCGATGCCGGCACTTCCGGCGATGAATTTTTTCACAATAAACATGCCAAAGATGTTTATAATTGGTACGCTTCCGCAGGAAAAGATACCACAGCTGTTACGGTGACGGAACAAAACAATTTACCCACTTATGGTCAGGTAGTAGATAATTTGGCCTACGTTATTTACCATTGGACGGGTGTGGATTCCGAAATGTCCATACGACACCTCGTCTGCTCATTCTTTGGGTGGCTCGCCATGCTCTTTGCCGCGCTTATCGGTTTTCGATTAACAAAAAAATGGCGACCGGCAGTTATCATACTGATACTTATGTTTTTATCCCCTCGATTTTTAGGGCACTCCTTTAACAACTTGAAAGACTTGCCTTTTGCTACGGCTATGATTATGGGGTTATATTACATTATCGCCTTTTTACAGGATTTTCCAAAAGTGAAAAAATCCACTATGGTTATGTTGGCAGTCAGCATTGGGTTCGCAATAGCAGTCCGTATCGGAGGTTTGTTGTTGATTGCCTTTTTTGGGCTTTTTGCCGCTATCATGTTTATATCCAGATACAAATTCAGTTCCATCTGGAGCAAACCTAACAATAAACTCTTTGGAAAATTGTTCTTATGGGGGCTGATTATTGTAATTGGTGGTTATATTTTGGCTCTATTGTTGTGGCCTTACGCTTTGAATAAACCTATTGAAAATCCGAAATTCGTTCTTTCCTACATGTCGCAGTTTGCTACTGCTATCCGCCAACTCTTTGAAGGTTCATTTCAATGGTCGGATATGTTGCCATGGTATTACACCCCGAAATTTATCCTGATGACCATCCCTGTCGCGGTTATCATAGGATTTTTACTTTATCCTTTTGTCGGCGGTTGGAAAAAAGAGAACCGTTTAGAGACTTTCATGCTCTATTTTGCTTTTATTTTCCCCGTTTTTTGGATTGTTTACAGTAATGCCAACGTCTATGGCGGCTGGCGGCACGCTATGTTCGCCTATCCGCCGATGGTGGTGGCTGCGGGACTGGGATTTTCGGCGCTTGCAGACTTTATTCAATTACGAATTACGAATTAC
>JAISYU010000063.1 GCA_031269685.1 Dysgonamonadaceae bacterium | reverse complement strand
TAAAAAGTTTCACCCTTATTTCTTCTGAAAAAAGATGTGAAACAGTATTGTGTATTATATAGACATGGCGTCTCGCGTGTACATGCGCGCGCGTAATATATAAGGTATGAACAGGTGCGATGTGTGTGTGTGTGTGTGTGTGTGTGTGTGTGTGTGTGTGTGTGTTAACAAAATATTTGACACCACCAAATTATTGGCGGTATTCCCTGAAAAAACTTTGCTGATAGTAATACTTGTCATTAGTATAAAATTTCCGGCAAAGGTAATGTATTTTCTTTGAAACAACAGCATGTTTTACGAAAAAGATTTTAATTATTAATAATTTTAATGCGTTAGACCCGGAATTGCCGCATGTCGGCGCTCCTAAGAAAATCTTTTCGCAACCCTTAATCCTATCATAACAAGCAGTGCGTTTACAATTAACAGTTCATAGCCGAAGCGGTAGTTGAGCGTCCTTTGAAGAATTTCATTTAACACAAAGCATACAATCGGCGCCGAAATGCAGATGTATGGCACAAGTCGGTCATTAGTTTTCGCCTTGAACAGTAGTCCGAAGGCAAAAAGTCCGAGTAACGGTCCGTATGTGTATGAAGCAATCCTGTATATGGCGTCGATTACACTTGTGTTATTGATGGCTTTGAAGAGTAGCATGATGGCGATAAATGCCAGCGAGACGCCCAGATGCACACCCAGGCGCACCCTCTTAGCGCGTCTCTCATTCATCGCCCCCGTTGACAGCATATCAACGCAGATAGAGGTAGTTAGCCCCGTCAATGCCGAATCGGCGCTGGCAAAGGTGACGGCGATGATGCCGACGGTAAAAAATACAATCGCGATAGTGCCGAAATATCCACCGGAAACAAGCGACGGCAGAATGTCATCGCCCATCGCCGGAAGTTGTATTTGATTTGCCGATGCGTAGTTGAGGGCAAATACGCCTAAGCAGAGAAAAAGAAAGTTTACAGGGATAAAAAGGATACTGTACGTGCAGACGTTTCTTTGTGCCTCCTTTAAGTTGCGGCAAGAGAGGTTCTTCTGCATCATTTCCTGGTCTATTCCGGTCATCGCTATCGTAACAAATATTCCGCTGATGAACTGCTTAAAGAAGTTCTGCGTTGAATGGAAGTCGTCGAAAACAAAGATTCTGAAATGAGGGCTATGTCTTACCGTTTCCACGACGCCTCTAAAGTCGAGGTTTAATCCGCCTGCGACCTTAATGATGATGATTACCAGGGCAAGGATGAGAAATGCGCTTTGCAGGAGGTCTGTCCAGACGATTGTCCTGACACCGCTTTTATGAGTGTAGAACCATATCATAAGCAGAAACACGGCGGCGGTTACGGCAAACGGTATGCCCCAGGCATCAAATACATATCTCTGTAAGATAAGCACCGCAACGTATAATCTGGCGGCGGCTCCGACCGTTCTGGAAAGGATAAAGAATCCGGCGCCGGTTTTATAAGCGCGTAAGCCTATCCTGTTTTCCAGGAAGGAATAGATACTCGTGACATTCAGCCGGTAGTAAACAGGCAACAGGACAAAGGCTATGACAGCGTATCCGGGCAAAAAACCCAGCACCATCTGCATGTAAGTCATGTCAAAGCCCCTAACCATGCCCGGTACCGATACGAAAGTAATGCCGGAAAGTGACGAGCCAATCATACCAAAGGCAACGATATACCACTTTGACCGGCGGTTACCAAGGAAAAACGCCTCATTGCCCGAATGTTTTCGCCCGATGAGCCAAGAAATAGCCATCAGAACGCCAAAGTACAGCAGGATTAGGGTTAATATAAGCAGACCGTTCATCTCATATCAGGGGTAAAGAAGCAGGCTACGCAATTTAGCCTTCTTTTCCGGCGTCAGTCCACATTCCGTCTCAAGGAACTTGTCTATCGAACCGTAATCGCTAGCAATCTTCCCAAACGGTCCGGCAAAAGTCTCCCGAGGCTCGCGGAACATGGCTGTCATCGTTTCAAGTACTATCTCAGGATACATTTCGGGATTGCCAATACCGATTGAATAGTAGTCCATAAGTTTGTCGGACATCAGCCAGTCGTCAAGCGTCTGATTCCAGTCTACACCAAGAGCAAATAACACAAGAGCGGAAACAACACCGGTACGGTCATTCCCATGCATACAGTTGAAAATGACGGGATAATTCTTATCATCAACAAGAATATCAAACACCTGCTTGAAATACTGCGAGTTATTTTCAAGGAAGAACGTGTTCACCACGCTCAGGTAAGAGGTAACATCTTCTTTTCCTATCTGTCCCGACAGTATCTTGTCGAGCCAGAAGCGCGGACCGTTAGGGTTTCCGAGCAAAGGTACGCTGAACACCTGTTTCGCCCGATAACGGTACGGATATTTGTATTGTTCCGCCTCCGTCCGAAGGTCGATAATAGTATTGATATTGAGCCTTTTCAGAGTCTTCACATCGCGTCTGGTAAGCATTGTCAGGGACGAGGAACGAAACAACTTTCCCCACTTCACCTGTCGGTTGCTCTCGGTATAGTATCCCCCCAAGTCGCGGAAATTGAACGGTCCTTCGAGTGAAATAATCCTTTCTGCAGTAACAATGGGATATTTATTGTTAAAGACAAGCAGATAGTACGTTCTGCCCGTTGAACGAAGCGAGAATATGTCCTGAAACCCACCGTCAATGTCCGTTTCCCTTATCGGCGAGTACAGGTTAAAGGAATCTGCGCGCGTTGATTCGTAGATTTTCACCTTACCTTTCTGTGCAGGGAAGATTTCCCACTTAATTCGTGTACAGCCCGTTACAATGTCTGTATCGCACGCCACCCTTATGTCGGGCCTCCCCTTTTGGCAGGCAACAATCGGCAACATCACGACTATTATCACGAGCAATCTATATAACATATTGATCAAAATTACCGTGCAAAAGTATATAAATTGTGCATCCTTCCAAACTATTTAATTATATTTAACTTAGATACACAATACTTCACGAATCTGGTGAGGATAAGTTACAATTGGAACAGCAAGGAAATCTGCTTGACGTTTATTTTAAAGCAAATTTACCTGTTATACGAATAAGCATATAACAGGTAAACAGTTAATCTTTGACTAAACAACTTTAACTTTATGTTCATCTTTAGTAGCGAGACGGGGCTATGATCCCCGGACCTCATGATTATGAATCATGCGCTCTAACCAACTGAGCTATCTCGCCATTCAATCAACATATAACTCAAATTCTTCATTTGAGGCTGCAAAAGTAATACTTTTTGGAGAAATAACAAAATTATTTTAGAAATAGGTGTTTTTATATTAGAGTTTATTTAAGAAAAATCAGACAGTACGATCTGTCATATAACTCTAAACGCAGAAAAAACACGTCACTGCTTTTTAGTTGTAACCGGAGGTAGAATCACGGCAGACATCATTTTCTCCTCTAATTGCTTAGAGTAATCCGCGATACCACCCTTCAGATAGCGTTCAATCATCAGCCTTCCGATCGGCACCGCGAACTCGTTACCGAAGCCTCCATTCTCGACAATCACCGCCAGCGCTACCTGTGGATCATCCATCGGCGCAAATGCCATGAACAAGGAGTGATCCTTACCTGCGTTCTGGGCGGTACCGGTTTTACCGCAGATTTCTATGTCGGGAATACGCGCTTTACTGCATGTTCCGTGAGTGACTGCGATGCGCATACCTTCGGTAACTACCGCGAACATATCTTCAGGAATACCTGAATTGTTAGGCGAAATATATTTTTCTTCCAGCGGCACGTCTTCAATCTTTTTCACGATACGCGGAGTATAATACGAACCTCGGTTAGCGATTATAGCCGCAAGATTGCAGATTTGCAACGGTGTAACTTCTACTTCACCTTGACCGATTGCGATAGAGATAACAGTAAAAGGATTCCACTTTTCACGATAAATCTTGTCATAGAGCGAACTGCCTGGAATCCTTCCGCGTTTTTCCCCGGGCAGATCTACACCGAGTTTCTGTCCGAATCCAAGACTTTTCATTCGCATCCCCCACTGATCCATGGCATCATGTATTCCTTCGTACCGTTTACTTTCAAGCATTGCTTTCAGACCCCAGCAGAAATACGAATTACACGAAGTCCCGATAGCGGCGGCAAGGGAAAGCGGCGAAGCGTGTGAGTGGCAACGCGGATGCCCGTTTCCGAGTGGAAACCCGTGATTACAGGAATAAGCGGTTGACGGGCGAATAATACCTTCTGCGAGGAAAACAAGCGCCTGTGCTGGTTTAAATGTCGAACCCGGCGGAAAGATACCGTTTACGGCTCTGTTGATAAGCGGCTTGTATGCAGAATTTGCGAGTTCGCTATAATTATCGCGGAATTGCCTTCCTACGAGTTTCGACGGATCATACGACGGCGATGAGACTAAACAGAGTATTTCGCCGGTACGTGGGTCGAGCATTATGATACTGCCGAGTTTATTCTTCATCAGTTGTTCCCCGTAGGCTTGCAGTTCGATGTCGATTGAGAGCGTCAAATCTTTTCCCTGAGTCGGTTCTTGGTCATGTATTCCGCCTTCCCATGCGCCTTTTATCCGCCCGTATGCGTCACGCAACAGTATTTCCACGCCTTTTATCCCCCTCAGGTATGCTTCGTATTGTTTTTCGATACCTGTTTTACCGATGTAGTCACCTTTCACGTAATACTTTTCGTCTTTGTGTTCTTCGAGGTTTTGCTTATCGACCTCTGCGACATAGCCAAGTAGGTGCGCTGCGTTGGGATAGCCGTACTCCCTGATTGTTTTACTCTGTATGTAAAACCCTGGAAATTTGAATGCGAATTGCTGGAAAACCCCGTATTCTCTTGTTCCTAGTTGCGTAATGAATGTCTGCGGGGTATAAGCCGAGTATCCCGGGTTCGATTTACGATTCTGGACATCTTCTATTCTTTTTATAAAGTAATCGACATCAATTCCTGCCATGTCACAAAATTCAAGCGTGTCAAATTTCGCGGCTTCCTTCATTTCTTTCATTATCACCATAATGTCATACGACGGCTGATTGTAGACGAGCAACTTACCGTTCCTGTCATAAATTGCTCCTCTGGGCGGGTATCGTGTCTTTTTCAGGAAAGCGTTACTGTCCGCTCCTTCTTTGTATTTGCTTTCGACGACCTGCAGCATCAATAATTTAATGATGTAAATCGCTATCAGCACAAAGAAAGATGCAACTATAAAGACTATTCTTTTACGTGTATCTAATCCTGAATGTTTCATCTTTTGAATGTTATTGTATTTATGCCGCAAAGTTAGTTATTTTTTGACTATTTTTTATCAAGATAAAATAACCAAAAGATCACAAGGCTGCGACGGAATGGACTATTAACCACATATAATCTCTTAACTTTTTTATTTGTTTGTTTGTAGATTGAAAAAAATGCAGTATATTTGCCGGATATAATAACTGAAAAATAAAAAAATATGAGAAGAAAAATCAGAATGGGAATGGTCGGCGGTGGTCCCGGATCATTCATCGGAGCAGTTCACCGTATCGCCGCTAATCTCGATGGACAGATAGAATTAGTGTGCGGATGCTTCAGTTTGTCGTACGATAAGTCGCTCGAAACCGGAAAAAGCCTCTTCCTGCCAAAAGAACGAATTTACCGTAACTATCAGGAGATGATAGAAAAAGAAGCGGAGTTGCCGGAAGGAGAAAGAATGGACTTCATTTCCGTCGTAACCCCGAATCATGTACACTTTGACCCTGTATATTCCGCCCTCGACCACGGATTTCACGTAGTGCTTGATAAACCAATGACTTTTAGCCTCGAAGAAGCCTGGCTGCTCAAAGAAAAAGTCGAAGAGACAGGGCTGCTTTTCGCATTGACTCATACTTATACCGGCTATCCGATGGTAAAGGAAGCAAGGCAACGAATTACACGCGGCGATTTCGGCAAAATACGCAGGATTTATGTGGAATATCCACAAGGATGGCTCTCACAGAACGTTCCGGAAGAGCAAAATAAACAGGCTGGATGGCGCGTTGACCCGAAAAGATCCGGTATTGCCGGCTGTATGGGAGATATAGGAACCCATGCCTTCAATTTGGCGGAATATGTTACCGGGCTTAAAACAACAGAATTATGCGCGGAACTGAATACCTTCGTTGAAGGACGGTTGCTGGACGATGATGGCGCCGCGATGTTGCGTTATGAAGGCGGGGCAAAGGGATTACTCGCCGCGTCGCAGGTTGCTGCCGGCGAAGAGAACAGTCTGTTCATCCGTGTTTACTGTGAAAACGGCGGGATTGAATGGCATCAACAAGAGCCTAATACGCTTATCATAAAATGGAATGAACGTCCAAACGAAATAGTACGCACTTCCCAAGATTTTCTTTCCATGGCGGCGAAACACAATTCCCGTACCCCCGGAGGACATCCCGAAGGATACATTGAAGCATTCGCTAACATCTACAGGAACTTCGCGCTGACATTGATGTGCCGTCTTGACGAAAGTAAGCCGAAGGAGGAATACCTTGACTTCCCTTCTATCAACGATGGCTTGCGCGGAATGCAGTTCATACAGACTGTTGTCGCATCTTCGGCGAGCAATGATAAATGGTTGAAAATGATTGAAAGATAATTCGAAGTCATGGATAAAAAGAAGGTACTGATAGATCTGGGTGACTTGGGCGATGTACACTGTGGCTTCGGACAGATCGCGTTTAACTACGGTAAATTATTCAGTGCTCTTGATTTGGACGACATTGAGTTTGTTTTTCTCGTCCCGAAGAAATACAAAGGATACTATGGCGACGGCGTTAAATATGTTGTCAAGAAAAAGATCTACAAATACTTTCCTTTTCTCCTGCCGAAAGTGGATGTTTGGCACAGTGTCCACCAGCGTTGCAAAACACTCAGGCTTGCAAAAGAAACCAAATACGTTTTTACCATCCATGACTTGAATTTTCTCTACGAAAAGTCGCCTTTTAAAATAAAGAAGTATATCAGAATGGTGCAGCGAGGCATAAATCGCGCGGATGTCGTGACAACTATCTCAGGCTTCACCGCGGACGAGGTAAGGAACAACCTGAATCTGAACGGGAAATCAATAAAAGTCGTCTATAACGGCGTCGAAAGGATAGATGAGATGAAAGATACGCAGCCGGCGTTCATGAAAAATCCCGAACGCCCGTTCTTTTTCACGATTGGGCAGATAAGAAGGAAAAAGAATTTCCATGTGTTACTCGATGTGATGAAGGATTTCCCCGATCACGACCTTTATATTGCCGGAGAAAGTCACAGGCGCTACGCGATCGAAATTGCGGAACGGATTGAAAAGGAAAATATCACAAATGTTTTCCTCAGTGGAATATGTTTGCAGGAAGAAAAGGTCTGGCTTTACCGTAATTGCCGCGCTTTCCTGTTTCCTTCGCTCTTTGAAGGATTCGGATTACCGGCAATAGAAGCCATGCGCTTCGGAAAGCCTGTCTTTGCCGCCGCTTCGACAAGTCTTCCCGAAATATGCGCCGGACATGCTTGCATGTGGGACAACTTTGAACCGGAATATCTTATCAAGAGCATCAGGCAATTCCTCAATCAATTCGATGCCGATCCCCAAAAAGCGGAAAAAGAAATAGAATACGCCCACTCTTTCGATTATCGGAAACATATCGACGCTTATGTGAGCATATACCGTTCCCTGATACATAGTGCGTGAGGTATTTACAAAAAGCAAAACTATTCGGTACTATAACCGAACTTGCGTAAAAGAGTGTCGCGGTTTCGCCAGTCTTTCTCTACCTTGACAAACATTTCAAGGAAGATTTTCTTCTCGAAGAATCGCTCGATATCCTTTCGAGCCATCGAACCTACTTTCTTGATTGCCATTCCACGAGAACCAATGATGATTCCTTTCTGCGATTCGCGTTCAACAACGATAAGAACCTTGATGTTAATCAGTTTTTCCTTTTCATCAAACACTTCAACAATGACTTCAACCGAGTACGGTATCTCCTTTTGATAATACAGCAAAACTTTCTCACGGATTATTTCCGTAACAAAAAAGCGCGCGGGACGATCCGTCAGTGCATCTTTCTCAAAATACGGGGCGGATTCCGGAATAAGGGATTCAATACGCTTCTGAAGATTGTCAACATTGAATTTACTTGCAGCGCTGACGGGAAGAATCAAAGCATCGGGGAGTATAGTTTGCCAGTTTGCAACAAGTAATTCGAGATCTTTCTGATTAGTGAGGTCTATTTTATTTATAACCAGTATCAGCGGCGATTTCACACGTTTTACTTTTTCAAGAAAGAAGTCATTCTTGTCAATCTTCTCCACAGTATCGGTAACATAAACCAGCACATCGGCATCGTCAAGTGCAGATTCGGAAAAGTTCAACATGCTTTCCTGCAAACGGTAGTTAGGTCTCAAAACACCCGGCGTGTCGGAATAAACAATCTGCATTTCCGGCGTATTAACGATCCCCATTATGCGATGTCGTGTAGTTTGCGCTTTGGAAGTAATGATTGAAATGCGCTCACCAACAAGCAGATTCATAAGAGTCGATTTGCCTACGTTAGGATTGCCTACTATATTCACAAAACCTGATTTATGCATGATCTATTGATAAAAAACTCCGCAAAATTAAGAAATTCCCGCCACAAACAACACATTAATACTGTGAAAAGCCGGAAAAATATAAGTTTCTGCCGTTTTTACCGTTATTAATATAATGTTTCACTAAATTCCAAGACAATATGTTAGATTACATCAAAGGAGATATTACCGAACTCACCCCTGCATTAGTTGTTGTAGAAGCCGGCGGAGTCGGTTACCTTGCAAACATATCTTTGAATACTTACAGCGCGCTGAACGGTCAAAAGACCTGTAAATTGTACGTCTATGAATCCATCCGTGAAGACGCGCACCAACTCTTCGGCTTCGTGGAAAAGCGTGAACGCGAACTGTTTATGCATCTTATTTCGGTCTCCGGGGTCGGCGCAGGAACTGCCCGCATGATGTTATCGTCTGCCGCCGTCTATGAACTCGAAGCAATCATATCTTCCGGCAATTCCTCTGCCTTGAAGACAATTAAGGGCATCGGAAACAAGACTGCCGAGCGTATAATCATTGACTTGAAGGACAAGGTAAAAGTCGGCAGCGGTGAATCACATTCGGTCTTTGTTGCAGGAAACGAAACCGCCAAAGAAGCCGTTGCAGCACTCACCATGTTAGGATTCAACCCGGCTGCTTCGCAAAAAGTTGTAGGTAAAATAAACAGCGACAAACCTTCTGCGAGCGTCGAGGAAGTGATAAAACTCGCACTTAAGATGCTTTGACTCTTAGTTCTTAACTCTCCGTGTTCATTTTTATTGAAAAATACCCTATTTAGGGTATTGCCTAATCCATTTTTTAGTCATATCTTTGCAGAAAATTTATTAAATTAATTTATATGAGGAATCTATTGTTTTTTGTCGTAACAGCCTTTATATTCGTGGGTTGCTCGCAAACTAAAAAACTGAATGAAAACGAATATCGCATTTCTGTAACCGTTGCAGGAGTGAAGGACGGTACGGAAGCGTATCTTGCTCGCATAGATAACAAAGAATGGCGGGTTGATACTACTCTGGTGATTAACAACTGGTTTGAATTCTCCGATTCAATCGGCTCAGAGCCTTCTATGGCTTACCTGAAAATTAATCACGAGGTAGATTCTGTGGATTATTCAACAGATTTGCAGGATGGACTGAGTGTTTTTCTCAAAAGGGGTGAATTCGTCGTTATTGTCAGCAAGGATTCGCTTAAAAACGGCGTCTTTAAAAGATCTCAGTTGAACAAGGATTTTGCCGAATGGGGCAAAGCCGAACGTGATTTTGACGAAAAGACTTACCTCGCGCAAGAAAACGATGATAATGTTATAATTGACTCTTTATACAAAGAAAGAGTCGCGTATCATATCAGTTTCATCGAATCTCATCCTGCATCGTATGTATCTCTGTATTCGTTTCATATAGTGCTAAATGATGTCAGTAATGAAAAAAGCGATTCACTGCTCTCTCTGCTTACGCCGGAATTGAAGGAAACCAAAATCGGACAGAATATAGTGAATATTATCGAAGGAAAGAAAAGAACCGCTATCGGTGCAACAGCTCCTGATTTTACCCTGAATACGCCTGACGAGAAACAGGTCAAACTGTCGGATTTCCGCGGCAAATATCTGCTGCTGGATTTCTGGGCGTCATGGTGTGGTCCTTGTCGTAAAGAGAATCCGCATGTTGTGAAAGCGTATAATCTTTTCAAGGATAAGAATTTTACAGTGCTCGGAGTTTCCCTTGATTCGGAAAAGGAAAGGTGGGAAAAAGCAATCGCCGACGATAAACTCGAATGGACTAACGTTTCCGATTTGAAAGCATGGAATAATGTGGCTTCTAGCCTGTATGGAATTGAATCTATCCCGTCCAATTTTCTTATCAGCCCGGAAGGAAAAATCGTAGCAAGAAACCTTCGCGGAGACAATTTACTGAAGAAATTAGAGGAGATATTGAAGTAGATCGCCGGAAAAGTTATATCTTTGCTGCCTTTAAAACAAAAACTTCAAATGATTAATCCGGAAATATTATCCGTTCATCTTACTGATTTTCCAGTTGCTAACGATGATTTCATCGACAAAGCGCTGGAGGAAAAGATGCAGATCGCTCAACAGATCTCGTCTATGGTGCTCGCTCTTCGCCGAAAGGTTAGTATCAAAGTGCGCCAACCGCTTCAAATGCTGATGATTCCTGTAACCGACCCGCATCAAAGGGAAGCGATTGAAGCCGTACAACCTCTTATTTTGAACGAGGTTAATGTCAAAACCATCAAATATGTTGATAATGCCGCCGAGATCCTTGTTAAGCGTATCAAACCTGATTTCAAAAAGTTAGGACCACGATACGGCAAAATCATGAAGGATCTGGCAACCGCAATATCTACCCTGTCACAGCAGGAAATTGCTTTGTTTGAAAAAAGCGGTACATTGAACATTAACGTAGCCGGGCAAACGGCAGAGATTACTACAAATGACGTAGAAATATTTTCGGAAGATATTCCGGGATGGTTGGTTGCTAATGAAGGTAAACTTACTGTCGCACTTGATATTACTGTTACCGAAGAACTAAAAAGGGAAGGTATCGCACGTGAACTCGTGAATCGGATACAGAACATTCGAAAGTCGAACGGCTACGAAATAACGGATAAGATAAAGATAGTCATTCAGCGCGAATCTCACGCAGCCGGCGCAATAGAGGAATATAGCGGATACATTGCCGCTCAGGTGCTTGCAACAAATATTTTGCTTGTCGACTTAATTGAAAGCGGGGAAGGTACGGAACTTGATATGGATGATTTCCTTTTGCGGGTAAAGGTTGAAAAAGAATAAATTCTTTATAGTCCCGCAAGTAACCGGTAATCAAGAATAGTCATCGCAGCCATAGCCTCAACAACAGGAACTGCTCGGGGGAGAACGCAGGGATCGTGTCTCCCCTGAGCTGTTAATAGTGTTTCATTACCTTTAATGTCAACGGTTTGCTGTTCCATTAGAATAGTTGCGACTGGTTTAAACGCTACCCTTAAATAAATATCTTCGCCGTTAGAGATTCCACCTTGTATTCCGCCTGAGTGATTGGTTCTCGTACCTAATTTACTATCCGGTCTAACATAAAAAGCATCATTCATTTCAGAGCCTTTTCCGCCGACTCCGGCAAATCCCATGCCATATTCAAACCCTTTAGCGGCATTTATACTTAACATTGCGGAGCCGAGCGCTACGTGAAGTTTTCCGAAAACCGGTTCACCGAGACCGGCAGGAACTCCTTTACAGATACAGGAAACGACACCGCCGGCAGTATCTCCCGAAATTTTTATTTCGCGGATATAAGCCGTCATTTTGTCGGCGATTACGGGGTCAGGACAACGTACCGGATTTGACTCTATCAGGTTAAGGTCGAGTTCGGTGTACGGTTTATCGAGAACGATCGGACCAACCTGCGACGTATAGGCTTTTATTTCCACGCCGGTTTCCAGCAGTGCAAGTTTGGCGAACGCTCCGGCTACAACACGCGAGACTGTTTCGCGGGCAGAAGAGCGTCCTCCACCTCTGTGGTCGCGTATGCCATATTTATATTGATACGTATAATCGGCATGTGAAGGGCGATATATTTCCTTCAGGTTATCATAATCTACGGAATGGAAATTGCTGTTACGGACGATAAAACCGATCGGAGCGCCGGTTGTTTTACCCTCAAAGATGCCAGACAGTAATTCCACGCTGTCATCTTCTTGCCGTGAGGTAGTAATGTCTGACTGTCCGGGTTTTCTACGATCAAGTTCTTTTTGTATAAAATCTATGTTGACGGCAATTCCGGCGGGGCAGCCATCAATGACGCCACCTATTGCTTCGCCGTGTGATTCACCGAACGAGGTAAGCCGGAATATATTTCCAAAAGTATTCATTACTTACATTCGCCTTTACAATCGTCTTGATTACAGCCGCATCCGCAACCTCCGCCGTTTTGGATAGCATCTATTTCTTCGGGAGTTGAGGGATGTATGTCGATAACTTCGCCGTCAAAGTGCAAAGTCTCGCCTGCCAGCGGATGATTGAAATCCATTACCACTGTTTCGGGTTTCACTTCGGACACTGATCCCATCATGCGATGTCCTTGTGAATCCATCATTGGGAGGGTTTCTCCTTCTTTTACGCGTTCCGAATCGAATTTACCGTCAACTTCGAACATTCTTTTCGGCAGTTCCGCTACATTTTCGGTGTAATAAACGCCGTAGGCCTCTTCGGGAGTTAGGGTAAAAGAAAATTTATCGCCTACCGCCAAGCCTTCGAGGTTTCGTTCAAACGATTCGAGCATCATACCGTAGCCGAAAAGGAAAGTCAGCGGGCGCTCGCGTGTCGCTCTTTCCATCAATTCGCGTTCTCCCTGATCGTTATCGACCGTAAGGTCGTACGTTACCGACACTGATTTATCTTCAGATATTTTCATACATTATTTATAATTAAGGCGCAAAAGTACAAAAAAAATTCAGAACGCCAATGATACTATATGTATAAATCTAAGAATTGTACGAAGAAATTTGCGGATAAGATTTCCATACAAATCCCAGCACCTCTCCATTAAGCCGCCGCTCATATCGAAAATGCCAAGTTCATTAGGTAGGTTTCCCCCTACATCATCTGGACAATCTAAGTCGAAGATCCTACATCGTATATGAATAGGCATAGTGAAATCAGTCTTTTTTTCATGGCAAATAATCTATTTCTCATTTGATGAAATAGTAAATCAGAAAAAACGTTTCAGCGTCAAAATATGTATTCGGATATTTTTTTGCTACAGCATCCCTAAACGCAGTATTTTCCTCCAAAACATAGTAATAATTGAACCCAACTAAAGAATTACCGTCCCGGCTTCGCGGGAAAAAGGGTATAACACTATCCAATGGTTCAAAATACCCGGAAAATAGCACTTTTGTTTTTTTATTGTAAAACGTATAGTGACTTTGATAATTCTTTGGAATAAAATAATTTAGAATAATAAAATCATCGGTAACGAAAAATCTTTCTTTGTCTATAAATTGAAATTCACCTTCATAATTATTGCGATTAATATTTTCAGGAATAGTATAATCCGCAAAATCAAATTTTAAGATACTGTCAACATTATTATTAATCAAGTAAAATTTGGAACGAGCCCCATCGCAAACATAGACGGTATCATTAAAAAACGCCAATTCGGTATATCCTCCAATACACGATTTACCTGCATCATTATTACTCGTTATCGGTATAAATTGGGCTTTCTCTTTGCCATTTTTGTTTAAACAGGAAAACTTATAGGAACATCCCAATTCGTTACGAATTACAAAACCATCATTAGTTGCGACAAAATCAAAGGGCATATTTTCCAGTTTAATTGTTTTTATAGGATTTAAATCTCTGTCATAGACTATTATCTTATTTGTTCTGTCTAATACAAAAATCTCTTTCATTCGACAATCAATGGCAATCGGGTCAACATACTCATTGGGTCCAAGTCCGCGTTGCGTAATAAAAGTAATATTTTGTCCATTTTTTTTATTAAAAGAAGAGATTGAACCGGAAAGTTTATCGATAACATAAACAACAGAATCACAGAAACATAAATCAGATATTTCACCTAATGCAAAACTGTCTATTTGCAAGGCAACTATGTCAATATCTGAAATAACTTCACTAAGACTCAGTTCCTTTGAGAAATCATTTACAGTAATTACACCCGTCTGTTTGTTGTCGTGGCAGGAGAACAAACAGACGAATATAACTGATATAAATAAGGCTTTCATAGAAACATCAATTTGCTGAACTACAATCCTTGCTCAAAAATATTTTTGTTTTTCATTTGTAATTTAATCTTTTATGTGGTAAAATACCAGCCAGGGATTCATTTCGGTAATATAGTCTCCGCGTAAATGAGCGTTCAGCCTGTCTGTTAATTCTTTTTCCTTTTCCGGCGAAATTTTCTTGTCGTCAACCAAAGTGTGATAATAGTTCAGTCTTCCACTTATACTTTCAGGATTGAATATACCTGTCCACATATTGCCTGTTTGTCCTAAAAAACGGTCACAAGAGAATGTATGTTCAATATCGTCGAATAATTGTCCGTATTTAAGCGCTTTTGTTTCGGTATTATACAGGAATGAATATTGTAATCTCTGCCGAATTTTTGTAAAATATATCCATTTGCCCCAGACTTGTAAATTATTCATTGTTGAAAGCCGCTCTTTGTTTATCAACAAATCAAATATCCTAATTTTAGCATTAAGAATATCATCTACTTCTTCCTTGGTAAACGCCCAAGTTCCGAAATCAAAGGTATATTGTCGTTCCATATCTTTATTCTCAATGTAATAGATATTGTATTCAAAGATATTGATGAAATAAAGTCCTTTGTTTGTTTTTGTAAAGGTCTTGTTGCTAAACCCAATACTATAGTCTCTCTCAACGGGGAAAAAACATTTCAGCAATTCGCCTTTTTTATCTCTTATTTTAAGTTTGTAATTATCTGTTGTTCCGAAAACACTTTCGCAGAATATATAAAACAATCCTCTTTGATATTCAAAATCAGAAGCAAATTGGCTTATTTTTATATCTGCAACCATTTTCCCATCAAAGTTATATCCCATTATTTTTTGCTTGCCATCATCAAGCAGATAAATAATTTCGTTTTCTTCATCCAATGAAAAGTCTTTAAGTTTAACA
Organism: Dysgonamonadaceae bacterium; assembly: GCA_031269685.1. Taxonomy (GTDB): domain Bacteria; phylum Bacteroidota; class Bacteroidia; order Bacteroidales; family Azobacteroidaceae; genus Azobacteroides. Next base: position 847 of record JAISYU010000063.1, on the reverse strand, counting down.
GTTTCATCAGGTCCTTTCCCGTGTCTTCCTATTTGATTTACAAAATTACCATTTTTATCAAAATGATAAACACATTGAGAATGTTGAGATTCTATAATAAAGATATGGTCTTTATGACAGACCACTTTCTTTATCTCATCTTCTCGAAGCATACAGTTTTCATTGAATTCAAGAGAGATGAATTCAATGCTATCAACAAATTCAGAAAGCAACAGTGGCTGCTGTTCAAATTTGAGTTCTCCAACATAAAAGGGGTCAACGTTGTTAGTGTCTGCGTTCTTATTGGTACAGGCAAGCAAGAAACAGAAACAAAAAAGTATAAGAATTGGTTTCATAATATTACTTTTAAAATGTGTATTTTACTAAACACGGATTATCATCTTCCTGCAAGTTGTCAAGTTTTTTTGAAAAGACAGTATTGTTCAGTGTCTTTGTTGTAAAACAATTGCCCAACTATATAGCCTTTTTCAGCAAATTGAATCTGTGTGTGAAAAAATTTTGAATTCTGATTATTGGCTTCGTAAAAATATTTTATATAATCCAACTCTTTGTTTGTAAATTCTTCAAGGAATTTTTCCATTGCATTTCCATATTCGCGTGGATTATATGTAAATTTATATTTGGATATATCAACATTATCATTATCAAAATCCCATTCGTATGATACTTTAAGTCCCTGTTCTGTAATTTGATACACTGCATTGCTAAACGAGTGTGTATAATAAAGATGGTAATGTCATAGATTATCAGAATAAATAATTACCTTTGCAGTCAAAAACATTAAGTAATGATACATACGACAGATATTAAGTGTCCACATTGTGGGAGCACAAATTTGGTCAAGCAG
>JAISYU010000116.1 GCA_031269685.1 Dysgonamonadaceae bacterium | reverse complement strand
ATTTGACCGTCATGCGATAAATTGGCTATCTTCAAGTTAAAAGGTATGCCGCTCTGTTGAGTACCGTCAATATCGCCCGGACCGCGCAGTTTCAGGTCTTCTTCCGCTATCAGGAAGCCATCGTTGGTTTCAGTCATGATATTTATCCTCCTCCGTGTATTGTCCGAAAGTTCGTACTTCGTGATGAGTATGCAGTACGACTGATCTGCACCTCGCCCTACCCTGCCGCGCAACTGGTGCAACTGCGACAGACCAAACCGCTCGGCATTTTCAATAAGCATAACAGATGCATTAGGAACGTTGACGCCAACCTCTATCACAGTCGTTGCTACCATAATCTGAGTCTCGCCATTTACAAAGCGCTGCATCTCAGTATCCTTTTCGGAGGCTTTCATTTTGCCGTGCACCATTGAGACGCTGTATTCCGGAAAAATACCTTTTATCGCCTCAAAGCCTGCCGTAAGATTTTCAAGATCTATCTTTTCACTTTCCTCGATCAGCGGATAAACTATATATGCCTGTCTGCCCTCCTGTAATTGCCTGCGAACGGACTGATAGAGATTCTTTCGCTTTTCACCGTATATGTGCACTGTTTTTACAGGTTTTCTCCCTGGAGGCAACTCGTCGATGATAGATATATCAAGGTCACCGTAAACAGTCATTGCCAGCGTACGTGGTATGGGGGTTGCGGTCATCACCAGAACGTGCGGCGGCGTAACGCTCTTGCTCCACAACTTAGCACGCTGCGCAACGCCAAACCTGTGCTGCTCGTCAATGACTACCAATCCAAGCCTGCTGAAAGTTACGGCATCCTCGATTAAGGCGTGTGTCCCAAACAATAAGTTTATGTCGCCACGTTTGAGTGCCGGTAACAGTTTCTCACGGTCTTTTTTCCGTGTAGAGCCGGTAAGAAGGCAGATGTTTATTCCGTCGATACCTTCGAGGAGTTTTGAAATTGTCTCGTAATGCTGGTTGGCAAGTATCTCCGTAGGCGCCATCATCGCCGCCTGAAATCCGTTGTCAAGAGCGATAAGGATAGCAAGCAGCGCGACAAGCGTCTTGCCGCTGCCGACGTCACCCTGAAGCAGTCTGTTCATTTGATGACCACTGTTCATGTTGATACGGATCTCCCTGACAACCCTTTTCTGCGCATTTGTCAGTTCAAATGGAAGGTTGTTTTTATAAAATGTATTAAAGAGTTCGCCAACTCGCGGGAAAATAAATCCGCCGAGTTTCTTTTCCCTGAACTTTGCAACCTGCAGAATATTAAGTTGCAGGTAGAACAATTCCTCGAACTTAAGACGATACTCAGCGCCTTTCAATGCCGAAGGGGATTCGGGTATATGAATATTCTTTATCGCATCATTCAATGGCATCAGGTTGCCTGCAGATTTGATGATATGCGGGGGAAGCGTCTCCGGCAACGGATTCTTTTGCAGCATCTCAAGGATTGTGATGATAATACGCTGTATAGCCCGCGAATGAAGGAAGGCGTTTTTCATTGCCTCCGTCGTCTCATACTGCCCCATGATACCCTCAACCTCGCCACCAAAAAACTTATCCTCAGTCTCAAGCTCCGGATGGGCAATGTTGAGCCGGTTATTGAATGACGTTGGTTTCCCGAAGAGGATATACTCAGTATCAATCTTATACGCGTTAAGTATTGCTCTAATGTTCCTAAACCATACCAGGTCTATGGCGCCCGTATCGTCGACAAAGACCGCAGTAAGCCGACGCTTGCTACCCTCACCGAGAGTCTGGAAATGAAGAATCCTGCCCTTAAGCTGAATATAGGGCATGGAACCGTTTATTTCCATTATTGTAAAAATCTTACTGCGATCAATGTACTTGAAAGGAAAACTGTACAGCATATCCTCGACCGTCAAGACCCCAATCTCACGCTTCAGGACTTCGGCTTTCTTTGGTCCGATGCCCTGTATGTACATAATATTATACTCCCTCAGATCAGCCAAAATTATTCAAAGTTAGGTAACATTCAAATCCTGCCTCTTTAACAATTTCAACAGTACGCGAAACGTCTTCGTCAGATACTTCCAAAATAACCGGTATAGCCGGAGCGTAAACGGTAGCACTGTTTTTATTACGCATAAAATAACGGATGTTTTCCGAAATCAATATGCTTTCCAATACAGCAGCCTCAGAGAGATACGTAAATCTTGCAATTTCAATAAAATCCATAATCTTTCAAAAAACTTATACGTTATAATAAACGCAAAGTTAAGAATAATTTGCAGAACATGAAATGTTTTAATACTTTTGCAGATATTAAACAACCAAAAACAAGGAAAGTAACATTCTCCTCTTTGTTCTTCTATTATTATTCAATTATTTTCCTTACCTTTGCACCTTTATTTCTTAATTTATTCTGTGATGAAGAAAATAGTTATTACTCTTGCATCCCTGCTGATACTGGTTTCTTGCGGCGGGAAGAATGATGCACGCAAAGAAACCACTACCGCGTCAGGACTGAAGCCGGCAAAGTTTGAGACAATATTCGACGGCAACCCCACACGGCTGTATACTATCAAAAATGCCGCCGGAATGGAAGTCTCGGTGACTAATATCGGCGGAAGAATCGTATCTGTCTGGGTGCCGGACAAAGATGGCGGGTTCAAAGATGTAGTACTCGGATTCGACAACGTTGAAGATTACGAAAAGTATGCCGTGAACACCAACTTCGGCGCAATTATCGGTCGCTACGGCAACCGTATCGGCGGAGCAAAGATGACCCTTAGAAACAATGCAACTTACAAACTTCGCGCTAATGATAATGCGAAGAATACACTGCACGGCGGTCCGCGCGGATTCCATACACGCTACTTCACTATTGAACAGCCGGACGATATGACCCTCATCTGCCGGTACAAGTCGAAGAATATGGAAGAAGGTTTCCCCGGCGACCTGCTCGTGACGGTGACTTATTCGCTCTCCGAAGAAAATGAACTCAAACTAAACTACGAGGCTGAAACTAACGTGACTTCGGTCTGTAACCTAACCAATCATTCGTATTTCAACCTGTCGGGAGACCCGAATAATCCAATCCTTGACCATGTACTGTTCATCAATGCCGATGCCTATACACCGACCGATGTGGAACTTATACCGACCGGAAAAATAGACAAAGTAAAAGGTACACCGCTTGATTTCACAGCCCCAACGGTTATCGGAGACCGGATTGACGACACCTCCTTTGAGGCTATCAAGTTCGGTAACGGGTACGACCATAACTATGTTTTGAATAATCCGGGCGACATCAAAACGCTTGCCGCAAAAGTCTCCTGCCCCTCAACCGGTATCGGAATGGAAGTATATACCACCGAACCGGGTATTCAGGTCTATTCGGGAAATTTCCTCGATGGTAGCAATACCGGAAAGAATGGTATCACCTACAAGCAGCGCACCGCCCTGTGCCTCGAAACCCAGCATTTCCCCGACTCTCCCAATATACGCTCTTTCCCAAATACGGAAATATACCCGGACAAAGTATACAGTTCTAAAACCGTTTACAAGTTCGTAATAAATAAATAGAAATATATGACAGACGATCTTTTATTGCAACGGGTGAGGGCTAAAGCCGAATCATGGCTTTCTCCCGAATATGACGAGGAAACCCGTAGCCAGGTGCAGACGCTTCTGGACAGTGAGAATACAAATGAACTTGTCGAAGCGTTTTATAAAGACCTCGAATTTGGTACCGGCGGATTGCGGGGGATCATGGGCGCCGGCTCTAATCGTATGAACCGGTACACCGTCGGAGCCGCTACGCAAGGTCTGGCTAATTATCTGCTCAAGGAATTTGCCTGCCTGCCGCAAATATGCGTCGTAGTCGGACATGACTGCCGCAATAATAGCCGCCTGTTCGCCGAAACGGTGGCAGACATATTTTCCGCTAACGGTATAAAAACATTACTCTTTCCCGCTTTGCGACCTACTCCCGAAGTGAGTTATGCTATACGCCGCTTCAAATGCCAAAGCGGAGTGATGATTACTGCTTCCCATAACCCGAAAGAATATAACGGCTACAAGGCTTACTGGAACGATGGCGCCCAGGTGATAGCCCCGCACGACCGTAATATTATAGCAGAAGTGAATAATATTTCTTCCGTCAAAGATATTAACTTCCAAAAGAATCCTGAACTTATAAGTATCCTCGGTGAAGACCTCGACAATGAGTATATCAACGACCTGCTGAAACTCACACTTTCGCCGGAGGCTATCAAACGTCACAAAGACCTGAGTATTGTTTACACCCCCATTCATGGTACCGGTGGTACGCTGATACCTAAAGCATTGTCTGCTCTCGGCTTTACAAATATTATCCATGTGAAGGAACAGGACGTGATAAGCGGCGATTTCCCAACGGTTGTCTCGCCAAATCCCGAAGAGGCTTCCGCATTGAAGATGGCTATCGAACGGGCAATAGAAACGGGCGCCGACATAGTACTGGCTTCTGATCCCGACGCCGACCGAGTAGGCGCTGCCGTACGTAACGATGACGGCGAGTTCATACTCCTCAACGGTAATCAGACGCTGTTGATTTGCCTTTATTACCTGATTACCCGCAGGAAAGAACTCGGACTGCTGAAAGGCGGCGAATATGTTGTGAAAACCATCGTGTCAACGGAACTCGTGGGAACAATAGCCAAACGTAATCATGTGAAACTTTATGACTGCTATACCGGATTCAAGTGGATAGCGGCAATCATTCGTGAGAAAGAAGGCAAGGAAACATATATCGGCGGTGGAGAAGAGAGTTACGGCTTTCTGGCAGAGGATTTCGTACGTGATAAAGATGCAGTCTCCGGCTGTATGCTGTTTGCCGAAATTGCTGCATGGGCGGCTGACCGCGGACAAACACTCTACAACCTGATACAGGATATTTATGTGGAATATGGCTTCTCAAGGGAAAAGGGAATATCGGTAGTCAAACACGGTAAGTCGGGCGCAGAGGAAATTGAAGCGATGATGAAGAATTACCGCAATTTCCCAATAACAGAACTCGCAGGCTCGAAGGTTGTGGTAATTAACGATTTCAAGAAACTTACCGCCCTCGACATTGTCGAAAACGAAATTCTTACACTCAACATGCCGACAACGTCAAACGTTCTGCAATACTTTGCCGAAGACGGTACGAAAGTTTCTATCAGACCTTCGGGAACCGAACCGAAAATAAAGTTCTATATCGAAGTACACAGTGAAGTCGATTCACGCGAAGAAATTGTCGCCGCAAGGCAGGCTGCCGAAGAGAAAATTGACGCCGTCAGAAAATCATTGGGGATATAGAAGCCTGAGACGGATGCCGGCAGGCATATTGCGGAGTTTTTTACAATAATATTAGATTGTTTTAAAGAGAAAATAAATGGGCTGTCCTTCACTGAACAGCCCATTTATTACGGTACTCTGCTTTTTACTGGCGGCGAAGCGTAAACAGACCTGTTTGCGACGTTTTTTGTTTTAGTCATCCAATTTTGAATGATAATTCACTTTGCCGCGTTCCTTTGATATTTTCGTGTATAATTTTCTGTGTATAATTCTAAATGCTTTGCGAATAATTTTATCAAATATATTATTAGTACCTATTAATCCTCTATGTGATAAAATTGTTATTATTCTGTAAAAATATACCTTCCGCTCCGTGTCTAATGAATTATTTTTTGAAAATGCACCATAATGTATAAATTGTCTTTGATATTTTTTATCCACAGCTTTCATTTCATATCCAAATTGTTCTCTTAAATCCCACTGAAATTTAGCCCCTTCGTCAAAAGACAACCGTAAACCATGCACAATTTCCTCATAATAAAAATGTGAAGTCTTACATTTTTGAGATTCCTTTTTATATATACAAAACCATGTATGGTATCGTCTCATTGCAATGATATTTTCATTACTGTAACTATCATATACATGACAATTATCATTGTAATCAGATGATATGGCGGCTATGTTTTTATTATTTTCCATAATCTCAAATGCTTCAACAATAAATTGCGGCGCTAAAATTTCAAAATCAGCGTCTACCGTCACCCAATAATCTGACTTAAAATTTTTAAATTCTTTTGTCCACACCACACCACAAGGCTCATACTTTCCTTCGATTAATTTTGTCCAACCTTCATCTGATTTTACAACATTTCCTGGTGTCAACTCATTGACATTAATAAATTCAGTATTATCTATTATTTCAACATAATCAAATTTTTCCCATTGTTTCGCATATGTTTTTTTAAATGTTTCCTTTAAATTATTCATATACACAACAAGTTTCCAAGAAAAATTGTTCAAACAACTATTTAGTTTACTATAGCTTTTTATTGCATACGATGCAAGATATGCATCCCTATTAGTAACTAACATAAAGAAAATGACTGTTGGCTGTTTTTTATTATACATAAATTTCTCCTTTCATATTACAGTTTTATTTTAGTTAATATTTTTGTTTCGATAAGTATTCCGCAGTTGCGGCAAATGAGAATCTTGCTCCGTGACGGTTGGCAGTCGTTCCGTGACTGTTGACAGTTGTTCCGTGACTTATAGCAGTTGCTCCATGACTGTGAGCAGTTGCTCCGTGACTGCTGGCAGTCACTCTTTGACTGCTGGCAGTTACTCCATGACTGCTGGCAGTTACTCTTTGACTGCTGACCGTCACTCCCTGACTGTTGACCGTCATTTCTTAACTGTGAGCGGTTACTCAATGACTGAACATAGTAATCCTTAGCCCACATATCCGAAAAAATTAAAAACTTGCCGGCGCTCCCTATAGAAATAATCAAGGGAATGTTTGGCAGATTCGTGAATATATAGTCGGTAAAAAATCCCAACATACCTCCTTTTAGGAAATATTTCTGAACTTTCTTGCGTATTAAATATTTTTTTATTATCTCGCCTGCCTGCGTATATATAATAAGGTATGAATAGGGGCGAGTGTGTGTGTGTGTGTGTGTGTGTGTGTGTGTGTGTGTGTTAACAAAATATTTGACACCACCAAATTATTGGCGGTATTTCCTGAAAAAACTTTGCCGATAGTAATACTTGTCATTACTTAAAAATTTTCTGCAAAAGTAA
>JAISYU010000106.1 GCA_031269685.1 Dysgonamonadaceae bacterium | reverse complement strand
GTGTATTATATAGATATGGCGTCTCTCGCGTATGTACACACGCGCGTATATATAAGGTATGAATAGGTGCGATGTGTGTGTGTGTGTGTGTGTGTGTGTGTGTGTGTGTGTGTGTGTGTTAACAAAATATTTGACACCACCAAATTATTGGCGGTATTCGACGAAATATTTACTGTGCTATGTGTTACTTTTTCTTTCATAACGGGGGCAAAGGTAATACATTATTTTTAAACAACAATACATTTCATATATTTTTCTGAAAAAATATTGTTTGTGTATGTATTATGTTTGCTTTTCATCTCTATTCTTACTACTTTATTGTTGTGTTAAATTAACCATTATGACCAAGGAACATCTCGGAACGGTACGACGACCTGACAAGCGGACCACTCTCTACATGATGAAAGCCTGACAATAAAGCATGTTCGCGCAACCGAGCGAAAACTTCGGGATGAACGTAATCAACAACCGGAAAATGATTGCGGGAAGGCTGAAGATATTGCCCGATAGACAGCAGACGGCAACCGACCGACAACAGGTCGCTCATAAGTTCCGCGACCTCGCCCTCCGTCTCTCCCATTCCCAGCATGAGTCCCGATTTGGCGGGAACGCCCGATCCGGCAACACGTTTCAATACGGCAAGGCTATCTTCGTAACGGGCGGCGCTACGAATAACAGGCGTCAGGCGGCGAACGGTTTCCATGTTATGGGAAATTATTTCAGGACGGGTCTCAATGACAAGGTCAAGGCTGAGAGCGTTATTCCTGAAATCGGGAATAAGGGTTTCAAGCGTAGTACCAGGATTGTGAAGCCTTATTTGCCGCACAGTTTCAGCCCAATGAGCCGCACCGCAATCCGGCAAATCATCACGGTCAACGGAAGTCACGACGGCATGTTTCAACCCAAGATGTTTTATGGAAAGAGCTATCCGTAGCGGTTCGCCGGAGTCCAGCGGCAAAGGACGACCGGTACGAGTGTTACAAAACCGGCACGACCGCGTGCAAATATCCCCGCCGATCATAAACGTAGCCGCTCCCCTGTTCCAACATTCACCCAGGTTAGGGCATCGCCCGCTTTGGCAGATAGTATGAAGGCGCTGTGAAGTAACTAAGTTTCCCGTCTCCGAAAAACGCTGGTTGTTACCAAGGTTTATCTTCAACCATTCGGGTTTCCTTACATGACTGTTTTTAATTTCACCGCTCATCCTGTTCTGTTCAATATTTAATTGATGCTGTTTATTATTTCAGTTCCTGTTTGACGAGTAATGTATCTCCCGTATCTTCCAGTTCGTAGATATGCGCCCTCTCCGCCCCGCCGCCGTTGGGCTGGTGGAATACGATGCACAGTTTACCGTCGAATGTATGGAAAATCATTCCATGTCCGCCGTCCTGGTTGAACAGCGGTTCCTGATGCTGTTTCCAAGGTCCGGTGATCTTTCCGTTAGCCGACTCGGCAATGCCTATGGCGTATCCTTCACTGGAAAAACTCGACCAAATCATCAGCAGTTTGCCTGTCTTTGTGCGGTACACGAAGCAGCCGTCGGTCACGTATTTGTTTCCTTCGGGCGCCCAGGGTGCGCTTGAGGCGCAGAAAAGGCTAAGCGGTCGTCCAACAGGCGCCGACAGGTCGGGCTTGAGTTCCACGACTTCCATCGTTCCGTCCGTAATTTGCACCCATTCGTGGCAAAAGACCATCCAGGGCGTGCCGTCTTCGACCCAGAGCGTGCCGTCAAGCGCCATATAGTCCATAGGCGTATGGGGAGTGCGGTCGAAAGGCAGGAACGGACCTTCCGGCTTGTCGGCATGGAAGATTTGCGTCCCGCGAAACGTGTACAAAGACCACCCGTTCCGGCGCTTTTTCCATTCGATATCACTGTTGAGCGTGGCAAAGAGATAGTACCGCCCGTTATACACGTGCACTTCGGGCGCCCAGACCGCGCCGGTAATCCAGTTGTCTTCGGGCACGGTGAAGACCTGCTGCGGACCTTCCCACGTTTTCAGGTCACTGCTTTTGTAAACCGCCACGCCACCTATCGACTGTCCTTCCTTACCCTTCTGAGACGAAGACCCGTACATATAATATATACCTTTCTGTGCATCCGCCACGATGAACGGGTCACGGATGTACAAGTCGCCGGTTGTCTTCCGGTCCCGCTGCCCTTGCAGGTTCGGCGCAGAGACCGCACCTATAAGGCTGACAAGTAAAATTAAACTTATTTTCTTCATATTCATTAAATGTATCCTGTTTTCTCGCGGATATTAAAAATCATAAATCCGCTACGGGGGCAAAGGTACAAAAAAGATTGAAAAACAAAAAACAGACTGTTCACTATCATTAGTAAAACATTTCCTAAAACAACACCATTACTTACACTACACCGTAATTAATCGTATTTAACAACGAACAAATACATTTTCCGGTAAATATTACATACTTTTGCACCAAAAATAAGCAATGAAGAAAATAGAAATGATAGACCTGTCCGCTCATTACTGCGGCATAAAACAGAAAATAGACAGGGCGGTACTTGACGTAATACAATCGGGGAAATACATTAACGGCAAGCAAGTAGAAGACTTTTCCATAAACCTTGCAAAGTATACTGCCGCTAAACATATCATTCCCTGCGCTAATGGTACCGATGCACTCAAACTTGCACTGCTCGCCCTCAACCTCAAAGAAGGCGACGAAGTAATAATCCCCGATTTCACGTTTATAGCAGCAGCGGAAATGATAGCCTTGCTGCGGCTCACGCCGGTCGTGGTCGATGTAGATCCGCATACATTCAACATTGACGTAAACAAAATAGCGGGAGCGATAACAGGAAAAACCCGCGCCATCATTCCAGTACACCTTTTCGGGCAATGCTGCGACATGGCGCCAATAATGGAAATTGCACACGAAAAGAATCTGTATATCATCGAAGATAATGCACAAAGTATCGGTGCGGTATATACCTTTCCCGACGGGCGGAAACAACAGGCGGGAACAATGGGCGACATAGGAACATTCTCATTCTTCCCAACAAAAAACCTCGGATGCTATGGCGACGGCGGCGCTCTTGCAACCAACAATGAATCCCTGTCACAAAAACTAAAAATGCTTACCATGCACGGACAGGCAAAGAAATACGAACACCGGATAATAGGATGTAACTCACGGCTTGACAACATTCAGGCTGCCATCCTTAACGTAAAACTGCCGCATCTTGACGCTGATATTGCATCACGCCAACTCGCGGCAAAAACATACAGCCGACAACTTGCCGGTAAAACCACACAGATAGAAACACCTGCTATACAATCTTATTCAGGTCACGTTTTCAATCAGTACACAATTAAGATAAACAGCGAAAAACGCGACAGCCTGAGAAAACACCTCTTAGAAAACAATATCCCCACAATGATCTATTATCCGACGTCCGTACACAGCCAGGAGGCATTCCGCAAGATAACAAAACTCGGCAGCGACCTTTCCGAATCGGAAAAACTTTGCCGGTCGGTACTCTCTCTTCCAATGCACCCTAACCTAAGTGGGGAACAGATCAACTATATTGTGGAAAAACTACTCGAAAAACTATAGCCGCAATCGGGTAATAAAAGAACCCTCACATCGCATAACACTCATTACTGTACCCTCCGGTCGGGGTGCACGGACACCTTCGCCGAGGCAAACAAAGGCGGTTTCAATATCAGCCTCATCCCATAGTCGTTGCTCGATAAACGAATTGATCAACCGTGCGCCACCCTCAACAATAAGCGACTGCAATCCCTGTTCATACATATCTTGCAACTGTTCTTTCAATGTCAGCCGGCTGTCGGCGATAAACCGCACAGGATTATCCCCGTCCCAGTAACGGACATCCAACCGCGGCTCATCAAGCATCAGTGTCCTTTTGCCGATCATAATAGCCGCCTCTTCTGCGCGATGCTTATGGACAATTGTCTTTGTAAAATCACTTGAAATCCTGACCGGACGACGACCGTCACCAACACTCCGTGTCCTGTCAATAAAGCCGTCGGCAGATTGAGCCCATTTCAGGATAACATAAGGACGGCGTTTCTCAACAAACGTCAAAAACCGCCGGTTCAACTCTTTACACTCCCTTTCCAGGACACCGCAAACCACATCCACACCCGCATCCTGCAAGATCTTTATTCCGCCACCCGACACTTCTTCATACGGATCAACATGACCGATCACAACGCGGGGAATACCCTTGTGTACAATCATCTCGGCGCAGGGAGGCGTCTTGCCGTAATGCGAGCAAGGCTCCAGGTTAACATAGAGTGTCGCCTCACGCAGTAAGCCTGCATCGCGGACCGCTGAAACGGCATTCACCTCGGCATGTGCTTCGCCGTACCTGCGATGAAAACTCTCGCCGATAATCCTTCCACCATGCACAATAACAGCGCCGACCATCGGGTTAGGAGATACAAAACCCCTGCCCAGAGCGGCAAGTTGCAGGCATCGGCGCATATAAAACTCATGAAATTCAGTCATAATTATTAATTAAAAACAAATCCTGCCAATCAATAAATTAGCAGGATTTCAAGTACCCTGCCTGTTCCATTCTCAAACCAATTCCTTTATGATTTAGACCTTCTTTAGGAGTTGCGCGAATGGATACCAAACCCTTGAAACCTCTATACATACTCTTTGAAATTAAAATGTTGAACTTATATTTTAATGACTATCTAAAATCAAGTCCAAAGGTACTAAAAATAATCAAGACACAATCCTTCTCTGGATAAAAAAGAATATCAAAATAATTTCTTCACGAATGAAATTAAGGAGATTATCGGTTTGGTTCTCCACAATGTGAAATACATACCAACGACAAACAAAACAATCGAAATGATTATTCCGAGAATATACCGCCACCGGTACGGGTTGGGCGCCGGCTGCTCTGATAGCGATTCGGAAGTGTTGATTTTGATACTGTCGGAGGTGTTATACTCCACATTACGGGGTGTCCTGCAACCGGAGAACAGGTAAATCGTCAGCAAAGCGCAAAACAAAAATGGTAATGGTAATTTCCTCATCTCGGTATCAAGTAAAAGTTGTACTCAATATTATCATAGAGGCGGTTTAACCAGCCTGAGAGGAACTTTATCTGCGAGGGGTTGTTCTTTACGATAGTTATAAAAAAGTCCTTCCTGGCAAGCCATATACGGTGAAACAACTCTGTTTCGTCGGTATTGTTAATCGCTGCCAGAGTGTTTTTGCCGACAATACCGTCTACCTTCAGTTTCATAAGTTTCTGGAACTGCATGACAGCCGTTTTCACACCCGAACCCCATCCCCACCCGACAAGCAGATTGGCGACTGCCTGAGAGTTTATATCGTCAGCCTGCCAGGGATCCCAGTAATACTTTTTTAGAATGTCTTCCCATTCGGATTCGGAGATGTTTTTCAAGTCCGTTACATCCGGTTCGGGTTTACCGGCGTCTTTGCGATATTTCTTGAAAGTAGCAAGCGTAATGCCTCGCATCGTAGCGCCGCCCGTGTCATCGGGATCGTTCGCAAAACCGCCCTCCCAGCGGAGAATAAATGGAGATAAGTGTTTTATGTTTGCCATGTTGGATTATTATCCTGTTTTTGTTCCTGTTTTTGTCTCTTTTTGGGCGGCTTTTAACATACCCTGCAACTTTCCCTGCTGTTTCCGACAACTGAAAATCGGCTAATACTTTGCCGACTATTTCGGCGGTTCGGGCGATCTCCGCCCTTTCCTTATCCTCTGCCTTTTCGTACACGCTTTTCAGTTCAATAAAGCCTACAAAGATACACCCTATAAAGGTGAGGAACGGCAGCACCGGTAACTCGACATTTACCTGCGGGTTTATTTGCGCAATCGCTATCATCTGCATTGCGTCGATAACGGTTATCACTAAAATCATGTTGAAATACTTGCCGATTTTTTCGACTTTTTTTCTCAGTCCTATCGACGAACGGTATTCACCGCGTATTTTGGCTTTCCTTACCCCTGCCCAGAGGTCAAGAAAAATCACTGTCAGCACAAGGGAATACATGATTGCCAACATTATTATTTGTGGCAAAATCTGTTTTAGTATTTCCGAAATCTCTCTGTCAAAAAAACTCATATCGTTTGTAAATTAAAATTATCAATAAAAAAAGCGGTAAACTTTTTAGATTTACCGCTAATGAAATGTCGTTTTACAAATTGTTAAAGATATTTTTTAACCTTGCGTTTTAGGTTGCCGGATAATTTCAAACAATTCTTAATAGATTGAAATTCAGTATCGGACAGTTTACAGACAATTATATAATCTTCTTTTTCAATCCTGTATTGTTTAATCATCTTTTCCTTGCTGAATACATCTACCTGTTCGCCATAAATATATGTATCTCTCGGAAATCCAAATGTACCACACTCAGAGATGATTTTGTGTTTCTCAAAAAAATAGCAATTTACACACTTTTCCGTATCATTGATACAGCCATGCTCTTTTCTTATTCCTGATGGGATATGATCCTGGCTTGTTGGCAGGCTGGCAACTATCAAACTGCTTTCAGTTGTAGCCAGCACGAGAAAATACTTGTTTTTAGGCTCTCCTTTTTTGAAATGAAACGGCGTAAAATAAATTATGTTTCCTGCCTGATACATATTATTATTTGAGAGGTTCTATTGATTCTCTGAAATTAATACATTCTCTATACCATTCAGCATCACAGCCCGAAAGATAATACGTAAAATCTATTTCTTTGTCCGAACTGTTTGTTATTCCTCTCTTGAAAGCCTCAAGCAAACCGTTTTCTTTTGCAACATGGTGCCACGCCGAGCCCTCATTATGTAAAAGTACAACCAACTGTCGGGCTGTCTTTTTCCCAAATTTCTCAATAACATATTCCATTACGGCAATATCATTATCGGAAAATTCATCATCATTAAAAGAGGTTTTGGGAGAAATATAAGTCGCATTATCTTCATGTTTTATTGAAATATACTTACTCAATAATCTTGGCTCAATATCCAAATCAATAAAAACATCCTTTGCTACCGGACCGGCCTGCCATACCTCAAAAGGTATCCCAAAGAATGGAATTTTGTTTTGCTTTACGGACTCTTCTTCCAGCAAGTAAAGCAACTTAAGTAGTTTTGTTTTGCTTGGATCGGAAACTCGCTCCGCAATATATATCATTGCATTACCAAGTTTTTTAATCGTATCCTTTGAGTAGCTGTTCATGTCCATTCAGGTTATTATTCTGCTGCAAAGGTACAACAAAAATAACAACAAACAAAACAAAACTAACTTTTATCAATTTGGCATGGCTACCATTTTGCGGATGTCAGCAAAATGGTATGATACATTTACC
>JAISYU010000027.1 GCA_031269685.1 Dysgonamonadaceae bacterium | reverse complement strand
CAGTATTATATAAACTCTTATTTATTCCCTCTTAACCCCTGCAATTATGGTACAGGGTCATAACCTGACTTTCCCCACGGGTGACAACGCAATATACGCCGCAACGCCAGCCATCCACCCCTGATTATTCCGTGTTTCTTTACCGCCTCAACCGCGTACTCGGAACACGTAGGCGTGAAACGGCACGATGCCGGAGTGAACGGTGAAATACAATAACGGTAAAAATAGACCGGCAACAAAACAAGGCTGATCAAAAGTTTTTTCATGATAATCAAAGGCAAGTTGCAAGTTCGATAAAGGCATGTTTTATTGAGGTTTCTATGGCGGAATAAGTTGACGGAACGTTGCCCAAAAAAATAAACGAAATAAGCAGTCCGCTTTGCTGTACTGCCGGCAACATCGCCAACTCACTCTTATTTTTTCGGTACGCTTCACGAATAAGACGCTTGATGCGGTTACGCTTTACGGCTCGCTTAAGTCTCTTTTTCGGGACGCTTATCAATATCGATACCCTCTCCCCTGATGCCGGTCGCCTCCGCAGGTATATAATCCGCAATGGGTATGAAACAAAACTCTTCCCTTCGGTAAACAAAGCGTCTATCTCGGTTTGAAGCGAAATACGCTCTTCCTTCCTGAAGGTATTCGGATGATTCAATGTAAGTAGATTATGGTTCGCTCTCGTCCGGGTTTATCTTTTTCAGGTATTGCTCTAACGCTGCCGCCATTGATGGAGCAGTTTCAGTAGGGGCTTCGATGTCGAGCCGCAATCCTGCATCAATTACTGCTTTCGCCGTAGCCGATCCGAGAGTTCCTATGACAGTATCTTTTTGTTCATAGCCCGGAAAGTTCTTCAGCAGTGATGCTATTCCTGCAGGCGAGAAAAAGATCAGCATATCATAGTCAAACGCTTCACCTTCTGCAAAATCATTACTGACTGTGCGATACATTACCGCTGTAGTATGTTTGATTTTCTTCTTCTCCAACCTCTTTGTAAGGTCATCGTTGTGTATGTCTGATACCGGTATGAGGTAATTTTCTTTGTTGTGTTTACCTACGCAGATTACTAAGTCTTCTATTTTACCCGTTTTAGGAAAAATTACTTTGCGCTTGCGATATACTATGTATTTCCGCATATATGCACCTATAGATTCCGTCATACATAAGTACCTCGTGCTATCCGGTATGTTTATCCGTAATTCTTTGCACAACTGAAAGAAATGATCTACAGCAGTTTTTGAAGTGAATATAACGGCGGAATAGTTTAATATGTTTATTTTCTGAGTGCGGAATTCCTTCGCACTAACCTGCTCTACCTTGATAAACGGACGAAAGATTATTTCTACGCCATATTTATCCTCAATATCGCGATATGGAGATTTTTCCGTTTTTGGGTCCGGTTGTGAAACAAGTATCTTCATCATGCAACGTTAAAAATACATTCAATAATCTTATATAACAAATACAGGGGTACGATTTCGAGGGTGCAAAGATACAAAATAAAATAAAATAAAAGAGTATTATGGCTAAAAAAAACCCTGTATAGCCTCCACATTGCCACAAAAAAGGCTATTGAAAGCGTTATTAATACCATAATCATACCGAAATAATAAAGGTCTTTGATGTAGAACATAAACAGCGCAGGCACGAAAATCGCAACACCAATTAAAGAGATTATAGATACGAAATCCTCGTTAAACTGTTTTCCCTGTTCCCTGCTGAAAAACACGTGACCGGTAAACATAACAGACAGAAACTTGAAGATACCGAATGCTATCAGTGCGCTGAAAACAAGCAATATATATCTGAACATCCGAATCGTAGTCAACTCAATATCCAAGACTTGAGATGCTATGCTCAATATTATGGTAGAAATCAGAAGCATGCTTTGCAGGCAGAACAGTACTTTGTCGAGTGTTTCGTTTCCTACGCTTTCTTTGAAGATACTGTAATGCGGACCGCCTCTGAATAAGGATTTCATCATATCCGAAATCATTTT
Organism: Dysgonamonadaceae bacterium; assembly: GCA_031269685.1. Lineage (GTDB taxonomy): Bacteria > Bacteroidota > Bacteroidia > Bacteroidales > Azobacteroidaceae > Azobacteroides. Next base: position 54,776 of record JAISYU010000027.1, on the reverse strand, counting down.
GCGACGGGAACTTAACTGATATACAAATATAAAGAAACAAAACAGGAAGATAAGGAATCCATAATCCTGTATGTCGCTCAGACTTGCGCCGGTAAACTGTTGTTCCATGTCAAGCGGTAGTTTCATGCCCTAATACCTGGCGAAGCGCTTCTTCGGGAGTTTTAGCCACCGACCACAAACTTTTAACATCGTGGTTCATAAAATCTTCTTCTTCAATCTTTCGTAACATTGCGAGCAGGTTATCGTAAAATCCTCTGGTATTTAGTATGACGACCGGTTTATTGTATAATCCCAATTGTCGCCAGGTGATAATTTCGAGCAGTTCTTCCATAGTACCTATACCTCCCGGCATTGCGATGCAGGCATCTCCGGTTTCAGCCATTAATTGTTTACGGCTGTGCATGTCGAAGGTAATGACAACATCGGTAATCTTCCGGTTTAGCCAACCGTTATCTACCATAAACTGCGGTATAATACCACGTACTTTACCGCCCGTTTTGAGCATTGCATCGGCTATTGCACCCATCAGACCGTTTGCGCCACCACCGTAAATACAAGTTATGTCATGTACTGCAAGCAATTTGCCAAGATTACACGCTGCCTCCAGATACCGGCGGTCTATTTTGCAACTTGAAGCGGCATATACTGTTATTGCTTTGATATCCTTTGACATCATCTGCCGTCCTTATTGTTTCAACAAACCTCGCGCTACCGCGTCAGCCTCATGCTTCCCTTCGAGCGCTTCTACAAGCGCCAATCCAAATTCGAGCGCAAAACCGGGACCTTTCCCTGTAATTATATTACAGTCGCGTACAACACCGGTATCCTGATACTCAGCGCCTTCCAGCGTGTATTCATAGCCAGGATAGACCGTTGCACGTTTTCCACGCATCAAACCTAATCCTCCCAGTACGAGAGGCGCCGCACATATTGCCGCTATAAATTTCCCCTCATCCGCATACGTCAGGATTAACTCCTTCAACTCTTTATGACTGTTCAGGTTCGACGCTCCAGGCATTCCTCCGGGTAAAATAAGCATATCTCCGCCCGAAAAATCGGCATCTTCAAACAGCGTTGCGGCATCAATAGTTATGCCATGCGCTCCCGAAACGAGCGTATTACCGGTAATAGAAACAGTTATTGCGTTAATATTGCCGCGTAAAAGAACATCTAATGTTGCAATGGCTTCTATCTCTTCAAAGCCGTCTGCAAGAAATAAAAATACATTCTTCATAACTTATTTAATTAAGAAAATATAAAATCAATCTAAGTTCCGAAAATCTTTTCCGGCGTTACAGGAAACTTTTTTGGGGGTTTCTAAACTATCTAAGGAAGTAACTGCATTGTTCAACTGTTCAAGCGCTTTTTGCAGGACTGCACGCGGACAGCCGACGTTAAGCCGCATGAATCCACGCCCTTCCATGCCGAATATTTCACCATCATTCAAGGCGAGTCCTGCTCCGTCAACAAACAGCGCGACCAAATCACGCTGCGATAGTTGCAGTCGGCGACAGTCGAGCCAGACTAAGAATGATGCTTGTGGGATGACTGCATGAATTTCGGGAATATATTCTTTTAAATATGTATCCACAAAGCGGATGTTATCCTCAAGATATGTAAGCATTTGTAAAAGCCATGCCTCACCGTGTATATATGCCGCTTCGGTAGCGGTATATGCAAAGATTGTGCCTTCGTCAAGTTCGGATGCAGCAAGAAACCGGTAAAAACTGCTGCGAAGATCGGGGTTCGGAATGATAGCGTAGGAACTAACTATTCCCGCGATATTAAACGTTTTACTCGGCGCCATAAATGTGATACTGTTATGTTCGGCTTCATGGGAAACAGTAGCAAAAGGCAGGTGATGATGTCCGAAAAGAGCCATGTCGGCATGGATTTCGTCGGAAATTACAAGTACTCCACGATCGCTGCAAATATGAGTAAGTTCACGGAGTGTCGCTGCGTCCCACGTTATACCGACCGGATTATGCGGGTTACAAAGTATAAGCAGTTTAACATCCTTATCATTGTCAATTAAACTTTTAAGACCTTCAAGGTCCATCCTGTACAAGCCTTTTTCTTCTATCAGTGGATTATTGACTACCGTTCGACCGTGCATTTTGGTTACTATCCTGAAAGGGTGATAGACAGGAGTCTGGATGATAACCTTCTCGTTAGGTTTTGTAAAGTGCATTATACATAGCGCGATACCTTTAACGATGCCGGGAATATAACTTATCCATTCTTTTTGCAGTTCCCATTGATGGCGGGATTTAGTCCACCTAATAATTGAATTGCGGAAACCTTCGGGGGTTATAGAATAGCCAAAAATACCGTGGTCGCAACGCCTTTTCAAAGCATCTGTAATAAAATCCCCGCAACGGAAATCCATATCTGCAACCCACATACCAATCAGGTCATCTCGTCCGTAACGTTCTTTGAGTGCGTCGATTTTGAGTGCTCCGCTACCTTTTCTGTTTATAATCTCGTCGAAATTGTATTTTTTACCTTGCATCAGGGAAGAGTTTTAAGTTTTTAGTTAAAATAATCTTCAATTTTGCGCATCGAGGTGTCGAGGCAGAAGACTACTACATGATCACCTGCTTCTATCTGCGTTTCGCCGCCAATTATTTCAGCTTTCTCACCGCGTATTTTCCCACCAAGAGTCATTCCGACAGGCAGGTTCAGTTCTTTAACCGGTTTGCGCGTTATCCTGGAACCTTTTCTGGCGATAAGTTCCGCAACTTCGGCATTTGCAAATGTCATGCACTTCACCGTTGAGACATCTGCGTTAAGCATGAATCGGTATATATGGCTTGCTGCTATCAGTTTCTTATTAATGACCGTACCGATGTCTAATTTCTCTGCCATCCTTATATAGTCTATATTCTCCACTTCGGCAACGGTCTTCGGAACGCCTATATTTTTCGCAGTAACACATGCAAGGATATTTGCTTCGGAGTTTCCGGTGAGGGCGATAAATGCGTCGCAGTCTTTTATATTTTCGCGTATCAGTAATTCGGTATTTCGTCCGTCACCGTTAATTACCAGTACATTACTGCCTACTTTTTCTGCGAGTCTGTAACTTTTATCTCGATCTTTTTCGAGAATCTTTACATGAATACCGTCCGGCAATCGTTGGGCGACTTTTTGCGCTATCCGGCTACCACCCATTATTGTGACAAGTTTGATATCTATATTTCCTTTTCCTGAAAGCGCTTTGATACGGTTAACATATTGTGGCGTTGTGGTAAAAAACAGTATGTCACCTGACCGGATATAGTCAGCACCGCGCGGGATTATTGTCTCTTCGTCTCGTTTGATGGCTACAATATGATAGAAACGCTCTTCTGAAGCGAGTTCCATCAGCATTTTATCTACAAGTGGTGCATTATCGCGCACTTTTGCTCCTACAAGTATCAGTTTACCTCCTGCAAGTTCCCACCATTGCCTTGACCATGGTGTTTTGAGAGCGCTAAGTATTTCTGCAGCGGCGAGTTCTTCCGGGCAAATCAGTGAATCAACGCCAAGTTTAGCAAAGAACTCTGTACTTTTAGGGAGAATGTATTCGTTATTGCTGACCCGTGCGATAGTAGTTTTCGCACCGAGGTTTGTTGCGAGCAGACATGCCGTGATATTGGTAGTTTCTTCTGGAGTTACGGCGATAAACATATCTGCTCTGTTGACTGCGGCGTTTCTTAGGTCTGCAAGTGAAGTAGGATTCCCTGTAACGGTCATTATTTCAGATGAGTACGGGAAATTCAGTTTCTCACTGTTCTCGTCGAGCAGTGTTATGTCCTGGTTTTCCTGTGAAAGAAGTTTAGCAAGATGGGTTCCAACTTCGCCAGCGCCAGCAATTAAGATTTTCATAACGGTTTACTGTTTGATGTGCAAAATTAGTAATTATTTACCGTTTTGAAAAGGAAATTTATTTTTAGGTACTGTAGCCTGGAATTCTTTAAGGTAAAATGGCTCGAAGTATGCGAGGTCTTCAAACTCACGATCCATGAATTTTCGTTCTGCAAGTGAAATCATCATCGAGGCAGACGGGTTAATGTTTTCCAGGAATATTGCATTAGGCGAGCGCAGTTCTGTCCGGCATTTGTTTGAGCCGTCTCCGAAGAACCATACCCGTCTTTGCGCAAGTATATCCGAAAATGAATTTTTGTCAATAATCATAGCCTGCTCAGCAACTATTTCCGTCATATCCTGGGAATAGATTGCAGTATAAACCTCCATCCGCCTGGCATCGGATAGCGGAGCGAAACGGTCTGTGGCATTGATTTCAATTCCCCGTTGTTTCAGTTCGCGTATTGCGCCGACTGTCATAATTTGCAGGGTAGGGATCGCGATAAGCGGTATTTCTAATCCGTAGCATAATCCTTTTGCCAGCGAGACACCTATTCTGAGTCCCGTATATGAACCCGGTCCGCTGCTAACCACCACTGCCTCCGGCGATTTGCCTTCCTTTGATAATATTTCGATTGCTTCTTCTGCAAACACTCCGAGCGACGCCGAATGTGACTGTTGACTGTTTTCGCGGACAAATACCTGTTCGCCATTCACAGAAACCGCGACAGAACATATTTTTAATGATGTTTCGATGTGTATAATACATGCCATGATGTTCAAACTTTAAGTCGCAAAGGTACGAAAAATAATGTATAAACAGGTAATTTTTTATAAAATGCCTTTTGTTTTTAAAAAATGTATTATCTTTTTTTAAAAATATATTATCTTTTGAACTGTTATTAAATAAAACGCAACATATAACGCCTTAAATATTTCTGAGAATACAGATAACAGAATAAATATTACAAGAGAAAAAACTTTCGGTACATGTAACAAAACTTTCGGGATATACCACAAAACTTTTGGGATATATCGCAAAACTTTCGGGGTATGTCGCAAAATCTTCGGGGTATACCACAAAACTTTCGGGGTATGTCGCAAAATTTTCGGTACATGAGAGAAAACATTTTTTACAAAGGATTTTAAAAATGTTAATGAATACGTCAACGGTAAAACATTGAATGTCGTAAAACGGTAAGGATAATTTCATATTACCAAAACAAACATCACGATCGGTACATGAGGGAAAACATTTTTTACAAAGGATTTTAAAAATGTTAATGAATACGTCAACGGTAAAACATTTAATGTCGTAAAACGGTAAGGATAATTTTATATTACCAAAACAAACATCACGATCGGAAAAAGATTGCCCTCTTTGTTCCCAAAAGAGAAAATATATAATTAAAAGAGTATTTTTTAAAATATTATTGATCAAAATATAAAGTTATAAAAAAATTTTATGTACATTTGCAGCCGTAAATAATGCACAAATGCACGAAGAAATACTTAAAACATGCGAAGTACTGAACAGCGGAGGAATTATAATATATCCTACAGACACAGTATGGGGAGTTGGATGCGATGCAACCAATGAAGAGGCTGTGGCACGAGTGTATGAGATAAAACGCCGCCAAGATAAAAAGTCAATGATTGTACTTGTCGATTCAATAGAACTTCTGGATATTTATACTGACAATACTCCAGAAATAGCACGCCAAATTGTGGAAATTGCCGTCGAACCATTGACAATTATTTACCCACACGCAAAAAATCTCGCACAAAACCTGATAAGCGAAGACGGAAGTATCGCAATAAGAGTGACAAAAGAAACATTCTCACAAACACTCTGCCGTAAATTCGGAAAACCCGTAGTATCAACATCAGCCAATTTTAGCGGTCAACCAACGCCAACCTGTTTCAATGAAATAAATACTGATTTTATGCGATTAACAGATTACGTTGTAAATTATCGCAATACCGAAACAGATAAACGAAAAGCATCGTCTATAATAGGTTTCACAAGTAACGGATCAATAAAAGTTATTCGTAAATAATGAACAACAAAACCCAAACATGCATCTATCTAACAGCAGACTTCATGGCTGCTCATCTCGCGTGGTTCGTATTCAATGTCCTGAGATATTTCCTGGTAGCATATAAACAATTCGATACATATCATGGCTTTGTCTGGTATAGCAATGTAGTACAGGGACAACTTATCATACCGCTCGGATGGCTCGTACTGCACTATTATTCAGGTTACTACAACAGCCCGTTAGTGAAATCACATCTCTCTGTTGCGTTCAGAACATTCATGACTTGTATAATCGGTTCGTTATCTATTTTCTTTATCGTCCTGCTAAATAACTTGCCTGAGTCTATCAATATTTATTACGAACAAATCACATATCTGTTCCTTTTTTCATTCGGATTTACATATCTCTTCCGACTGATAATAACTAACAGAGCCACAAAAAAAATCCGCAGCAGGGAATGGACCACTCCCGTACTTATACTCGGTACAGGAGATAATGCGAGGCAAGTGAGCAAAATGCTCGAACGATCGGTAAATACGAAGGCTTACACTATTCAAGGTTATATAGAAACAGATACTGATAAACAAATATCCACAAAACTTAATACAATAGGACATATCAGAGACTTAGCCGATATTATACGACAGTTCAAAACTCGCGAACTGATAGTTGCCACCGAATCAAACGGAGATGAACTGCTGACGCTACTCTATGCACTTTACCAATATAAACTGCCGATCAAACTGCCTCTCAATAGATTCCAACTGCTGATAGGACATATCAAAGTGCATACAATTAAAGGCGCGCCATTGATTGATATTACAGAAAGTAATTACCCCGAAGGAGAGAAAAACATTAAAATGACGCTGGATAAAATAATCTCCGCTTTGGCTATGCTACTGCTGTCCCCTGTATATGCTTACCTTGCCTTCCGTGTGTATCGCGACTCCAAAGGTCCGATCATTATTCGCCAGGAGAGAATAGGATATATGGGTAAGCCGTTTAATATACTGAAATTTCGTACTATGTACGAAAACGCCGAGAGCGACGGTCCATTACTCTCTTCAGAAAAAGATGAACGAATTACGCCCGTCGGACATTTCATGAGGAAGTATCGGCTCGATGAACTGCCTCAATTCTGGAATGTGCTGTGTGGGGATATGTCAATAGTCGGTCCACGACCGGAACGAAGACACTACATTAAACAGATCGTGGAAAAAGCGCCGTATTATTACCTGCTGCATAATGTATATCCGGGTATCACGTCACTTGGTATGGTTAAGTTCGGATATGCCCGCAATATAGAAGAAATGATAGAGAGATTGCAGTACGACATTCTCTATTATGAAAATATGTCGCTGTTGATGGACATCAAAATACTGATTTACTCAATACAAATTATTTGCACGGGGAAAGGAATATAATCAATCAACCTTATCTACTATCAACTACACCGATTGATCGCTTTTATATTTGAATTGCATTATTTATTCCGGTCGACGGAAGATTTCAGAATATATAATAGCCTTTTTTATTTCGTCCGTATCGGAAATATTGAGGAATGGAGGAGAAGTGTCTTCGTCGGAGAGTACAACTGTCGCCTGTCGTTTTGCGGTCGCAGTCGCTTCTTTGATCTCTGCATAAGATGATTTCTTAGGTTTCGGATGCGTTACAGGTCGATGTATTTTCGGCTGAGACATCGGCTTTTTCACTTCAACACGAGGCACATCAAACCATGCGTCATGCTCAGTTTTCTCTGCTTGCGGCGCAGTCTCTGTATCCGGTTTTTTCTTCTTTGGCTTGAATGCCTGTGAAATGAGACTTATAAGCAGAATTACGAGTAAAGGAAGGTATTCTTTCAGATTATCCATAAAATTTTCTTAATTTTGCGCTCCAAAATTACAAATAATAATTAGATAAACAATAAAATGAGTATTTTATATCTCATTAAGCGTTGTTTTTAAATAAAACTCATGCCGGATCCTGATTTTGTTCCACAGAAACTTTACATCGAAACTTACGGCTGCCAGATGAACGTCGCTGACAGTGAAGTTGTCGCGTCTGTCCTTAAGATGGATGGCTACGAAACTACAGAAAATATCGCAGAAGCCGATGCTATTTTCGTAAACACCTGTTCTGTCAGGGATAATGCGGAACAGAGAGCGCTCGCAAGATTACAGTATTTCCAGTCTTTGAAAAAGAAAAATAAAAATCTTATTGTCGGTGTTTTGGGTTGCATGGCTGAAAGAGTTAAGAATGAACTGATAGACCGCCGCCTTGCAGATCTTGTCGCCGGACCGGACTCATATCTCGATCTTCCGCACCTTATGGCAAGCGCGGCTAACGGTGAGAAGGCGATAAATATAAATCTTTCCTCGACTGAGACTTACAAAGATGTAGTTCCTTTGAAAATTTCCGGCGTTAAGATTTCGGGATTTGTTTCGATAATGAGGGGATGCAACAATTTCTGTTCATATTGCATCGTGCCATATACCAGAGGTCGGGAAAGGAGTCGCGAACCGGAAAGTATTATCCGTGAGATCCGTGCGATGCGGGAACAGGGATTCCGTGAAGTAACTTTGCTTGGACAGAACGTTAATTCTTATCTTTTCGACGACGGTCGGGAAAAGATTGATTTTCCGGGATTATTTGAGGCGGTTGCTCGCGAAATTCCCGAAATGCGCATCAGGTTTATGACTTCTCATCCTAAAGACATGAATGACCGGACTTTGGAGGTAATTTCACAATATCCGAATATTTGCCGGCAAATTCATTTACCCGCTCAATCAGGCAGTTCCGGGATACTTAAAGCAATGAATCGCAGGTATACGCGCGAATGGTATCTTGATCGCGTCGCCGCTATCCGCAGGATTCTTCCCGATGCTTCCATATCGACCGATTTGTTTTGCGGATTTCCTTCGGAGACGGAAGAGGATCATTTACAGACTCTTTCGCTGATTCGTGAAGCGCGATTTGATTCTGCGTTTATGTTTAAATATTCGGAGCGACCTGGGACTTATGCCGCAAAGCATCTTAAAGATGACGTGCTGGAAGAGGTAAAAGTCCGTCGTTTAGGAGAGATTATCGCTCTGCAACTCGAACTCTCGCTTGAAAGCAATCTTCGAGATATTGGCAAAACGACGGAAACGCTTGTGGAAGGTTTTTCAAAACGTTCGCGCGAGCAGTTATACGGTCGCAATTCGCAAAATAAAGTTGTGATTTTCAATAAAGAAGACCACCGTATAGGTGATTTGGTGAATGTTAAAATAGAAAGGGCTACTGCTGCAACATTGTTCGGTTCGCCGGTTCATAAGGGTTAAATTCCCTTATTTTCCCTTTTCGGAAACCATCCTCTTTCGACGCGCTTTTTCTGTTCAAACAGTTCATTGATGCCCCAAAAAGCGGAAAAACCAAACACTCCGCTTGACACCGACAGTATTGTATTCCCGTGCCAGCAAACAGCGCCGGAAAGTCCCGCGATGCCCATCAAAAGGAACACCCACCAGCATTTTGTCCCAAAATAGTATTCACCTTTGATAACTAAAGGATGAAAAACGCCGATTATCAAAAAAGTAATAAAACCGATAACGATTCCCGTAAGATTATACGTATTAATAAATTCAGCCATGAAAAATAGAATTAGAGGGCGCAAAGATAATAAAAAAAATAATTAATAGTGAAGAGTGAGTAACGAACAGTTAATGGTGAGTGTGGGCTATAATCGTGGAAAATTTGCCCTGCGAAGGGTTATTTTTGCCAAAATTTTGGCAAAAATCACGGAAATTTTGGTAAAAATCACGAAACTTTGGGCAAAAATCACGGAAATTTTGGTAAAAATCACGGAAATTTTGGTAAAAATCACGGAAATTTTGATAAAAATCACGAAAATTTGGGCAAAAATCACGGAAATTTTGGTAAAAATCACGGAAATTTTGGTAAAAATCACGGAAATTTTGGTTTATAAGCCAAAATTTTGGCATAAATCACGGAAATTTTGGTGTATAAGCCAAAATTTTGGTAATATCACGGAAATTTTGGCTTATACGCCAAAATTTTGGCAAAAATCACGTCTATTTTGGCTATATCACGTCTCTTTTAGAAAATAAACGGGCGGCTTCGAAATGAATCGCGCCGCCTCATAAAATCATTCGCAGAAACTATTTATTCTGCGTTTTTCAGTCTTAATTCCAATAATCCTTTGAAATTACCGGAATTACCATTCCAGCAGGACTTTACCGCATTGTCCGCTTTCCATTGCGTCAAATCCCATCTGGAAATCGTCTATCCCGAAACGGTGAGTGATAACCGGCGAAATGTCGATTCCTGCGATAAGCATCTGCTGCATCTTGTACCAGGTCTCCCACATCTCACGACCGTAGATACCTTTTAACGTTAATGCCTTAAAAATAACCTTACTCCAATTTATTCCAGAACCGTCGGGCAAAATGCCGAGTAATGAAACACTTGAGCCGTTATACATCGAATCAAGCATTTCGTTGAACGCCTGCGGTGCGCCGGACATTTCCAGCCCGACGTCAAAGCCTTTAATGTTAAGTTCATTCATTATATCCGAAACTTTCTCCCCTTTCGCAGGATTTACCGTTTTCGTAGCGCCCATCTGCCGAGCAAGGTTAAGGCGGTATTCATTTACATCGGTAACTACTACATACCTCGATCCCGCAAATCGGGTTATCGCAGTCGCCATACAGCCGATTAATCCCGCGCCGGTAATCAAAACGTCTTCACCGAGCAAAGGAAAAGAAAACGCTGTATGTGTTGCATTTCCGAAGGGATCCATGATTGATGCCATGTCGTCGGAGATGCGATTGTCAAGTTGAATAACATTCGTCGCCGGCAAAGACAAATATTCAGCCATCGCACCGTCACGGTTGACGCCGATGCCTATAGAATTTTCGCAGACGTGCAATTTCCCGCGCCTGCAATTACGGCAGTGCCCGCAGTAAGTATGACCTTCGCCCGTCACCCGCTGCCCAATTTCTATATTTTTTACGTTCGCGCCGCGGTCAACGACTACGCCGACATATTCATGACCAATTGTCATCGGTGGCTTTATCGTAGCCTGTGCCCAGCGATTCCATTCATATATATGGAGATCTGTGCCGCATATCGCGTTCTTTGTTATCTTTACCAAAACATCATCTTTACCGATTATCGGTAGCGGAACATTTTCAAGCCATATTCCCTTTTCCGCAAATTTTTTAACTAATGCCTTCATAAAAAAATTTTCCGCAAAGTTACTCGTTTTTTTTCGGCTTTATATAAAAATCAATTATTTAATGTAAATTTGCAGCCTGAAAATTACTACTGTATGGCAAAAACAAAACTTCATTTACCGGACTTCATGTTTGAATCATCGTGGGAAGTCTGCAACAAAGTAGGCGGAATATACACCGTATTGTCGACAAAAGCAAAAACACTCGGCGATATAATCGGCGATAACCTTGTTTTTATCGGTCCAGACCTGTTATCTGACAAAAAGAATGTCGATTTCACAGAAAACGGAACAGTACTCAGTGGCTGGAAAGAAACTGCAACAAAAGAAGGACTTACAGTGAAAGTCGGGCGATGGAACGTTCCTGGCAAACCTGTCGCTGTACTCGTTGACTATAAAGTATTGATGCCGGAAAAAGATAAACTGTATCACCGTATGTGGGAAAAATTCGGCGTAGACTCGCTCAACGCAAACGGTGACTACGACGACTGCTGTATATTTTCTTTTGCCGCAGCAAAAGTGATAAAAAGCATTTACCGATACCTTAATCTTGTTAATAAGAACGTCCTGGCGCAATTCCACGAATGGTCACTCGGAATGGGAGTGCTCTCACTGAAAGACAGTATGCCCGAAATAAAAACATCTTTCACGACGCACGCCACTTCAATCGGACGATCTATCTGCTACAACAATAAACCGCTTTACAGTCAGTTCGGAAACTACGACGGTGACCAAATGGCGCGAGAACTTGGAATGGAAGCTAAACATTCGCTCGAAAAACAAGCCGCCCATAATACAGACATATTTACTACGGTAAGCCTCCTGACTGCAAAAGAATGTAAACAATTCCTCAATAAAGAACCTGATATGATTACTCCTAACGGATTTGAAGCGGATCTCGTCCCGAATGAGAAATCTTTTGAAGCTAAACGGAAAAAAGCAAGGAAACGGCTATTCGATGTCGCACATTGTCTTATCGGTGAAAAAATCCTTCCCGATACCTTCGTTGTCGCTATTTCAGGACGGTACGAATATAAAAATAAAGGAATTGACCTTTTTATCGAAGCTTTGAACAGGGTGAGGCTGTCGGAGCCGGAAAGGGAAATAATCGCATTTATCTTCGTCCCGGCAGGTATCGACGGCGAACGTGAAGATTTAAAAGAACGTCTTGGAAACAGGAAAAGCAAGGCAATGATTCCACTGCAAAATCCGTATTATACCCATAATTTGTCCAACATTGAATCCGATCCGGTCTGCAATTATCTCCGCCATCTCAATTTCCTGAATAAAGACGGGAAAACAAAAATCATCTTCGTACCTTCATATCTCAATGGAAACGACGGAATATTTAACATACTATACTACGATTTGCTCACAGGAATTGATCTAACCGTTTTCCCATCCTATTATGAGCCCTGGGGATACACGCCGCTGGAAAGTATCGCATTCGGGATACCAACCGTCACAACAAACCTCACAGGATTCGGACTTTGGGCGAAAAGCGAAGGCGTTTCCGGCGACAGCGCAGCAGAAGGCGTAGCGGTCATCACAAGAGACGAGGAAAATTATTTTAAGGCTGCGGAGAAAATAAAAGAATATATTATCGACGCTTCCTTGTGGAATGAAAAACAAGTATTAAAAGTCGCGGTAAAGACGCGAAAACTTGCCGGTAAAGCAGAATGGAAACATTTTATCAGATATTATCTTAATGCTTATGAAAAATAGTCCTATGACAAAGAAAAACCTTTTACTATTAGCAGCAATCGCATGTACCATCATCTGCTGCAGTTGCCAGCCGTCAGATAACCCTGCCTCTGTTATTTCTAAACATGTAATCCGTTTCAATGAGCCTCCACGCCGTATCCCGTCCAAGGTTTCGGTTGATGCACCTTTGCTGGGCAACGGATACATGGGCGTCGCATTAGCCGGTCAACCGGAAAGGCAAATATTTTACATTGCCCGTAATGACTTCTGGCGGCTGAAATCAGCGCATAATGAATCATATCCGCTGGCGCTTGGAAAATTGGAAATTTCTATACCGGACCTTGCAGGCGCAGAGTACCTTGTAGAACAAAACATCTACGACGCTATAACCGAAGCGCGCTTCATAAAAGGCGACACGACGGTCGTTTATAAAACCTTCCTCGCCGCAACCGATGATATTCTGTCGGTCGAGATCTCAATGGAAGGCAAAGGGGAATTGCCAGGATACCTTAGATTAATTGCGGCAGGCTCCGTAGAATACGACAACATCGATTACCACCGTCCTATTGACAGACCTTTTCCCGGCGTTCACGAAACCGGATACGGGGACGGAGTTTTTTATGCAACACGTGCGTTTGAAGACTCGGTCGATATTCCAACAAAAGCATCAATAGCGCTACGCCTTACAGGCGATGATAATATCCGGTCTCAGGAAGAGCCCGGCAAGTTTGTTCTGAAGCAAGGACGCCCGGTTTCATTCGTGCTCGCTACTTCAAGTAATTTCAAAAGTGAAAACCCAAAACTGACCGCAACCGAAAAAGTAAACAATGTTACAGGGAAAGATTATTTGAATGTCCTGAAAAAACAACACAGAGAATGGTGGCACGATTACTGGGCTAAATCATGGGTCTCAATTCCTGACTCCGCAATTGAACGGCTATACTACCTCTCCCTGTACGGCACAGCCTCCTGTTGCCGCGACAAAGATTTCCCGCCTGGATTGCTCGGCACATGGGTTACAAAAGAACAACCGGCATGGATGGCTGACTACCATCTGAACTATAACTTCCAGGCGCCGTTCTACGCCCTCTATTCCGCAAACCGCACAGAACAGGCAGAACCATTCTACAGCCCCATTCTCGCATTCATGGAACGTGGGAAATATTACTCCGAAAAGATATCCGGAATCCCCGACGGGGTAATATATCCGGTTGGAATAGGACCGCTCGGTATCGAAACAACGCGATGGTCAGACGCAATGGAACAGGCGGTTCCTTCATGGCGAAAAAGCAATAACATACAGTACGGCGGAATGTTCTGGGGACAAAAAAGCAACGCATCGTACTGCGTTGTCAATATGGCATTCCATTTCTACCGCACCTTCGACGAGGAATTTACGAACAAGGTATATCCTTTCGTAAAAGCATGCGCTACATTCTGGGAAAACTATGTCAAATGGGAAACCGGACGCTATGTCATCTACAACGATGCCATCCACGAAGGCACTACCCTGGAAGACTTCAATCCAATACTTTCCCTCGGATTCGTGCGCCAGACAATGCAAACAGCGCTTGATATGAGCGAACTGCTCGGTAAAGATGCCGACCGCCGCGATAAATGGACCCACATCCGTGACAATATCGCAGAATCTCCCTTAATGGAACGCGACGGCAAAACCGTCTTTCGTCTCTCGGAACGAGGTTTCGATTTATGCGACGGTAATTCTCTCGCTCTGCAACATATTTACCCTGGCGAACAGGTTGGACTCGGCAGCCCGCCAAAAACTTTGGAAATAGCCCGCAATACCATCAAATATAAAAACTTCCTCGATGGAAACGCCAGCAACAGCATCTTCCCAACGGCAGTCCGCATCGGTCTTGATCCTGACACTATAACCGAACATCTCAACCGTTACGCTGCGCATACCTTCACAAATGGATTCCAATTAGACAATCCGCACGGCGTCGAAAACTGGAGTACCGTGCCAAATACAATCAATGAAATGCTCTGTATGGGACATCAGGGTATCACCCGCTTGTTTCCTGTCTGGTCGCGCAAGAAAGATGCACAGTTCCACAACATCCGCACCGTCGGTGCATTCCTCATATCCGCATCCCTGACAGCCGGCGAAGTCAACAAGGTTTCTGTATTCAGTGAAAAAGGCAAGACATTGAACATGCTCAATCCATGGTCAGGGCGCAAAGTCCGCGTAACATCCGTCGATAGCGATACAATTTACGAAGGAGATACGTTGCATATAATAACAAAACAAAACACAAAATATTCAATATCCCCTCAATAAATATAAAGAAACTTCCTCATGCGAAATCCCTGCCTGATAATAATACTGTTTAAACTGGCTTTTACGTTAAACGCCCAGGAACAGTACGACCTGCAGCGCTGCCTCGAAACAGGTCTTGAAAGGAATTACGAAATACGTATCATCCGCAACGAAGAACGAATCAGCAGCAATAACGTTACATGGGGAAACGCCGGCTTCCTCCCTTCACTCAACCTTAACGCCGCACATGCCGGAACCGACAATAGTCATGAAACTACCGCCGGATTGAATATAGAATGGACTGTCTTCGACGGACTGCAAATGCAAACAAACTATAAACGGCTTAAACAATTCCACTCAATCGGCGAATTTAATACACAGATTGCTATCGAAAACTTGCTCGCTAACCTTACCGCAGAATACTATAACCACGTCAATCAGAACCTCCGCTTAGCCAACCTCAAATACGCCGTGTCGTTATCGAAAGAACGAATGAGGATCGCAGCAGAGAAGTATTACATCGGGTCAGAATCACGACTTGATATGCTGCAGGCAAGGGTAGATTTCAACGCTGACAGTTCCAGCCTTCTCAAACAGTACGAAGTCGTCCAGACATCAGCAATAAACCTAAACAGGATGATGGCTGTAGATAATGTTTCACAGAAAATAACAGTTACCGATTCGGTAATCATGCTCAATCCTACGCTCAGCGGAGACGAACTCAGAAAAGCAATGCATCACGCAAACTCTACCCTGCTCCTTGCCGCTATAAACCGAAAAGTCAGCGAACTCGACCTTCGTGCGTTGAAAGGACGTAATTATCCGTATCTCAAATTAAACGCAGGATACGGATACACTCTCAATACAAATATCTCCGACACACCGAAACAGCAGGATCGCGGGTTTACGTACGGCTTTACTCTCGGATTCAACATCTTTGACGGATTAAACCGGCAACGGGAGCAGAAAAACGCGGCAATCACTTCGGAAAACAGGCAACTGCAATACAAACAGACGGAACAGTCACTCGATGCAGACCTGTCCTCAATGTTGACTGCCTACCGTAACAATCTCGACCTGATACGCTTAGAAACTGAAAACTTGCAGTCGGCTCGTGAAAACTACGAAATAGCAATTGATCGCTATCGCTTGGGAACGCTTGCCGGAATCGAACTCCGCGAAGCACAGAACAGCCTGCTAAACGCGGAAGAACGCCTCTTGCAAGCGCAGTTCAGTACCAAACTGTGCGAGATCTCGCTCATGCAGATCAGCGGTCAGGTATCCGCCTATATAGTCGCTCATTAAGAATAAATAAAAAAGATGTCAGGCAATGTTTTATTCTTTGATAAATTTACCTTACAGGGATTTATTATTCCTTATGTTGTAAGAATTATCTTTTTCATAACTGTCCTATTTTAGGATTGGACACCTGACACCTTGAACTCTTAACTTTTAGTTCTTCACTACCTTCAATGTCTTACCGCCTGCACGAACGAGGTAAACACCATTTGGAAAATTACCTGCTGCGACAGATTCACCGGCTTCGACGATTTGCTGTAATACTGTTCGACCACTAAGATCGGTTACTGTTACCTCTGTCGGTGCAGTGATGCCGTTGATGCGGAAACTTTCCGTGACAGGGTTCGGATAAATGCTGACATCATTATCCGACGTCTGCTGTATGTTTGTGTTGACATCAAATATCGCCGTATAGGTTGTATCCTGCGTTACGGTTATTGTTCTCGGATTCTGCGTATCGTCATCATCCCATTTCACAAATTTGTAACCCGGATTAGCGGTTGCACTGATAGTTGCCGTGCTGTTTTCCTCATAATCTCCTGTTCCGGTAACAGTTCCCATGCTTGTATTGTTGGCGCTCACTGTTACATGATAAGTGATTGCTTCAAATATAGCCGTACAGGTTATATCCTGTGTTACGGTTATTGTTCGAGGATTCTGTGTATTGTCATCATCCCATTTAACGAACTTGTAACCAGGATTTGCGGTTGCAGTAATAGTTACTGTGCTGTTTTCCGTATAATCTCCTGTTCCGGTAACAGTTCCCATGCTTGGATTATTAGCGGTTATTGAGACATGGAATAGGGGAACAATATTTCCGAACTCCTTCCATATTTCTGCGGCTTTGTAATCTTCAATAGACTCGGCGGGAAAGTAAAGCGTGGCGTTAATTAAATCAACGTTTTGAAATACCATGTTGTTTATGCTTTGCGGCGTCGGGTTAAGATTGGTAACGGAAGTCAGTTTGCTGCAATCTCTAAAAGCACCACCTCCAATACTTGTTACACTGCTTCCAATAGTAACGGAAGACAAACTGCTGCAATAGGAAAAAGCAGCCGCTTTAATACTTGTCACGCTGTTGGGAATGGTAACTGAAGTCAGTCCGTCGCAAGAGTTAAAAGCAAAATCTCCAATACTTGTTACGCTGTTAGGAATGGTAACGGAAGTCAGTTTCTCACAACCGTTAAAAGCATACTTTCCAATACTTGTTACACTGTTTCCAATAGTAACTGAAGTCATATTGCTGCACATGTAAAAAGCCTCATTTCCAATACTTGTTACACCATCCCCAATTACGACCGTTGTAATTGAAGAAAAGTAAGCATACCAGGGAGCAAGACTCAAAGAGGTATAATCAGGCATCGCCCCTGTACCGCTAATAGTTAGCGTACCATCATCCGAAAGCGTCCACGTACAGTCTCCGGTTGTGCCGGATTCTATGATTTCCGCGAAACCTGTTGCGCTCAGCATGAAGAGTGCGATCATAGTTAGAAGATACTTTTTCATTTGGTTTTGTTTTTTAATGTTACTGTTCAATATTTGTTTGTTATTTATTTCTCTCTCTCAAATAAGGTCTTTAAGGACGCTCATTCCTCACTCCTCACTCTTTTACGATATTAAAGCTCACCTGCTTACGACCTTTGTATAAACCTTTACCGTGTATCGTGACCAGCGCCGTGCCGGGTCCGTCATTGTCGCGGTAAGAGAGTTCATAGTCTCGGGTGAAGACAAGTTTTTTGTCATCGTAAAACACCTCCGGCATCGGAACGACGGGTTCGTCGGTATAGACCTGTGGAGGGATGTCGTTAACAATCGCTTTGTCAATGTTTTTCTTCGCATGACTGTGAATGTGCTCGTTAAAATAGGTGATGTCGCTGTTGACTTTACCGATAAAGTCGCTTGTTACATCGTATCCGTTGAGAGAGCCGTAAGCGTCAATCAATTCTACCATATTGCGGTAGAGGACGTTAACCCGCTTACGGACATCGGGCAATTTTTCCGTCGGACGGGATGCCCGTTCGTCGTCACGCTTGAGGAATAATTCCTCGAATGTCGTCTGCGCATCCGAAATCTCAAACACCCATCCGCTCAGACTCAGCGTTCCGACTTCTGCGGAATATGTTGTTTTCAGGTCATTTAGCAGAACTTTCACAGCGGCGGATTCTTCCTCGTAGGGCTTCTTTTCGATTTCGCCACGAAAGGCTTTCAGTCTCAGGGCGATCTTCTTTGCAGCCTCAACAATCTGGGAGTTGTAGTGGTGAAGATCTGCTTCAATGGTAGCGCTTAATCCGACTATCGCGCGGTCAAGCCGCTTGTCGAGTTCTTCAAGTTGCTCGGTGTAGGGGCTGCTCCGGACGGCGTCAACGAGTTTGCTTTCGAGTTCTACTTCGGTGTTGAATGTGCCCATAAGGGTTGCAACGATATTCACTACGGCGGGGTCTGCCGCCAACCTCTTTTGGAATAAAGACATCATTTGAAAATGCGCTTCATTGCGATAATACTCAAGTCTTGCTTTTACTATTTTCATATTATAGTTTTATTTTAGTTAATATTTCTTGTTTCGGTAAGTTTCCCAACGTTGCGGAAAATAACTTTCTCATCAGATTCTTGCTTCCCAACGTTGCGGAAAATAACTTTCGCGTCAGATTCTTGTTTCCCAACGTTGCGGAAAATAACTTTCGCATCAGATTCTTGCTTCCCAACGTTGCGGAAAATAACTTTCGCGTCAGATTCTCGTTTCCCAACGTTGCGGAAAATAACTTTCGCATCAGATTCTTGTTTTCCGCAACGTTGGGAAGTAACTTTCTCATGTGATTCTTATTTTCCGCAATGTTGGGAAGTAATTTTCGCATCAGATTCTTACTTCCCACCGTTGTTGGAAGCGACCCTGATGTCCGATTCCCGTTTCCCACTGCTGTTGTGAGTGAATTTTCCGTATTCGGCATCATCTTTACGATACTGTATGTAACTGTAGAGTTCATAGCGGCTGCAAAGATACGCACTTTTTTTGAATAAACAATACCTTTTGCGAAAAAAAGTGAAAATATTTTTGGTTATACGTTGTCAATCACGAATTATTTCTATACCTTTGCATCTGTTTTTAATGTTATTAGTAAAATATTATGAAAAGTATTAAGGTTGGTCTCGTTCAGCAGTCATGCGTTGGGGATGCGGATGTAAACCGGCGGAATCTGGCGGACGGCGTTCGTCGGTGCGCTTCTCAAGGTGCAAATCTTGTTGTCTTGCAGGAGTTGCATAACTCGTTGTACTTCTGTCAGGTTGAAAGCACGGATAATTTTCGTCTGGCGGAGAAGATTCCCGGTCCGTCAACTGAGTTCTTTGCTTCGCTGGCGAGGGAATGTGGTACGGTTATTGTTATTTCACTCTTCGAGCAGAGGACTGTCGGCTTGTATCATAATACTGCTGTTGTGATTGATACAGACGGAAGCATCGCGGGAAAATATCGTAAGATGCATATTCCTGATGATCCGTCCTACTACGAGAAGTTTTATTTCTCCCCCGGAGACATTGGCTTTACTCCAATACAAACTTCTATCGGCAAGGTCGGCG
The DNA here is from genome assembly GCA_031269685.1 of Dysgonamonadaceae bacterium. Lineage (GTDB taxonomy): Bacteria > Bacteroidota > Bacteroidia > Bacteroidales > Azobacteroidaceae > Azobacteroides. The sequence continues at coordinate 34,801 of JAISYU010000027.1, read as the reverse complement.
TTTTGGTGTGCTGGGATCAGTGGTACCCGGAGGCTGCCAGGCTAATGGCGCTTGCCGGCGCCGATATTATTGTTTTTCCAACTGCTATCGGGTGGGATTTACATGATACGGACGAAGAACGGGCTCGACAAAGAGAGGCGTGGATGATTGCACAACGCGCTCATGCGGTATGTAATTCGCTTCCGGTTGTGGCGGTCAATCGCGTTGGACATGAGGCTGATCCGTCCGGCGCTACAGATGGAATTCTTTTCTGGGGAAGCAGTTTCATTGCCGGTCAACAGGGTGAACTTATCGCCCGCGCGTCAGACAGTGACAGCGAGGTTATTGTCGCCGATGTCGAGTTGTCGCGGACGGAGGATGTGCGCCGCATCTGGCCATTCCTTCGAGACCGGAGGATCGATGCTTACGAAGGCTTGCTGAGCAGGTTTATCGACTAACTGTGTTGCGTTACCTTTTCTCTAAGAAGAATTGCTTTATGAGTTCGGCGGCTTCATCGGCGAGTATTCCGCTTTCGACTTTAGTTTTCGGGTGCAGGAGATTCTTTGAGAATGTACTGTATCCGCGCTTTTCGTCTGTGGCAGCGTACACTATTCGCGCTATCTGCGACCATGCGAGCGCTCCGGCACACATGACGCATGGTTCGAGGGTGACATATAATGTGCAACCGGTAAGGTATTTCCCTCCCAAAGTGGCGGCGGCTGCCGTGATCGCCTGTATCTCGGCATGGGCTGTAACATCATTAAGAGTCTCGGTCAGGTTGTGTGCGCGAGCGATAATCCTTTCCCCGTGCGTGATGACGGCTCCTACCGGTATTTCGCCTTTTGCCGAAGCGCTGACTGCTTCCGCGAGCGCCTGTTTCATAAAATATTCGTCATTGAGGATGATTGCCATGTCAATATGCTTTGTTTTTGTCTGCAAAGGTAGCATGTTTATGTGGCACATGAAAATATTTACCTAATTTTGCCGGAAATTATTACCCCAATGGCTAAACATCTTGTCTTTGGAAAAGCCGGCGAACTTGCTGCCGCAGATTATCTTAAAAAAGAAGGTTACACGATCCTGCATACTAACTGGCGAAGCGGTCATCGTGAACTTGACATCGTGGCGCAGACAGGTGATGAACTTGTTATAGTCGAAGTGAAATCCCGCACGGCTAAATATCCACTCGATCCTGAGAGAGCGGTTAATACAAGGAAGATACGTAACTTAGTGACGGCTGCCAATATCTACATCAGGCTTTTCGATATTGACATGCCTGTACGCTTTGATGTTGTCACCGTTACCGGAAAGGATCCTAATTTTAATACCGTGCACATTGTAGATGCTTTCCGTGCACCAATGGAAGGAGGCTACTATGCTGACTGATATTGATACCGCCCTCGACATAAAATCAGTTCGCATCATTGACTATGCAACGTCAACTAACGATTTCCTTAAAGCATTGACAAAGGAACAGATGCAGGAAGAGGGATTCGCCGTCTATACACCCAACCAGACGGCTGGACGGGGGCAGCGCGGTAATATGTGGGAATCAGAGGCGGGGAAGAACATTGCACTCAGTATGGTGTTTTATCCTGATTTCCTGCCTGTCAGCCGGAGTTTCCTGCTGTCGGAAACTGTTGCGCTCGGTGTGAAGGATGCCCTTGAAACGGCAGGTATTCGTCCGACGGAAATAAAATTCCCTAATGACATCTATTATGACAATCGTAAAGCCGGCGGAATCCTGATTGAGAACGAGATAACCGGTGGAGTTATCGCCTCTTCGATTGCCGGTATCGGTCTAAACGTAAACCAGGATGTTTTCCTCAGCGATGCGCCAAACCCTGTATCTATGAAACAGATACTCGGACGGGATATGAATATTAGTCTCCTTTTACAGGATATTATTTCCTCCATAAGGCAAAGATACAGTCTGCTGAAAACAGGCGATACTGAGGTCATAACACGAGATTATCATGATGCCGCCTACCGTAAGTCGGGCTTTTTCCAGTACCGAGATGCAAACGGCTGCTTTACGGCGGAGATAGTACGCATATCCGATGACGGTCTCCTGCACCTTCGTACAGACCGCGGTCAGGAAAGGGCGTACGCCTTTAAAGAAGTATCTTTTATCTAAGACGCGGTAAACAGACTGCCTGTCTGATAGACGGCAAAACTTAACAGCCATGCCAGCGCGGTAGTGTAGAAGATGACAAACAACGCCCACTTCCACGAGCCGGACTCACTCCTGATGGCGGCGATCGTTGCGATACATGGGAAGTAGATTAACACAAACAGTAGCATACTGATAGCGACTAAGGGAGAGAAAACGCGGCTGCCGTCAACTCTGCGGTCGTTCTGCAATCGCTCCTTGAGCAATGTGCCGTCTTCCCCGTCGCCGGTGTAAATGATGCCCATGGTGCTGACAATAATCTCTTTTGCCGCCATGCCCGATATGAGTCCCGCCGTTATCTTCCAGTCGAATCCAAGGGGGCGCATTACCGGCTCGATAAATCGTCCAGTCTGCCCAATGAATGAGTTGCGCTTCTGTTCCTCCGTCTTGATACGCATAATCTCTCGCACCTGCTCCTCCGATCCCTCAACTGACTGTATCTCCGCTATCTGCTTATCATAAATCCTATTACCCTCAGTGTTTCTCGGATAATATTCCAAGAACCATACAACTATGGATGAGATAAGGATAATACCGCCCATCTTTTGCAGATACTGCTGCGTCTTGTCCCAGCAGTGACGAATCATCGCCTTCAGTGTCGGCATACGGTATGGCGGCAATTCCATGACAAACGGTAAGTCTTCCCCGCGTATAAGAAACCGCTTGAAAAGTTTCGCCATGACTATTGCAAGCGCTATGCCGGTGATGTATAGCCCGAACAGTACCAGCCCGCCGTGACTGGGGAAAAATGCCCCGACCAACAGTATATATACCGGTAGCCTCGCCGAACACGACATAAGGGAATTGACCAGCATCGTTATCAGACGGGTGTTGCGGCTCTCAATAATGCGAGTGCTCATGATCGCCGGAACATTGCAGCCAAAACCCATCACAAGCGGGATAAATGATTTGCCGTGCAAGCCCATCTTCTGCATGAACTTGTCCATGATAAAGGCTGCACGAGCCATGTATCCGGTGTCTTCCATGAACGAAATGAAAAGATAGAGTATCAAAATATTAGGCAGGAAAACAATGACCGAACCTACACCTCCCACTATACCGTTTATCAAGAGATCCTTCAACTGACCTTCGGGCATAGCGCCGTCAAGCATCGAACCGAAAGCAGATACCGCAGCCTCTATCCATTTCATTGGATATTCACCAAGCAAGAATGTGTGCTCAAACATCAGGAACATAAACAGGAAAAACAATGGGAAGCCGGCAAATTTGTTTATGACGATGCGATCAATAAGGTGCGTAACCTTCAACGTGTCTGTGGTGCCCTCTCGGAAAGTTTGTTTCAATGCACCGTTGATAAAACCGTAACGCGCGTCCGTAAGGGCAATCTCGACATCTTCTCGGAAGTCCTCTCTGATATATGCGGCATGTATGTCACGCTCAGCCAGAATCTTTTTCGCATCAGGCAAGCGTGAAACTACCGACTCGGCAAACTTATCGCCCTCAAGGAGGATTATACTCAAATAACGGCGGGAAGTCTCGCTGCCTAACTCTTCCTGTGTGTTCAACAGGCGCTTCACATGTTCAATGCCGGTCTCTATTTCCTCACCGTAGTTGATGTGAATATGTCTTGCTATCGGGCTACGTCGTTCATATACTTCAATAACTGTGTCAAAGAGTTCCGTAATACCTTTGCCGGATTTTGCAACCGTAGGAACTATCGGATAACCCGTCATTTCCGCTAACGCATTATAATTAAACTGAGAGCCGGACTTTTCCATTTCGTCATACATGTTAAGGGCTATGACGACAGTGGCATCCATGTCGATAAGTTGTGTGGTAAGGTAGAGGTTACGTTCGAGATTTGAAGCGGAAACGACATTGATGATTATATCCGGTTCACCTTCTACGATATGATTGCGCACATAGGTTTCCTCCGGTGAATATGCAGACAGGGAATATGTTCCCGGTAAATCTACAAGATTGAAAGTGTATCCTTTATGACGAAATTTTCCTTCTTTAGCATCAACTGTTACTCCGCTATAATTTCCTACCCTTTCGTGAGTTCCGGATGCTATGTTGAAAAGCGAAGTTTTGCCGGAATTAGGATTCCCTACCAGGGCTACATTTATAATTTTGCTTCGCTCGTCGGCAATAGACAGCAGTTCATCATTGTCGAGCACCAAAGATTTTGTATCGTCATTGGAAATATCTTTAATATCTTCGCCTGTAACTATTTCAATCAGTTCCGCTTCGCTTCGTCTGAGGGAAACTTCGTAATCCATCACACGATATTCCGTAGGATCTTTGAGCGGCGCTTTGGTTAGCATCTCCACTTTCTTACCTTTTGCGAAGCCCATTTCAACAATTCTTCGCCTGAATGCGCCGCGTCCTTTTACTTTTGTGATTATGCCGTTTTGTCCTTGTTTGAGTTCGGATAGTTTCATCTTGGTGAAAAAAATAATAAAATTTATTTTGTTGTTATATAAACGATTAATAATTTTTATGCAGATTTATACGAAAAATATTCATCTATTTTCAAACAAATTTCAAAAATATACGTTTATATATGTAAAGAGTGTTATTTCATTAGTTATAGTTAAGGGTTAGTATGGAAAGGCTGGCGAAGTGATTCGACAGCCTTTTAGATTATATGTTTAATTGAGAACATCTATTGCTTTTTCCATAATTTCATCATTACGAAGGGAATATATAATAGTTCCACGTGCGAGGTAATAATGTTGTATTATTTCCTTTGCGAGAAGGTCTTCAATTTGTTCTCGGTGAAGGTTAAGGTCACGGTCAATATCCTGTTGAAGTTTTTTCTCCAGGGCGTCAAATTCATTTGAAGCGGCGTCAAAATAACCTTCAAGTTCCATTACTTCACGCAGATTTTTGAGTACTTTTTCGCTTTGCCTGTCGTAAGAGAAATCTTTTGTTTTCGCAAAATCAATAAATTCGCCCCATATATCTTTTGGCAAGGAAAAAGTTTCCGGTCGGTCTATTTCGGGATGATTTTGCCTCCACTTGGTTACGAAATGAAATAAAATGTTTTGCCTGTCGAGGTAGTAAAGCATTGTAGGGTATTTCTTTTGTTCGATTGCTATATCCGGAGTAATTCCTCCGCCGTCCCTCACTTCGCGACCTTTCGACGTATAGAAAATATTTGTCAGACTATCCGGTATTGAAGACACGCTACCGTCGTCATTTTTGTGGGAATAGTCGATCGCCTGGATACATCTTCCTGACGGGATATAATATTTTGCTGTTGTGAGTTTTAATTTCCCGTTGTATGGAAGGGTAAGTGTTGATTGGACGAGTCCTTTCCCGTAAGTCCTGCCACCGATAACTATCCCCCTGTCAAGGTCTTGTATTGTGCCTGCGAAAATTTCCGAAGCCGAAGCCGATTGACTTCCGACGATCACTGCAATCGGTAAATCCGGCTCCGCAGGATCTTTCAGGGCAAAATATTTCTTGTCGAGGTGAGGAAATTTCCCTTTCATTGTAAGCAACAGTTCTCCTTTGTTGACGAACAGGTTAAGCATTTCGAGGCAATCCTCGACAACGCCTCCGCCATTGTCTCTGAGGTCGATTATGAGCGAAGTTATTTGATGATTTTTCTTCAAGTCGTCGAGCGCAGCGCGGACACTTTTCGCAGAATTTGCCGTAAAGTTTGAAAGATATATGTATCCGACGTTTTTAGGAAATGTTCCGTAGAAAGTTACCGGGTCGATTTCGATTCTTTTACGGGTAATTACCACCTCTCTCGGACTATTTTCGCCCGATCTCAGGAATTTTATTTTCACTTTTGTGTTAGGTTGTCCTTTAAGTCTCTCGCTGGCGAAAGAAGACGGTTTTTTGAGTAAACTTTCGCCATTTATTTCAAGTAAAATGTCACCGGGCTGCAACCCAGCGGCATTTGCGGGCATTCCTTCGTAAAGTTGTGCGACAAAAACATGATTAGTGTCGGAAGTTATCACAGCACCTATCCCCCCATATTCGCCGGTGGTATATAGAAGGAAGTCAGGCATTTCCTCTTCCGAGATGTATTCGTTGTAAGGGTCGAGTTTGCCGAGCATAAAGTCGATATTTTCGCGGATAATTTTCTCAGCGGCAATCGAATCCACATAATACAGGCTCAACTGTTTAAAAATATCATTATAAATATTGAGATTTTTAGAAATATCGAACCGCGCTTTTTCCGAAAGTTGTGAAAATACGTTCCCTGCGAGCAATAATGTAAAAACAAATGAGACAAGGAATCGAATAAAACAATTCATCATAAATTTATATTTTATGGCTGCAAAGGTATAAAAAATTTATTTGATTATTTCACACTAAACTCGCATCCACAGTAAACCTGGTTATAAAAATTATTTGTGTGTATCAAAAAATTTCGTCGTTCGCTAAGCCCGTCTTTTCTCCAGTTTTTGTCCCAGAATGTTAATCCCGTAAAAGGTTCAACAGCAGCCTTCCCCGCTTCCGAAATTTGTTTAAGATTTTTCCATCGTGAAGACCCAAGCGTAGAAGTTATTGTATCAAATCCGTTTTCGTGAGCAAATTTTGCTGTTGCGGAAAGCCTGATACTGAAACATTTCATGCATCTGATGCCTCGTTCCGGTTCATTTTCAAAATTTTTCACCTCTGAAAGCCATAAATCATGATTATAGTCTCCGTCGATGACCTCTAAATTCAACATTGCAGCATATTTCGTCAATTCATTCTTCCGTTTTTCATATTCTTCTTTAGGGAATATATTAGGATTGAAATAAAAGATAACCGGTTTAATATTAATCTGTAATAAGTATTCAATTATCGCCGCGGAGCATGGCGCACAACATGAGTGTAATAACAATTTCATGAATTTATTTAAAATATTGCACAAAATTACGTAAAAAATTTGGAGGATAAAGAAAAGACTTGTACATTTGTACTGCTTATAATTTTTATTTTCCATAATAAGTTAATGAAATGGACATAATGTTTATTTTTTAATCTTGTAATAATTTTACTATATTAGATCAGCAGGCGCAGTGATGCGTCTGTTGTGTTTCAGGTTCATTGCTGTCAGTGTCGGCTTTCAATATTAACTTTTTTCTTTACCTTTGTGTTTGTTTATTGAAAGAGATATGGTAAAAAGATTTGACTTTTTGGTTATTGGGTCCGGCATTGCCGGTATGAGTTTTGCATTGAAGGTTGCCGACAGGGGAAAGGTTGCTTTGCTTTGCAAGACTACTCTTGAAGATGCGAACACCTTTTACGCTCAAGGGGGAATTGCTTCTGTTACTTTGCCTTGGGATGATTTCGAGAAGCATGTTGAAGATACTCTTGTTGCCGGTGACGGTATTTGCGACAGGCAGGTTGTTGAGAAAGTGGTACGCGATGCTCCGGGTCAGATAAAGGAACTTATCAGGTGGGGAGTAGATTTTGACAGGGACAGGGCTGGTGATTTCGATTTGCACCGTGAGGGTGGACATTCGGAATTTCGCATTCTCCATCACAAAGACAATACTGGTCAGGAGATACAGGAGAGTCTTATTGAGGCAGTTAAGAGGAATGAAAACATTACTGTTTTTTCTCATCACTTTGCTATTGAGATTCTCACGCAGCATCATCTTGGCATTAAGGTCACGAAGGATACTCCTGACATAGAGTGTTATGGTGCTTACGCTTTGGACGAGAAAACTAACGAGATCCACACTCTTTTGTCGAAGGTTACTATGATAAGTACGGGAGGCATTGGTAATATTTACCAGACTACTACTAATTCTGCGGTAGCGACCGGTGATGGAATTGCAATGGTTTATCGGGCAAAGGGAAGGGTCTGTGACATGGAGTTTGTACAGTTTCATCCTACGGCTCTGTATAATCCTATGGAGCGACCTTCTTTTCTTATTACGGAGGCTCTTCGCGGTTACGGGGCTGTTCTCAGGTCGAGGAAGGGTGAGGAGTTTATGAGCCGCTATGATTCCCGCGGATCTCTTGCTCCACGCGACATTGTTGCCCGTGCCATTGACAGTGAAATGAAAAGCAGCGGCAGTGATTTCGTGTACCTTGATGTGACACATAAAGATGCTGAGGAGACTAAGCGGGAATATCCTATGATTTACCGTAAGTGTTTGAGTGAAGGGATAGATATTACGAAAGATTACATACCTGTTGCTCCTGCCGCGCATTATCTTTGCGGAGGAATCGTGGTAGATATTGACGGAAGGACAACCATCAACCGGCTTTACGCTGCCGGCGAATGTTCCAGGACAGGTCTTCACGGTGCTAACCGGCTTGCCTCCAATTCTCTGATAGAGGCTATTGTATATGCCGACGCCGCTGCAAGACATTCGATAGCACACATTGAGGGGTACGGAAATTGCGAAAACATTATCCCTGAATGGAATTACACCGGCGCATCGCTGACTGAGGAAATGGTGCTCATCACTCAAACTGCGCGAGAAGTCAATGCCATTATGAGTAATTACGTTGGTATTGTACGTTCAAATTTGCGTTTGGAGAGAGCCTTCGAGCGCCTTGAACTTGTGTACCGTGAAACCGAGAGCCTCTTTGTACGATCTGCGGTATCGAAGAGTCTTTGCGAGTTACGTAATATTATCTGCGCCGGTTATCTCGTTATAAAACAGGCAATGGAACGTAAAGAAAGCCGGGGCTTACATTATAATATAGACTATCCCGAAAAAATCCGCGACGGCTTATCTGATTAACAGCGAACTATCTCCGTAACTCAGGAAGCGGAAGCCGTTGGAAAGCGCGTAATCGTATATATTTCGCCAGCGTCCGCCGGTAAAAGCCGAGACTAAGAGTAAAAGAGTGCTCTCGGGTTGATGGAAATTGGTGATTATTGCGTCCACTATCCTGAATTTGTAGCCGGGAGCGATCATTATTCCGGTTTTTGCGACGAGTTTTTGTAAATTATTACGGTATAAATATTCTATGATGGTCTGTATTGCGTCATCGGGCGGGATTTCGGGTGCGGAATATGGCGTCCACTGACCGACGGACAATCCTTCGGGTGCAGCATTGGGGTTTTCTTTCAAATATAGCCCGATATAATATAAACTTTCCAAAGTGCGGACGGAAGTTGTGCCGACTGCGACTGTTTTTCCTTTGTGTTTTAGGATATTTTCGATGGTTTCACGGTTCACGGCGAACCATTCGCTGTGCATTTCGTGCCCTGCGAGGGTATTGCTTTTGACGGGTTTGAAAGTTCCCGCCCCTACATGTAAAGTTACCTCCTCTATTGTCGCGACGCGCATCAGTTCATGAAAAATTTCCTTTGTAAAGTGCAGACCGGCAGTCGGTGCGGCGACAGAACCGTTGACGGTTGAGTAAACGGTCTGGTATGTTGTGCGGTCGCGCTCCTCCGCGCGGCGATTAAGGTAGGGTGGGATGGGTAATTCCCCGCATTTTTCGATAACATCGGCGAATGTGAGGTTATTATCGTTCCATTTGAAATTAATTACCGACGTTCCATTGTCATCGGTAATCCGTTCGGCGGTAAGTACTTTCCCTTCGGCAAAATTTATTGAGAGTTCGCCGTTTTTCCATCGTTTGGCGTTGCCGACAAGGCATCTCCACGTGCAGGATTTGGTCTGTGCGAACGATTGTTCGTAGTCTGCGGGGGTATATGGCTCGAGGCAGAAGATTTCTACCTTTGCGCCGCTTGTTTTTTGGAAGATAATGCGTGCATAGATGACTTTGGTATTGTTGAAGACCATCATTGCGCGGTCAGGAATGAATTGTGCGAGATTTTTGAACGCGCTTTCGGTTATATTTCCGTCCCTCCAGATGAGAATTTTAGAGGCATCGCGCTGTTCGAGGGGGAATTTCGCGATTTTTTCGTTGGGTAATGTGTATTTTATTTCGTCTACGGAAATATTTTGCGGGATATTACTGCCGGTCATCGAGAGTTCATTTATTTTTTCGCAAAGTTAGGTAAAATAATCCAGAGTTACGGCTAAATGATTAAGGAGTTTGTTGCTTTTTTGTTTAAGGACTTTAAAGGCTTTAAAGGCTTTAATGACATTAAGGAAGAATACGGTGGAAATTAGCGAGACGGCGGTGGAAATTAGCGAGTGGGCAGTCTAATTTCACGAGTTGTCTGTCTAATCTTATGAGATGGCGGGCTAATTTTAGGAGGTGGCGGGCTAATTTTAGGAGATGTTAGTCTAATTTTATGAGATGGCGGGCTAATTTCACGAGATGTCTGTCTAATTTTATGAGATGGCGGTCTAATCTTAGGAGGTAGCGGGCTCAATTAACCCCCAATCGCTGCGCTTCATTGGGGGTTATTTATATTCAACCCTGCGGGTTGTTATAATTGGCGAGATGGCGGGGTAATTTCGCGAGATGGCGGGCTAATTTTAGGAGGTGGCGGGCTAATTTTATGAGTCGGCAATCGAAGAATAGTGGCTCGGAGTGCGTTTTTCTAAGGGCGGAGGCGTCATAAAGTCCTCGCCGTATATGCCTGACAAGTAGCCGTCTACATCGTGAGGGGCGGGGAAGGTATAGCCCTCGAAGGTGATCGTTGTCAACGGGAATAAATGCTGCGATAAGCGGGTGTCGTGCGTTTCCTTGCCGGGTGTGTCGGTATATTTCGTCTTCGGAAGGAAATGAAAGGCGAATCTGGTTAAAGCAATAAAGATCTTTGCCAAAGGATAGAAGGGTAACATCATATAATTGACCAATTTCTGTAAATTATTCGGGGCGAAGCGGCGGCGTGCCGTGCGTACAAGTATACCGTCCAAGCGGATCTTTATAAAGCGCGAGAAAAAAGGCTCCACAGGGAAGATGTCAATGAAGATTCCGCGATACAGGAAGTTATATTTAGCGGTCTCAGGCTCGTATATCTCGGTGCGTGTGTCCCTTATCTTAGGGAAATAATACCAATAGTTAGGGTCAGTCTTCTTCGTCTGCAATTTCAAATCAGCAGGCAACTCCTTTTCCAATGCCCGCAAAAGCCTGCCAAGATCCGATTGGCGTACCTCTACATCCAGGTCGTCGTCCCAAGGGATAAACCCGCCGTGACGGCGTGCGCCCAAAAGTGTGCCCGATGCGAGCCAGTATTGAATGTTATTACGGCGGCATATCGCGTCCATTTCCAAGAGTATGTTCAACATCTTCATCTGCGCTGCCCGAAGTTCCGAGTTTTCCGGATTATATTTCGAGAAATCTTCCATATATTATTTGCTTAAAAGATATTTGTGAAGGATGTTCTGCGTTTCAAGGTCGAACTTGCGGGCGAAAAGGCAGTCGGAGGCAACTATTGACGCGAAATCGGTCTCGTCAAGAAAGGCCGGATAACCACCCCGACCGGTGCTCCAGTCGATATACCTGAGATGCTCATTAACTAACCTGCCGGCGAAAGGAGCAGTCATCAGTACAGACTGGATATAAAACTCTTCGGGGCAGAAAGTATGTTTCATGCGGGCGAAATGCAAGGGGTTTCTCTCCGTATAATCAAGTATATAAAGAATTGCCTCGCGTCTGAGGCTCCAATACGAACCGCCGGCGTAAAGTTTCGGGAAACCGGCGGGATATCGCCTCTTAATACGCAGTATTTTCTGCAACTTGACTATAACGTTTATCAGTTTGCCCGTTTTTTTCGCGTCAAAGATGTCATAAGGATTGTAATAATCCAAACGATCAAAGCCGCCGTTATCTTCCCATCCCTCACAAGGCATAGGCTTGCGGCGGATGTAATCTTTTGTGGAATCAAAGCCATCGAAGAAGTAACTCAAAGGCTTGCAAGGGAAATCCTGGGCGGTGATAAGGTGCAAATAATATATATCAGGGTCGGAAACAGCCGTTTTTGCAAGAAGCAGAATCGCATTTAGATGGTTGAGGCTGCCCCAATGCACAACGCAGGCGCGGGAAAGATGAACGTTAGGAAGATTTTCAAGACGTTCAGTATCAAGATCGCGGCGCCTGTCGATATGTACGTAGAACTCGAAGCGTTCATCAAAGAAAGAGATAATTTCCAATATCTGCTCGATATTTTGATACGCGGTAATCAAAATTGCCTGCTTGACCATAGTCTATTTTAAAATGATGTTAAAAAGTTCCTCCCAACTGCCGGCAAAAGGTTGACCGTATTCAACCGCAGAAACAGGGTCGTACGTGAATTTGCCGCTGATAAACTGACGCATCACCATGGCAAGTTCGTCAGGTTCATCAGGGTCGAAGAATTTTACCATGCCGTAATCACCAACAGTCTCGCGGGCATAAGGAAGATCCGCAACAATGACCGGTTTGCCAAACTCCTTAGCCTCAGACACCGGCAAACCCCATGTTTCTACCTTAGAGGGGAAGATAACAGAGTCGCATTTGGCGTACCATTCGTTCATCCCGTCGCGGCTTAAAGCGCCTATAAAACGAACAGGCGCAAGGTCATGGTATTTTTCAAAGATGTGCTTCGCATAACGATTCTCCGTCCCGTCAAACGTGAAAGCAACTTCAAAACCCTTAACGCCCGCGCGGGTTAATCGAAAAGCAGCCTCGCAAACAGCCTCCATATTCTTGTGGATCATAGGCGTCGAAGGATAGAAAAACAAAACATTCGCGTTATCCCTGACAACAGTCGCCGTATTTTCTTTCACAACGGAATTTTTTATCCCGCCAGGCGGCGAAACAATAATGTTGTCGATGCCGAAAAGCCCGCGAAACTCGTGCCTTAACCACTCCTGCTGAACAATTACAAAGTCGTTCCTGCGGATGTTAATCCTGTAAATAAAATACGAAAACAGGCAAAGCATAGCGATGCCGGGTTGCAGGAAAATATTACGGATGCCGGGGCGGTAAAACGGGAAGGGATTGTGGCAATAAACGGCACGCCTGCAAGCAACAACGTTGGGCGTCGTATCGTGCATGGATAACCATAAATACGGCTTCAAGTTTTTGGAAAGTCTCCTAAAGCCGATGTATTCGTAATAAAGCCTGATAAACCATGACCGGCGGGACTTCGGAAAGGCAACGTAGCGTACGTTATCATACTTCAAAAAAAGATTTTCATCGTGGACAAGCGCAATAATATTGCCGCCGTCGCCAACATATCCCGAAAGAGCGGCAATACATTCCTGCATGATTTTAAGGGTTCCACCGCGGAAAATATTAATGCCGGATACTACTATAGTTTTCATATAACCAAAAATAATTTATTATTAACAGCCGAAAAAATCCTAACTCTTATCTACCAATTCCCGAAAGAGATTTTTCCATTTTTCCATAATGCTTTCCATATTATACTCCATCGAAGAAATTTTTGCAGCCCGCCCAAAAGAATTTCGCAAAACCTGAGATTCAATAAGGCGGCAAACACAATCGGCAAACATATCCGTATCACCGGCAGGCACCAGGAAACCATTATTCCCATCGTCAATGAGATCCTTCGGTCCGCACGGGGCGTCGAAAGATACAACCGGCAAACCAAAAGACATAGCCTCAAGCATAACCATCGGCAAGGCTTCAAGATAACGCGAGGGAAACAAAAAAATAGAACAGGCGGGGTACACATTTTCTATGTCCGTAACAGGTTCATGAAGAATGATATTATCACTCATGCCGCTGTCGGTAATTTGTCGCAAAAGAGCCTCCTTTTGATTGCCGCTGCCATAGATATGCAACTCCCACGCAGGATGAGTTACAGTGACTTTTTGCCATATATCTACCAAGATGTCAAAACCTTTCTCGTACGCAAGACGACCTACCGCAAGCGCCTTGCAGGATTCCAAGTGCGCGCAGGATTGAGGGTGGAAAGTCAGCGGATTAGGTATGACCTCGACATTATCCCGATGCCAAAAAGACTTTTCTTCCCGGGTCAAGACTACAAGTCGCTCCAAAGAACCGCATTTATGCTTCAATTCACAGGTCCTTAACCTCGCTACAAGGTTAGGTATGAGGCTGTCGGAAAGTTTGCCAGCCATCAACGTGCGGAAATTGCCGGGGAAATGCAATTCCCCTATCTTCACACTGCCATCATCAAGGCTGTTGATAAAACCAATGTCAAGTCCGAGAGTGGATACCGTGATGTCGGGACGTATTTCATAGAGAAGTTTCTTTAATTGCCTGCGATACCTTATTGTTTTGAAATGCCTGGAAATAACTTTCCTCACATAAGACTCTTTCCCAAAGCGCTCGTATATACCAATGTCGAGGTTACAAAGAGTTACCTTCCCCGAAAGAGAATAAAACACGGGTCTGCCCATCTGCTCCGTAGTGACGATAAAAACTTCATGACCCAAACAGTCCGACAGGTAGTTGGCTTTAAGGGTTGTAACCCTTTCCATACCTCCGGGATTGTATAAGCCGCCGGGTAACAAGTATACGATCTTCATGGCAAAACATTATTCTTTAGCGTAATAGCGTGTTATATAAGAAGACCCAATCAAGAGATACATAGCCATAACACAGTGTATAGATCCCAAAGAGGTCGATTTATAATTCAAGATAAAGATATAGACCAAAAGAGAGGCGAAAAGATATAAATCCATCTCGTCCTGCCTTAACCTGCCCTGGCTCGACATAAACAAAGGGCGCGAAAAATATAGCATCTGGTAGATAATCAAACACAAAAAGAAAGGTATACCCCCATAAACCAGGTTATTAATGTAGCCGGCGTCCGATTGAGGATACTTGCTGTTGTTGGAGAAAACACCGTGCCCCAGCCAAATAGTATCCTCGTCAAGAGAATAATACATGGCAGTGTTAAGTTTATCCGTCGAGGCGGTGGAAAGTCTGCCCCTGTCTCGGTAATTATAGTAAAACTCAAACGCAAACGGAAAAACATCCTGCTCAAACCCCTTGCGAGTGTCAGGAGGTAACAAGAAGTAAAATGCAACCAACAAGACTAAATACATTCTTATCGCCTTCCATAAATTTACTAACTGCACTTTGATTTTCTTCCACGAAAAGTACATGTAATATGCCAAACTGATGGCAATACCTACAAAACCTGTGCGACCAGATAACATGACACCCAAAAACATTAACGTGAAGATGATATAACTCATCCAGCCCGTGATATATTTCTGATTCTCTATTAAATGTAAACGAAAGAAAAGGATAAACGCTACCCCGTAGGCGGCAGGAAGTTCAAAGAATATGCTGCCGCATAAGGCGTAGCAACGAAACCTGTCTATCTGTGAGCCGCCGGTCGAAATGAAGTGCGCAACGTTCGGGTTAAATGTGTTGAGTATGTACTCGCCAAAAGGAGTGTATATGTAACCCGCAGTGTGAATCAAACCCTGCAAGGCAAAAGTGTAAACAATAACCTTGATAACTTCCTCCAACGCATGATCTTCTTTCCCGCCAATTAATAAAGGTAAAGCGTAGATCGCAGCAAAATTCATCATCAATATAAGACAGTAACGCTTCAAATACAAATATTCACTCGACGCATGAATATATATGAAGAAAAACGAAACCAACAACATCAGTATGGTTCCAATAAGAATGGCTCCGTTATACTTTTGCAGGAAACTGTATAAAGGTATCGAACGCCCCTTCCTCCAATAATATATGGTGGACAAAATTATCGACAATAATACAGAATTATATACATAGGGCAACCTGAAATTGAAGACTATCAGAAATACTACTATGACCTTTAATGCAAATTTCATAATCTAAATTTTATTTTGTAAAACCTTTCCCGAATATATCAACCCTCCCTGTAAATACAGCCTCAACAGGAATAAAGTTACAGGAAACTTTTGTGATATAAAGAAACGGTAGAAACAAATCTCAGACAAATAATGCTCCACTCGCTTGCCTAAGAGTTTATCCTGCTTCGTAAAATATTCCAATAACCGCTGCAAGATTAATGTAACCGACCTCTGGTTATCCACAGATGGACTGTAACTAATGGAACGGTTAACAAAGCGAGCATAAACCGGCACCTCGTCATCGCTTAAAGTAAATCCGTAAAAGGCAAGGTAATCCGCTTCAATTTTGCCTATCGTCCCGTTCATCTCTGCCTCCTGCGTTTCACCAAGTGTGCTCTCGCTTGCACTATGTTTGCGGTAATTAAGCAAAACCCGAGGGATGTTCGCACCCTTCGTATATCTTAACATATTAGTCCAAAAAGCATAGTCCTCAGCACGGTAACAGTTCGGATAAGATAAGTTATGTCCCGTAATAACTTCACGGCGTAAAATTACCGAAGGATGAATAAAAGGTGACTGGAAAAAGGCAAAAGCACGAATCCCCCTATCATCAACAGGAAAAACAAGGCGTTTGGTCTTCCCTGTCTCCTCGTAAAAAGAATTTACATACGAGCCGCAAATACCTGTATCAGGATGAGATTCCATGAACCTGAACTGTTCATCAAGACGCTCAGGTAACGCAATGTCATCCGCATCCATCCTTGCTACATATTTACCCCTGCACAAAGATAACCCACGGTTCAAACTGTAAATCAACTTCCTGTTACCATCATTATCAACCCTCCGAATACGATTGTCGGTGTAGCCGTCAAGTATCTCCCCCGTAGCATCAATCGATCCGTCGTTTATTATCACAAACTCAAATTCACCGAAAGTCTGCGACAAAATCGAATCAACCGCCTGCCGTAAGTAACGCTCACCATTACAGACAGTCATCAATACCGATATTTTGCAGTCGTCCGTCATAACATCTTAAGTAATTTCTCTTCTATATTATGAACATCAGAAGTGAAAACAAATTCATCCCGACAATTAGTCAATTCTTCCTCAAAGTGTTTCCTTAAAGCACTATTGGTCAGCATTTCTTTTAGCCCGTCATATATTCCCTTCTCACTGTTTTCTGTAATAATCCCAAAACGCCCGTCTTCCAGCAATTCATCTGCACCTGCTACACGAGTGGAAACTATCGGCTTGCAAAGAACCATTGCCTCCGCAATTACCGTCGGTAACGCCTCATTGATAGACGAGAGAACAAAAATATCAGCAGCAGCAAGATAAGGATAGGGATTCTGAAAACCGGCAAGCCGGCAAGTAGTTCCAACACCAAGTTCAGTGATTTGCTGTTCAAGCGCCTCGTATTCAGGTCCCTTGCCGAGAATAACAAGTTCATGCCTGATACCGTCATCAAGCAAACGGTGATGTACGCTAATAAGGCGATTGAAACTTTTCCCTTTATCAAGTCTACCGATAGCAATAACCTGCAACTCATCAGGGTTTTCCCGTTTCCGCCTTATACCTTGATGCTTAATACTGTCGAAATCCAAGGGATTGTAAATCACACTCATCAACGCCCGTAAGTGAGCATGCTCCGGGAATGTCTCAATGAATGCATCTTTTGCCGCTTCGGAAACAAAGATAAAGCGGTCAACAGATGCCGTTTCACGAGGAAAACGTTTCAAAATAAACCGTCGGGAAGAAATGCGCATATCGCCATGAATCCACAGCACGGTTTTACGGAAATGTCTTTTCAAAGTCCACAAAAGCGGCATATTGTCTCCATGACAAAAACTAATGCCGATATCGAAATCAGGGATACGGATAAATTGCGAGACAAAGTAAGGATATTTGCGGAAAAGAATTGCTCCCAAACGTCGGTAAAGGCGAAAAAGAGGAAACAGTCCAAAACGTTTCATCACTTTACCATCCCCAAAAACCGAAATAAAACGAATGTCGGAAGGAACGTCGGGAACGTAAATGCCATATTTAACAACCGTCAGCAATGAAACATCAAACCTGTCCCTGTCAATACGGCGCAGTACGTGAATAAGCATTTTTTCTGCCCCACCTCCGGTCAAGTTGTCGATGATAAACAGAACTTTTGCTTTCATCACTGCACACCCTCCGTACTTTCTTTTATAAACAGGATCTTAATAGTCTGAATGATAATCAGAAAATCTCGCCATATAGAATAGCGGTTGATGTATATCAGGTCGTAGCGCAACTTGTTTTCTACCGTAGTATTGTATTTACCTTCCACTTGTGCAAGTCCCGTCAGTCCGGCTTTTACACGGTGACGATAGGCGTATTCAGGAATAGCCTGCTCAAACTTATTCACGTAGTATGGTCGTTCAGGGCGAGGACCGACTATGCTCATCTCACCTTTCAGGATATTAAGCATTTGCGGAATTTCGTCAAGACGGATAATGCGCAGAAACCGTCCCACCGCAGTGATGCGGGGATCGTTTTCCGATGCCAAAACAGGTCCCGATATTTCTTCCGCATTAGGTATCATTGTCCTAAATTTCAGTATATTAAAAATCTCACGATTGCGGGTTATTCGTTCCTGTGAATAAAATACAGGTCCTCCGTCAAGTTTAATTACAGCAGCAATAAGCAAGCCAAACGGCAGGAAGATAATTATAACAAGCAATGAAAAAATAAAATCTAATATTCGCTTGATAAATCGTTCTTCGAGCGACAATTCCATTGACGTTATCTGTAATGTAGGTATATCATCGGTTTTACTCAAAAAAGCCGACATAAGACTTAAATAGAAGTAGGTAGGCACGAAGAAAACGTTTTTTTTGTGCTTTACACTCAAAAACAGAACATTGTCACGAATTTTTTCAGGAATGTCAAGGTTGATAAAAACTTCATCGACCGATTTTATTTTGTCCTCAACAACAGTCAAGTCGTCATTATCGGAATATTCATATTTAATCTGATAGAGTTTTGGAAACTTCTTGGCTATAGACAGTGTCAGTTTGTTATTGATTTGGCTGAAGATTGCTATTTTCTTTACTCCCGCTGCTTTAAACTCTATTTTCCAACATGCAATCCGCCAACCAAGCAGCAGGATTAGATTAAAGAGTCCCCCTAAAAGCATTACACTTCGAGGAAAAGCCATAGCTATGTCGCGGATAAGAAAACAGATGCCCATTTCCCATACAAGCAGTGATATTGACAGTAGAAAAACAGAATAAATTACTTCCGATAGATCTTTCCGCGAAATGTTGTACAATCCGTAGGCATACATCAAAATAATATACATGCCCAGAACATACGGCAAAATACTTGAAAAAGCAGAGAAATTCTTTTCGTATTCGGATAGTACATTTAAGTGTTCCAACAATAGAAAAGCCAACTGTATGCCGGTATATATTAAGGCAAAATCAATGATAATATATAACAGTCTTCTCATATTTCAAAAAAAGTTTACAGACCTTTATTAACCGAGCATAAAGACCTGTAAACTTTTTAAACTAAATATTTTTAATCTTACTTTTGTTCAACTATGATTACAGCACGGTTAGATTCGTTTTCGGCAAAAGGTTGTTCAGTATCGCCTTTCCACTGTAATTCAAGCCTGTCTGAAGAGATTCCTTTTTCGTTCAA
Organism: Dysgonamonadaceae bacterium; assembly: GCA_031269685.1. Classification (GTDB taxonomy): domain Bacteria; phylum Bacteroidota; class Bacteroidia; order Bacteroidales; family Azobacteroidaceae; genus Azobacteroides. The sequence continues at coordinate 15,403 of JAISYU010000027.1, read as the reverse complement.
CTCTTTTGCAACAGCATATACACGCTTCTTGCTCAGATTCAAGTTATATTTTGGACTACCTGTTTGGCGATCGGCATAACCGACGAGCAAAATATCCGAATCTGAATTGTCATTTATATACTCAACCAGATCCAACAATTTCCTGTATTCCGATTCTTCAACCTTGTAGGAATCAAGTTTAAAATGGATATAAAATGGCAGGTCTACTTTGTTTTTGCTAATGTTATCAACGATGACAACCGGTTTTTCTTCACAACATTTCTGAAGTTTTTCGAGCAAATTTTCATGATGATCGAGAATTTCCTGATGTTCGTCGATACGCCGGCGATTTTCGTTTATCTTTTCGTTTAGGCGGTCGATTTCATTAAGCGTGATTTTACCGATGTCATGGAACCCTGGGTTAAAAGTATATTTCACCCCAAGCGAAAGTTTTACGACAGCATCACCCCAAGCATGTCCTTCGTATGCATCAAAGTCAATATTGGTTGCATACGCAGAAGGCTCAAGATAAACCGAAAAATTCTTCGTAAGCCTTACATCAACAGTGAAACCTATCTTTACAACAGCCCAGTACCAAGAGTCTCTCACAAGATGACCGGGATAGTTCAGGTAGGTATTATTCTTTCCCTTAAACGAAGCAATTAAACCAAGTCCGGCAAAGGGAACAATATTTACCCTGCGGTCGGAATAATGTCCGTAGAAGTAGTTCGACAGGTTAGCAAGGATGTCTAATGTCAATGCTCCATAATTGAAATCCTGCTGGAATCCATGCCAGTCGGAACGACTGTGGTCTTTCAAATCGAAAGAAGGTAGGGCGGAATATTGCCCCGTAATAGGAATACCCGGATAGGTACCGTGAGGGGAACGGTAATTGTCGTTACCTAAATATGTTCCTCCTTTACCTGCGTAGGAGTTCCAACCCATCAAAGCACCGTAAGTTCCATTAATACGAACTCCGGTGTAAGGGTTGAACCATTTGCCGATACTGAAATCACCACCGTAGGTTATACGTTTTAGTGGATTTACCAATCGGTCCTGTTCTGCAAACAGAAGGTTAGCGTTTCCACCTACAGCGATAAACCAGTTATCGCTTTTTGTTGAACGAGTTATTGCTTCTGCTAACGATATTTCTTCTTGCGCAAGAGCGGGAAGAAAAATTGCGGATAACAAGATAATAAATGTTGCTAATCTTTTCATAATTTTTATTTTTTATAATTTATTTATTGCTTTCATATCCATAACCATAGCCGTAACCATACCCATATCCGTACCCGTACCCGGAATTATAGCCACGACCATAATAATAACTGTATTTTGAATCTCCACGACTGAATGCGTTAAGTATTATGTTCAAGTTATTTAGCCGTTCTTTGTCGTGAATGTCATTAATAAGATTGAGAGCCGATTTCGGAGTCATATCATAGCGGACGATGAACAGAGAAACATCGGAGATACGTTTCAGAAGGAAAGCGTCTGAAACGCTGCCTAACGGAGAACTGTCAATAATGATATAGTCGTATTTTTTGCGTAATTCAAAGAACAGTTCGTCAAGACGCTTGTCCATAAGTAACTCATTTGGGTTAGGCGGAATTATACCCGATACAAGAATATCCAATCCTGTTTCATTGATATTTTTGTGAATAAGTTTATCTACATCGGTCTGTTCGCCTAACAAGTATTCAACAACTCCATCACGTTTTGAGAGATTGAAATAGACGTTCAACTTTGGACGACGTACGTCAAGACCTACCAATAGAGTTTTATAACGCAAGGCAAAAGTCATTGCAAGGTTAATTGAAACGAAAGTTTTACCCTCGCCGCTTATGGTTGATGTAATCAGAATTGTTTTCTTATCCTCTTCGAGAACGAATTGCATATTGGTTCTTAGCAAACGGAAACGCTCTACGACAGGCGCTGTAGAGTTATTTTTAACAACTACCTGTTCTTTTGTCTTGACAAAAGGCAACGAGATTATAATTGGTACATTTGAGAACCGTGCAACTTCTAATTCGTTTGTCAATTTGTAATTCAGCATGGCACGAATTCCAAGAATAATAAAAGGAATAAAGAAGCCAAATAAAATACAAATCAGATAGGTCATTTTCGGTGAAGGCGAAATAAATGCACCGGAAGCAAGAGGTGATTCCAATACTTTTACTACCGATGCCTGTACAGCCATAGTCAGTTCCAAGTCAAGTTTTCTTGTTTGCATGGAAGTGTACATGCCTTCCACCAAGCTCTGGGGTCTGCTTATATCACTAAGATCTCTTTGTTTGGAAGGCATAATATCGCCCGAATCATTGTAGAAACCCAAAACATCTTTGAGTTTTTGCTTATCATTGTCCAAACCCAAACGTACACCCTTAATACTCAATGTTAACTGTTCCCTTATATTGTCTAGTCCGATTGTCATTTGTTTAATAAGGGGGATATTATCCGATGCGTACGTTTTTATTCTGTCTCTTTCCAAAACAAGAATATTATACTTTTTAACCAATTCGGGCAAAGTGCCTATGATTCCTTCAACGGGAGTAATTATTGGCTTGTATTCACCGTTGTGCAATTCGGATTCAACTGAGGCTACTTTTATATAAGAAGATTCAATTTCTATCAGTCTTCTCTTGAGTTCATATTCACCGGACTGTATATAACTTACCTCTGCTTTAACATCAAGTCCTTCATTTTCTTCTCGCCAGTATTGCACTCTATCCTCTGCCGCATACAAATCTTTTTCATACTCGCGGGAACGTCCGTCTATAAAATTCAGGGCAATTTTTGTGGACTCATTCTTTTCATTAATTGTTTCGCGGTTATATGTTTCAACGAGTTTATTGAGAAAATCAATACCTCTTACGGGGTGAGTTTCCGTAAGGTTCAGGTTAAGTTTTCTGCTGATTCCATGTTCACCTGAGATAGACAGATTTCTCATAAAACCCTGTGCTATCCAAAGCGGAGGAATGATGTTGATTTCAAGAGGGACGCGACTGTCCAGCGCCGTATTATGGTCGGGCAGAAGTAAAACCTCTCCTATCGGCGTTTCTACAGTAGCAGGCAAAGACTGGTAATCGCCCAGAATAGGGAAACCGTTGTAATAACCCTCCACGTGAAATACGTTGTATTCATTACGTGAAACGGTTAAAGTCATTTTTGTTCCCAGCGATGCAAGAACTGTTGAGTCAATATGCGCCTTTACCGGTGCGGTATTGTAATAAACATTGTTGTTATAGCCATATATTTCCGTGTCTTTGATTTTTCCTTTGACAAAGTACTTTATATAGAATTTCTCTTCTGTAACAACAGTCTGAATCATATTACGGGAACGCATCGTGTATATTTCGTTGGAGATGTTGCTGCTTGCCTGAATGAATCCCATTGCCTCAAACAAGCCGACGTCATCGTTTTGAGAAATTCCCCTGCCTTTTAGCGCAATACTGGAATTAACGTTGTAAACGGGAACTGCATAGCGTATTTTTATATACCCAATAAAAAGGAATATTGCTATCGACAGTATAAACCATTTCCAATAAATAAGAAAATTAGCAATAAACCACTGATAGTCGATTTCTTGTGGTTTCTCTTTTGCGCTTGGTTTCTGTTTGTTGTCTTCCATCTTAGTTATTGCTTAAACTCTTAAAGTAAAAATAAAATCCGATACCGGTTACAAGCAATGAAATCACAGAAGTGATTACTCCTATGTTTTGAAATTCCGTCTGAATCAGTTTGAACTTTCTCGGTTCGATATATATCATATCGTTTTGGTGGAGATAATAGTAGGGTGAAGAGACTATATCTATCTTTGTCAGGTCGATGCGCACGTGTTTTTGCGTACCGTCCGGCAGGGGGCGTATAAGCAGAACCTTATCCTGTTTACCCGAATAAGCTTCACCGCCTCCGTGCAGGGATAAAGCCTCGAAGATTGTTATATGGTCTTTTTCAATGGAAATAGCACCACCACCACCTTCACGACCGAGGAAATAAATTCTGAAATTAGTCAACTGCACCGTAACTACAGGTTCAGAGTCATCTTTCAAGTAATCGGACTTAATCATTTCCGTTATTTTTACCTCAAGTTCTTTTGCCGTATATCCGGCTACCTTCAATTTACCAATAATCGGAAACGGTATGTCACCATTGCGGTCAACCTTGAACGACTGACGTCCCACGCCTTGACTTACATACGAACCGACATCGTAGGTTGAGGCGGTAGGTACAAGCGGCAGGTTGAAATCTGTAGCTATCTCGGGGTGACCGGGTATATTGATAGTAATCGTTATAATGTCATCCGGCATAAAACGGATAAGATTCTCCTTTAGCATAGTAGGGTATTCCGCTTCTTTCGGGTGATTCTTGTCCTGCATGAAAATTATCTTGCGGTAAGCGCAGGATGTTGTTCCGAAAAGTATCAGGAGGAACATACCATAAAGTAATTTCATTTGTCTTTATTTTTCAGTTTTTTACTCAGAAAATATCCACCTGCAAGCATTACAAGGATTGAAAGTCCGTCACCTATGGGAGCGTTGTTTCCGGTTGCTGGCACACCTTCATTCTTACCAGAAGGAGGAGCCGCCCAAATTCCCGGAAGTTTTTTCTTTTCGGCTGCTGTAACCGGACTGTCTTTCCGGGAATAAATTCCCTGTGCCTGCACTGTATATGTTGTTGAAAGTATAAAGAGAGCAATAAATGCTGTCAATACTGTTTTAAGTTTCTTCATTACTTTGACTTTTTTTGTTGTTTACAATAAGATTCTTTTTACTCACCATTATCTGTTCAGAACTTTTATTACAGTTGATTTCGCTCCCTGTACGGTTACGAGATAAACCCCTTTCTGATTAAGACTGCAACGGTACTCTGTGTTTGTTGCAGTTCCGGCAACGACGGCACGTCCCGCAAGGTCAAGCACCCGGATATTGTCTCCCTGCTCGACATTGGCAACAGTCAGTTGAGAATCTTTAACATAAGCATAAACACTGGTTGATTTTGGAGAAACTATTGGTACAGTGCTGTAATTTACAAACAATACGAACCGGTCGGACTGTCCTGAAACATCGCCACTCGAAAATTCGTAAGGTCCGTTAAGCAAATCATGATCTTTATTTACTTCTTTGTCGCGAAGTACTGCTTCCTTGATATTACTGGAATTGACAGATAAATCGAAAGTATAGTTACCTGCAGTAGCTGTGTATCCGACAGGAATTTCCTGATAGGTTTGATCGGCGCTTTTCAGTCTGTTTACGAACATCGGATATTGTTTCGTTACTCCATCAATAGTTTGTGGAGCGAGCGTCCATAAAGATGTGACATTTTTCCCATCAACGGTTTTATTTTGTGTAAACTGCTGGACGGCGTCTTCCTTGGGGCGATAAACGTTACTGTAATAGTCACCTAAATAGATATAAACTTTTTTTGAATCTTCATCCGAAGGAATCAACATAAGTTCTAATTTCGTCTCTCCGGTTGTTGCTTCCGAAGAGCGAAAAAGATCCTGAAATATAGTACCACTACGCTGCTTTACAGCATCGACGAATTCTCCTCCATTCTTATAATCAAACTCAATAGATTTATATACTGTAGGCGGAGTAGGAGGATTTCCATCTATAAAGGTAGTAGTATCTACCTGCAAATAGAACGGAACGTAAGGGCGCAAAAGAGCGTGCACACTTTCAAGGTTGACTGAGGCAAAGCTGAAATTTGGTAAGTCTGCCGCCCTTTGTTCGCGAAAATAAACCACTTGATTAAAACTTTGACCTATATGAGTGGTCGGTTTTCGCTCATCATTAACGTCATAATAATAATCTTGTTCAAAATCCTTATGCAAATCAAACAGCGAAACATTCAAACTACCTATGTAATTCCAGCCGGATGCTGTGTTGAAAGAATAAGTGTATTTAGGCGAAACATCACAACGTAATGGCACGGCTTTTTCAGCATCATACGATAGGGCAGTTTTAATAGCCTTCTTAACTTCCTCATTTTTTACATAGGTTGATGATAAATTTGGATCGTAAGCGCTGATAAACTCAAGCGAACCAACTTCGAAGTCATAAGGTGTGGCAGTACCACCTTCCCTTGCAACCATATATCCAAGTCCGGGTTTGCAGATAAATGTATCTATCGGAATTTCATTTCCATTTTCTATTTTAGTTGTACAAGTATCTCGCCAGCCACTCAATATATAATTGTTATTATTTGGATCAAAATGATCAAAATTTAATGCTGTTATTGCAGGATCATAAGCACAAAGATAATAGTGTCCTAAGTCCAAAGGCCTTTCATCATTGCCTACATCTCCCAAGTGTGCTTCAAGGTAGCCATTGTCTTCTGTTGTAGTAGCAGGATCAATTGTTTTGTTGTACCTGACCCTTGTTACACCGAAAGGGAAAGAAATATGCCACCATACATCGGCTCCATCAATTTCACCGTAATTAGGAGATGAAAATTTACCTTTCGGTCCATAAAGGAACTTACGAACCGAAACCCAGCGGGGTGGCTCGGTGGGATCAGTGAGATCGGTGGGTAATTTAAGTCTTCTTACAGCACCTGTATTGAGTGTTTCCAGCAAAGCGTCGCGCTCATAATTACTGTAGAAGATGAGAGAATCGGTAATAATAGTACCGGTATTGATCACTCTACTTTGGTATTTTTGGGTACCTTGTCCGCCTTCTGCTTTCAGGTGGAAGGCGCCCATACTTTTCATTGGTCCCGCGACGTTCATGTCGCCAATGTTCGACATGGGAACTGTTGCGTATAACCCAAAGCTCCCTGTGAAACAGAATAAAATAGTAATTAAATTCTTCATAATATGTACAAGTTTGATTTTTATTTTGTTATTTTTTCTATTTTGCTATTAATCCGATTATTATATTCCCTTGCAGAACAGCGTTTCGGATATCAGCGCTGTCTGTTGGGTTCACTCCGTACTCATCCTTAAGATTGGGAATAATAATGTCTATACCCTTAGGAATATTGATGGGTGAAACAAGTTTTTCCCGATTGCTTTCGTAGATGTAAACCCAGAAAGCGCTATTGCCGTAATTTTTCTCGGCAAGTTCGGTAAGTGGAGTCATTATTCCTTCGGATCGAGTTATTACCGGACGTTTTATTTTGTCTGTCTTCTTGAAATACTTAGAGTAAATGAAGAAAAGCAGAACAATTGCCATTCCTCCTACTATTACGTAGTTAAAAATTCGATCCCATGGAATTTCGAGTTTGCTCCGGCTGCGGTTCGACCATTCCACTATCTGTTTACCTACCGAAGAATTACCGGTTTCCTCCTCTTTCTTTGGAACAGGCGCACTGTCGATGACATGTGGCTTTGGTTTGGGAGAAACCGGTTGTTCGGGTTCTTCAACGATTTGCAGTGTTTCCTGTTCCACCTGTTCCGGTATTTCTTCTTTTTCTAAGGGACTTGGATCACTTAGTAAAGGTGAAATTTTCGGAGGACTTGGAACAGACTCAATATCATTGAGCATATTCCGCAAAGCCGGCGACACAGTGTAAGCCACTCGTAACGAACCGTTACTGTTTCTTATAGGTCGGAAATTGCCGAGTTCGGGAATATTGACAGTTGTCCCTTCCCGTAAAGGTTGCGTAACAAGCGCGTCCATATCGAAAAGGTCTTGAACAGTGTTTTCGGATTCTTTGCCGGTAAGCGTTTTAAACAACACTGTTTTTCTGCCGGAGATAAAAAACACAGACAGGTATCCCAGCGTTGGTATAAACACTGTTTCTCCTTTCAGCAGTGCTTTAACTGCCGGTACGAAAGGAGAACTTTTCTCGAAATCCCTATCTGTCTTATAATCTCTGTCCATAATTCAAATTTTATCTGAATCAGTTAAATTAATGAGAGGAAATGAAGTCCAATTCTTTTTCTATGAAAGGCAGGTCTTCTTCCTGAATTTTCCTCGTGAGATTGTCGAGAGCATCTCTCATAGGATTCAGGTATGAAGATATGTAATCTTCATAGATTTCCTCCATCAATCCTTCTTTTTCATAAAGAGAATTGACACCGTTTTCATACTTGCTGACCAAGTCGCGAAAATCACCTTCCAAGCCAGTAAGCAAGGATTGAAACTGTTCCAGTACCCGTTTCTGATGGGCAAATGAAGTTTGTTTTGCCATAAAATATATAAGAGTAAAAAAATTAGTTAATTCTACTTTTAGTTCATATCAGAAATTTATCATTTCTAAGACGCTGCAAAATTAATACAATTTTCGCAATATACAATGATAAATTATTACCTAAATGAAATACATTATTATCCAAATCATTTAAAAAATACATTTTCCAATAAATTCTTTCTATAAATCTGAGTTGGCGACATCTTAAAGTTCCTCTGACAGAAGAGCGAAAAATGCTGGTATGACGAAAATTCATAATCTATAGCGATCGCCTGAAGCGACTTTTCACCCTTGTTAATGTCTATCAGAATCATCTGCGCTTTCTGTTTTTGTATCCATCTATATGGAGATTCGTTAAAATTGCTCTTGAATTTCTTTATAAAACCCGAAACCGAATAATTCAACAGTGCAGCTAACTCTTTTATATTTTTTACCTTGCGGTAATTGTTCAGTACTGCTATTTTGAAGGCGGAATCGTTGGTGAGGAATTGATTAAAAAAACGGGCAAGTTCTGTTTTATCGTAGTAATTAATAAGTAGCATAAACAATTCATGCCGTTTTATGCCATACAAATGCTCTGAGACCAATCCATCATTCAAATAATATACTAATAACAACAAAAACCGTGTAATTGTTTTGTGAATGTTCATTTTATTAAATTCCGTTGGTTCCGCAACATTGAGCGAGAGCAGTTCACTGACCACCTTTTTGTCTGTAAACATCGTAGTTACAGGCATCTGACAAATAACTACATGCGCTTGCTTTCTAACTTCAACCCGGAAGTCTGTACTGCTTGTCAGGGCAAGCATTTCTTCGGATGTCATGGTTTGCCTTTCCCGCTCATTTATACGCAGAGTGATTTTGCCGGATATGACGAAGATCAGGACAGGATCAGGCAGGCAGAAATTGCCGGTTTTTCCTGAATTTGAGAAAACCCAGGAATTCCATATCCGCGAAAGTTCAAAGGCGCTTGGCGGTTGTGGATTGTTGTTGTTTTGCTGTTTATTTTCTGCTGATTCGTTCATATTTCTGAAAATTTGTCATTGGATACAAAACGATGCAAGGCTATAAGTCTTTTCTGTCAGGAAGGCGCCTAAGTCGGCATGGTTTGTATATTTAGCCTGTTCTTCGGGCATAATAGGCTGTCCGAACACGAGGTTGATGGTTTTTCCGCGTTTATTATCGAGTTCATGGCAGAGGCGTACGGTACGGATTCGCCAGTCAATACGGTCGAGGAAGTTGAAGAACCATGAATTATGTCCTGAAAAATATGCCGGAACGACGGGGACTTTGGCTTTTACAATCAATTTCAGCACTCTTTCCTGCCATGGCTGATCATGAACCAGACCGTTTTTATCGAACTTCGACACTGCGCCTGCGGGGAAGAATCCGAGAGCATGTCCTGCTTTAAGATGTTCGAGGCACTGTTTTATACCGCCGAGGCTTGAGCGACTGCTCACGCTTGAGGCATAGGGATTGACGCCTATGAAGTGCGCTTCCATAGAGTCAATCATTCCGAGCATCCAGTTGACCATTACTTTGAAGTCTTTGCGGATGCGGGTAATTTCACCTACGAGGAATATTCCGTCTATATGTCCGTACGGGTGATTGGAGACCGTTATGAATGGTTTACCGTCTAACTGCCGCAGAGTTTCTATGTTGTGTACACGGCGAGTGATACCGAGGTTATCGAGCATAGCGTCTTCGACTGCCGGTCCGGTCAGGTATTTCCCTGCGTTATATACGCGGTTTACTTTATCGAAGCCGGCAAGGCGGATCGCGCATTTTGCGAGCACAGGACCGTACCATTTCTTGAATATGGGGGAAATTCCCTGCAAAACCTTGATGTCTATGAGCCTGTCCTTCATTTACTCCTTATATATTATATATGGTGTATGTTTTCATATCATTACGTTTCCTCATCTTCCGTCAGGTCAAGTCTTTCGTTATCCGATCCTCTTTCAAAATATTGTTTACGGAGCGGATTGGCGTTAATTTCGCGGTCGAAAGCGCGATTGTTCACGATGTCGGTTGCGAGGTAAATTGCGTTACGCATGACTGTTTCCTGTGATTCGTTTTTCCCTGCGAGATTATAAGATACGCCGATGTCGGGAGCAGTGACTACGAAAGGCATACCGGCATAGAATATTGCGCCTTCGCTCATTGACAGTAGCCGGAAAGGTGCAACAGCCTGGTCGTCATAGATGGCGAGTATGGCGTCGAATTTCCGGTAATCGTTTGACGGGAAGAAATCTTCCGCCGAGTATGGTCCGAAGCATATTATACCGTTGTCGTTTGCGGTTTTAAGAGCAGGGATAATTACCTCGTTTTCTTCCTTACCGTACTGCCTTTCCTTGATGCCTTTGCCCGGGTTGAGCGACAGTACGGCGATACGCGGCATGGTCAGTAGAAAGTCATGGACTAATGAATGATGCAGCGCACGTAATTGTGTGACGAGCAGATTGCTTGTGAATGTTCCGGCAACTTCCGACAGTGATATATCCGAGGTTGCGATGGCGATTCGCAGACTGTTTGAGACGAGGATCTTGAGAGGTTTTACTCCTGCCACAGATCTCAGGTAAGCAGCATTGTTGATGGATGAGGGAGCGATGACGAGCGCGTCGATTAGGTGTTGTTTGAGGTCATTGAGAGCGCGGTCGAGCGCTTTCTGCGCCATTTCCTCCGCTTCGGGAAGAGGATTTGAGAGTTCGACTACTATATCATCGACGCCACAGTTGATTATATTCAGGCGGTTACTTCCTGCGTCCTGCACGTTGTTGACTGTATTGAATTTGATTGCCGGCAGATCCATAGCCTTTCGGTGATAGGCGAGTACTTTTGACGAGCCGTAGAGGACAGTGATATTATTGTCCGTCATACGGTCATCTTCAAATGTTTTTAGGAATAATTCGTAAGAAATTCCGTTTATATCGCCCTGGCTTATAGCTATTTTCAATATATTATCGCTCATTGTTTTTGCTTGCAGGCTGCAAAGGTACAAATTTTTTATGAAACAACCATAATTTTACCGGCAATTCCTGTTTTTTTCCGATGCTGTTCCTTCATGCTTCACTCTTTGTCACTGTTTAGATAGTCTTCCAGCCGTGCATATCGTCCTGTGATAAATCCTTCTTTGTCGGTAACGAATATAACGGGAGTGCCGGGGATATTATAGTTGACAAAATTCTCGCCTTCAAAGCCTTTATAGTCGCAGTATTTGTCGAACCAGGGGAGTTTAGCGGCGTTTTTCCGGTAAGTTTCTTCGTCGCGGTCGGCGGAGACGGATATAACCCGCAGTCCCTTCTCATGCAGGAGGAGATAGTTTGCGTGTAGCCGGAGCAGTTCGTTTTCGCAGCTGTTGCATCCTGATTCGTAAAAGATTATGAGGCTGCCGGACGGATAGATGCGGGCATTGTTGAGGCGCAGCATAGGGGCGCGGTGTCCGGGGGCGAGCAGGTCTTCTTCGCCGAGTTGTGCGAGCAGTCTTTCCTTCCCGTACTTGTAGAAGAGGAGGGTTAGTTTGCCAAGCAGTTTACGGTGGAGGTCTTTGTTGGTGGTGCGGGCGAGCATCTGTTTGCAACCGTCGGTAATAACACTGTCGCCGGAGGTTGTTGCGATACTGACCCATGATTCGAGCACATCATTCCATAATCCGCTGTTGTACAGGTCATGGAGATCGACTTTCGATGCTGCGAAGTTCTTTCTTTCCTCGTGTATTTCCGCTTCGGTCAAGGTCAAACTGCTACCGGTACCGGTGATGAAATCCCCCATTTCGTGGATACGGGCGGCGTAGAGGTTGCTGGTGGCTGTTTCCCTTTGCAGTTCCTCGAACTTTTTTATCAGTTCTTTTTGTTCTGCGATGAGGGGCTTGTTGAGCTTGTGCTTTCTTGAGTGGTATACTTGCAACGCCATACCGACTACGCCTGCTTTGTCTAATATCTCGCTCTGTTTATGGTATTGGGAGAAGAGAAAATTATTTTCGGCGGAGCCGGTATAGAATATATTGTTAACGTTGGGAGCGGCTTCGGCGCAGGAGACGGTAAAGTCTGCTTCGCGATTGAGTATGATTTCCAGTCCTCCTTCGCTTGGGAGCATAAATTTCGACATTCCGCGGAAGTCTTTGTGTTCCTCCGGCAGGGAAAGGATCGCCCTGCCGGATTCGTCAAGCGATCCTCGCGTGATGGTATCGGTAGCGTCGCCCTGCATAATGTAATGCACATACTGTTTACCGGCAAAGTGCGGCAGGTGTATATTTATTTCCGCCTTTGCTGCAATCAGGGGCGCAAGGCTAAGGATAAACAGTGAAAGTATTTTCTTTAGCATCTGTATTTTTTATTGTACTATACAGCGGACGGATACGGCGGAAGGAGTACCTTCGGGCGCACTAATGTTGGTTGGATGACTTGATGTGCCTGCTCTGTAGAAATAAAATGACATGTTGGAACTAGTACTCCAGTATCTGCCTCGTCCATTGCGCTGGTACAGGTGACCATAGTAAGTCGTAGTATTAATCGTTACATTGTTTAGCCGATACCCGGCGGCAGGCAAGAAGAAAAGTTTGCCGAAATGTATACCATTAGTAAACCCGTTATGATTTTCATTCCAAGCGCTATAATAAGTACCAGAATTTAGAACTGTCCGGGGATTGTTCGTTTCATTACTCACTTGATTCCATTCATCATTGGTCGGGACACGGTAGCCATTTGGACAGGGGTCGTAAGAGGTCTTTGGTTTGCCGAAGGTACCGGCAGTTTGACTATTAATAGCATTCCACCCTGATGGCACTCCTTCGTCGCCTGGGTTGGCTGATGTTGGCGCCGGTGCGATTGCGGCTTTCTTTCCCCACTGGTAATGAGCGCCATTTAGTTGGTAAGACGGGGTGAACGGATCGGCAGTTTCGGTTGCGCCAAGGTTATGGCACATAAATTCCAGCCATTTATTGTCATTGCCTTTAACTCCGCAGCAGGCGCAGTCTTGCATGTTAATTTTCAGCGAAACCTGTAAGTCAGAAGAGCCTGTGTTATAGACGGCATAAATATACACATTTGCAGCGTCACTGCGTGCGCGACCTTGAAGTACTGAGTTAATATCATTTCTAAAATTAACGGTCAGGGAGGTAGTAACGCCGCCGCCGGCAAGTGAGCCCGGTACGGGATTCTTATCCGAAGTTGAAGCCACTAAACCGGCGAGGTCAATAACTATAAAGCGTACGTTGAATACGTCAGAGGTTCCCGTGGCAAACGTATAAGTCTGTTGGTAAGTTAATATTTCAGTAAAGTCAGCCTTGTAAGATGGTTCCTGGCGGTCGATAATTTCTCTGCAGTTACCACCGTTGTTACCGGTGGCAACATCGAAGCAAGCACGTCCATACAAGCTACCGGTGCTGGCATCGCCGGCAGGTATATTGGAAATAAAAGAAACAACAACCGGCGTTCTTAACGTGCTCTCAACCCCGCCTACCGTCTGCGTTGCATAATATGTCGCGCCGTCTATAAGCTCTGTTGTAGAGGATAGTTGCGATCCGTCTGTTTCTGAGTTATACCACTTAATTTTCTTTCCTACCGCCACGAGATAACTAACCGTGCTGCCTTCCATGAATATCTGTGGAGAGCCTGCTTGTGGAGGTCCCGGCTCCTCAGGAGGCTCGGCTCCCGAATACTGCCTTAGCCACTCGTATCCATTCCAGAAATAGACGCCCGGATAGATACCGTTGCCTGCATCATCGGCAGTGTTATAAACTAACATTCCTGTAAGGTCAAGATTTTCGTCCTGTTCTTCATCAATACCAATAAAGGTATTAGCCGGGATCTTCTCCAAATCGGTAATCTGTACATTCGACAGCAGCAGCCCACCCTTCGATGTACTGTTCAGGTCCAGCAAAGCACCCGATTTAGGATTCACCGTCGATCCGATTGTTACTTGCGCCTTAGCGCCTGTTGCGCTCAGAATAACGAGCGCGATTAAAATAAAAAAGTACTTTCTCATTGATTTTGATAATTAGTTTGATTTATAAATAAATTCTTGTTATTTCTTTTCTTTCAATTAAGGTCTTTAAGGACTTTAAGGACGTTAACGACTTTAACGCCCCTCCGCCCAACCAATCTAACCTCTCCAGGGGAGAGGTTAAGACCGGCATCGGTGAAGGTGCGGGGAACCCACACGGTGAAGTGAGCGTAAAACAAAAAGTTGTCTGAGCGCGTAGCGCGAGTTCTTTTTGTTTAGCGAACAAGCCGATTGTGGGTCGCACCGAAGCCGCAGCCTTGATTTTTTGTGTTACTTTTTTATCAAGAAAAAAGTAATGAAGAAAGGACTTTAAGGATAAAATCATAATTCAGACAATCCTCTTGATAATAAACGTGACTGTCTTCGAGCCTTTGTAAGCGCCGATTCCATGAATAGTACACTGCGCGTTCCCGACCTCGACGTTGTCCTTGAAAGACAGATTATAGTCTTTGCCGAGTTCAAGGCGTAAGGTTTTCTTGCTGGTCGGATAAAGCACGAGCGGTGTCGGAGTGATCGGGTATCCATTGTAAGCCTGATTCGGAATTTCTTCCGGCTCGCAATGTGCGATGTCATGTTTGACACGGTGATTGTGGCTGTTGAAATATGTCACTTCACGATTAAGTTCGGCGACAAATTCACCAGTCACACTGTATCCGTTTAACGCGCCGTAAGCGTCAATCAATTCTACCATATTGCGGTAGATTGTGTCAACTCTCTTGCGTACGTCGCGAAGACTTTCCTGCGGACGGGACGCCCATTCCTTGTTCCGTAGAATGAACGTTTCCTCAAACTTGGTCTGGGCATCGGAAATTTCAAACACCCATCCGCTTAGACTCAACGTTCCGACATCCTCTGAATACGTTGATTGAAGGTCGTTGAGCAGGACTTTCACGGCAGCCGATTCATCTTCGTACGGCTTGTTCTCGATCTCGCCCCGGAATGATTTCATTCGCAGTGAGAGTCTCTTCGCCGCCTCAACAATCTGGGGATTGTAGTGATGAAGATCCGCCTCAATGGTAGCGTTTAACCCGACGATGGCACGGTCGAGACGCTTGTCGAGTTCTTCAAGTTTCTCGGTGTATGGGCTACTCCTGACGGTGTCAACGAGTTTACTTTCGAGTTCGACTTCTGTGTTAAATTCACCCATCCTGTCGGCAACGATATTTACTATCGCCGGATTCGATGAGATCAACTTTTGCGCAAGGCTGATGTACTGAAAATGAGTTTCGTTGCGAAAGTGTTCTGCTCTAATTTTTCGAATTTTCATAAAGATAAACTATTT
>JAISYU010000035.1 GCA_031269685.1 Dysgonamonadaceae bacterium | reverse complement strand
AAAAAGAAAGCGTTAATCACAGGTATCAACGGGCAGGACGGCTCGTATTTGGCGGAATTGCTTTTAGAGAAAGGCTATGAAGTTCATGGTATTATCCGTCGCAGTTCGACGTTCAACCGTCAACGGATTGAACACCTGTACATAGAAAATCTACTTGAAGATATGCACAGGAAAAGTTTAATAGAGTTGTATTATGGAGATATGACCGATTCGTCAAATCTGATTCGTCTTATAAAGCAAATACAGCCCGATGAAATATACAATTTAGCCGCACAGTCGCATGTCAAGATTTCGTTTGACGTGCCGGAATATACCGCAGAGACAGATGGTGTAGGCGCTTTGCGGTTGTTGGAAGCGGTGCGCATCTGCGATCTGGAAAAGAAAACGCGTATTTATCAGGCTTCAACTTCCGAACTTTATGGAAAAGTGCAGGAAGTCCCGCAAACGGAACAGACGCCTTTCTATCCCCGTTCTCCTTATGCGGTAGCAAAACAGTTCGGTTTTTGGATAACAAAAAACTATCGAGAAGCATACAATCTCTTTGCTGTTAATGGAATATTGTTCAATCACGAAAGCGAACGGCGAGGCGAGAATTTTGTCACCCGTAAGATTACGCTTTCTGCTGCACGCATAGTTAAAGGTTTTCAGAAAAAACTCTATCTCGGTAATCTGAATGCGCTTCGCGATTGGGGTTATGCGAAAGATTATGTGGAATGTATGTGGCTTATGTTGCAACATAACGAACCTGAAGATTTTGTTATCGCTACTGGCGAAATGCATAGTGTGCGTGAGTTTTGCGAACTTGCATTTCGGGAACTCGGAACAGAAATTGAATGGACAGGTATCGGCATTGAAGAAAAGGGTCTGGATAAAAAAACAGGGAAACCTATAATAGAAGTAGATGCTCGATATTTTCGTCCTGCCGAAGTTGAACAACTCTGCGGAAACCCCGAAAAAGCCAAAAGACTGCTGAACTGGAATCCGAGAAAAACTTCATTTGAGGAATTAGTCAGGAAAATGGTAAAATACGATTATGAAAATATATCGTATTAATTTTTAAGATCAAATTTTTACCAATCATTGCAGCCCAAACAATGGAAGACATTATTGATGATTATTCGGAAGATGACGATCTTATCGGAGAACAGATACAGCGGGAAACTACATTAAATCAACGCTACGAACACTTCCGTTTTGTTGCAGATAAGGGACAAACTCTAGTCAGGGTAGATAAATTTCTTGTTGACAGGATTGAAAATGCTTCACGGAACAGGATTCAGTCAGCCGCCGACTGTGATTGTGTACTTGCTAACGGCAAGCCGGTAAAGTCGAACTACAAAGTCAAGCCATGCGATATTATTACCGTTGTCATGGATCGTCCGCGGCGGGAGTTCGAAATTCTGCCTGAAGAGATTCCGCTTTCCGTTGTTTATGAAGATGAGGACGTACTCGTTGTTGACAAACAACCAGGGATTGTTGTTCACCCGGGACACGGTAATTACACCGGCACTTTGCTCAACGCTCTTGCGTGGTACATGAAAGACAAGCCCGGATTCAATGTAAACGATCCTCGTCTCGGTCTTGTTCACCGAATAGATAAGGATACTTCGGGATTGCTTGTGATAGCAAAGACTCCCAATGCAAAGACCAACCTTGGCAACCAGTTTCTCAACAAAACAACCAAACGTCAATACCTTGCGTTAGTTTGGGGCAATGTCAAAGATAACGAAGGACGAATCGAATGTAACATCGGACGCAACCCCAAAGACAGACTCCAGTATATTGCCATGCCCGGAAGCGAAGAAGGACGTTATGCCGCAACCAACTACCGTGTTGTAGAACGCTTCGGCTATACAACCCTCCTTGAATGTCATCTTGAAACAGGGCGCACTCATCAGATACGTGTCCATTTGAAACACATCGGGCATACGCTTTTCAATGACTCCCGCTACGGTGGCGACCAGATTCTCAAAGGAAATACTACAACTAAATACCGGCAATTCATTTTCAACTGTTTTGAGATATGCACCCGTCAGGCGCTGCATGCCCAGACATTAGGTTTCACACATCCCGTCACCGGAAAAGATCTATTTTTTGAAAGCCCCTTGCCGATTGATATGGAAGGGTTAATCGAAAAATGGAGAAAACTAAACTTGTTGTAACGATACACGAATCCTCTTTGCAAGCAGATTCTTCGCTCTGAAGAATTGAGAGCGGGAAGTTCCCTCGCTGATATTGAGCAGTTCAGCGATCTCGCTATGGGATTTATTCTCAAAAACGAAGAGATTCAACACTGTACGGTAGCCTGCGGGTAGTTCGGCAATATGTTTCATCAATATTTCGGCAGAAACAGTTTTTGTTTCAATTTCTTCTGGATTTTCGATGCTGCAATAATCATTAACAGGGACAAATTCCCATTGTTGATTTTTGCGGAGACACTCAAGAGCGAGGTTTGTAAAAATCCGTATCAGCCAGGCTTTTAGTGACCCGTCACCTCTATATTCAAATTTGCCGATAGATTCAAAAACCAGGATAAAACCATCATGAAGCAAATCCTCTGCCGCTTCCCTGTTGCCAGTATAGCGGTAACATAACCCCATCAGATAGCGGGCATAACACTCATAGAGGGAGCGTCTCGCATTACCATCCCCTTGTTTGCAGCCTGCTACGAGGTTAGATTCGTTCATTTATATTCCTAATTTATTGCCGCAAATATAATAAATTTATTTGACGTCCCAAGTCAGAGGATTATTCTTGAATTCACGGTAAATATCTTTCCCGTCGCGGAATCGGTTTTATTGGAATATTTTTCACAGGTATTAAGAATCGTCTCATAATCATGTGCAGAATAGATATTTTAGATTAACTGTGATGATATTGTTCTTTGTTAATGATAGTCATTGCGCGGTAGAGTTGTTCTGCGAAGATCAACCTGACGAGTTGATGTGAGAATGTCATTTGAGAAAGGGTGATTTTCTCATCGGCAGCGTTATATACATTTTGTGAAAAGCCGTAAGCGCCACCGATAACAAAGATTAGGCGTTTAATTCCGCTCTGCATACGTTTTTCGATAAACGATGCGAAGCCTGTTGAAGAGAATGATTGTCCTTTTTCATCGAGCAGGACTTTGTAATCGCCTGCTTGGAATGATTTAAGGATCAGTTCACCCTCGTAATCTTTCTGTTGTTGTATAGAAAGGTTCTTTGCGGATTTAGCCTCGTTAATGATATGTGTTTCAAGGGGCAGGTAATGTTTTATTCGGGAATAATAGTCGTCGAGACCTTCCGAAACAAACTGCTGGAAGGTCTTTCCGACTGCTGTTATAATGATTTTCATTTGCCGAAAACCGCATCAAATGCTGTTATGTTTGTCTGGAAATCTATTTTTTTCACAAACTCACAAGATTCTCTTGCTCCATGTTCTCTGTTCATTGCGCTGTCTTCCCATTCCACGGAGAGTGGTCCGGTATATTTTATATCATTAAGCGCTCTGATTATTTCCTCAAAGTTTATTTTTCCTCTTCCGAGGCTTCTGAAGTTCCAGTATCTTCTTGGATCTCCGAAAGGAAGATATCCGCCGAAAACGCCACTTTGTTTCGGTGTATCGCTCCAGTAAACGTCTTTCATGTGGACGTGAAATATCCTGTCGGGAAATTCATTGATAAAATCTACATAATCAACGCCCTGGTATGCAAGGTGACTCGGATCGTAATTAAATCCGAAGGCTGAATGATAGTCTATTGCAGATAATGCACGCTTTGCGGTTATTGTATCGAAAGCGATTTCTGTTGGGTGTACTTCGAGGGCGAATTTGACGCCAAGTTTTTTGTATTCATCGAGAATTGGTATAAAGCGAGATGCGAACTCTTCATATCCGTCATTAATGTACTTTTCGGCAACGGGAGGAAAAGAATACAGCAGATGCCATATTTTGCTTCCTGTAAAGCCTACAACTGTGTCAATGCCAAGTTGTTTGGCGGCATAGGCTGTTTGGATCAGGTTTTCCGTAGCGCGTAACCTTACAGATTCGGGGTCTCCGTTTCCCCAGATGTAGTCGGGCAGTATTTCCTTGTGCCGTTTGTCGATATTATCACAGACAGCCTGTCCGATAAGGTGAGTAGAGATAGTATTGAGGCTTAGCCCGTGCCTGTTAAGCGTCTCTAATATCCCCTGATAATAACTTGGATCTGTTTGTCTTACGTCCACGTGGTTTGGCACTCCGAGTTCAAGCCCGTCATAACCCCATGCTTTTGCTTTTCGGCAAATTTCTTCCAGAGAAAGATCGCCGAATTGTAGAGAATAAAGTGTAACTTTTCTTGCCATGATAGTTTCTTTGAATAAGTTTATAATAATATGCTGCAAAAGTACGGAAAAAATAATTAATAATGGACAATAGATAATCAAAAATATTACATACGTAAGAAAGTTCGGAATTTTGGATATGAAACATCGTTTTCTCAATATATTATTACTGCCGTCATTCCCCGTCACGTTAATTCCAAATCATGGAACATGGGCGTACATTCTGATATATATAGCATAAGTCCTCAATCTTCTGGATTTAAATCCGGACCTCTTGGATTTAAATCCGAACGCTCTGTATTTAAATACAAACCTTCTGTATTTAAATCCAAAACTTCCAACGTTGGCTACTATTGTAGTAGTGCGGTGTGCGGCAGAGTAATTTCCGGTAAATCCGATCGATTAATACCTTATGACTTGTTTTATTCCCTTTACCGCTTTTATTTTCTTAATCAGTCCCGTCATCGCGGAGGTGTCGCTCAACATCACGGTCAACGTGCCTTGAAAGAGCCCGTCCGAAGAATCCACGTTTATGGATCGCAGTATCATTCCCGGCTCTTTCGAGATGACAGAAGTAATATTAGTGACAATTCCAATGTCGTCGTTACCGACAATCTTAAGCGTTACGGCATAGTTAATGCCCGGCTTGCCCGACCAGCGCACATTGACCAACCTGTAACCGAACCGCCCGAACATTTCCGGTGCATTAGGGCAATTTTTTCGGTGAATCTTTATACCTTTTGAGGATACAAAGCCGAAAATCTCGTCACCGTATATCGGGTTACAGCATTTCGCCAAACTGTAATCGATCCCCGTCAGATTCTGGTCGATGACAAGCACATCGTCTTCGCGGGTATTACGGTCGGCTTGCGTTTCCGGCGCAACATAGTGCTCCACACTGTGTTCCTGATGGTTTCCCGTATCCTTTTCTTTTTCAGCATGTTCAAACTCTACGTATTGATCTACAACCGTGTTTACATCCATCTTCCCGATAGCTATGCCGGCATAAAAATCAGTCACGGTCTTGTAGCCTTTCTTGCGAATAAACCGCATAAGCAAAGACTCATCCTCCTCTATTTTGCGATTCTTAAACCGGCGCTGCAAAGCCTCTTTAGCAAATTCGACACGGCTGGAAGCCTGTTCCTTGAGAGACTGTTTTATCTTGACCCGCGCCTTCGAGGTAATGACAAAATTCAGCCAGTCCTGCTTAGGCATTTGATTTTGCGAGACCTGAATATCAACCTGATCGCCCGACTGGAGTTTCCTGCGGATAGTCGCATTCTTACCATTTATCCGCGCCGAAACACACTGGCAGCCAAGCCGCGAATGGACAGCAAACGCAAAATCAAGCACGGTGGCATTACGCGGAAGTTTGAACAGATCCCCCTTTGGCGTGAAAACAAAGATCTCTTCGTCGTACAGATTCATCTTGAAATCGCGTATTAGATCGCTCGGTACAACGTCCTTATGCTCCAACGCCTCGCGTACATTATTCATCCATTCATCGAGACCGGTTTCTCCCTTAATACCCTTATATTTCCAGTGGGCGGCAAGTCCTCTTTCGGCTATCTCGTCCATTCTTCGCGTACGGATCTGCACTTCTACCCAGTGCCCCTCCGGTCCCATAACGGTTATATGCAGAGATTCGTAGCCATTACTCTTAGGTATGGAGAGCCAATCCTTTAGCCGTTTAGGATTCGGCTGATACATGTCGGTAATGACGGAATATACCTGCCAACAATCAGCCTTTTCGCGTTCGGGCGGAGTGTCGAGAATCACCCTGATTGCGAAAAGGTCATAGATTTGTTCAAACTCTACCTGTTGCTTTTGCAGTTTATTACGTATAGAATTAATTGATTTTGTCCGCCCTTTTATGTCGAACTTCAGGTTAAGCGTCTCTAAGCGGGATTTGATAGGGGAAATAAATTCTTCTATGTATTTGTCTCGCGACTGCTTGGTTTCGTTTATTTTACAGGCAATAAAGTCATATATCCCGCGGTCACGGAATTTAAGGGCAAGATCTTCCATTTCCGACTTGATACTGTACAGTCCCAGCCGGTGCGAAAGCGGTGCATAGAGGTAAGATGCTTCAGCCGAAATCTGCATCCGGTTACATTCAGGCAATTCCTTCGCCATACGCATCAGGCAAAGCCGGTCGGCAATCATTATCAATATCACCCGGACATCTTCGGCGAAAGAGAGCAGTAATTTCCGAAAATTCTCTGTTTCTATCGAAGCATTTTTTACGTAGAGTTCCTGCACCCTGTTAAGTCCGCGAATGATTCCGGCGACATCATTGCCGAATATCTCCATAATTTCCTGTTCCACCGTCAATTTCTCCTCTGCCGTAATGTCGGCTATGGTCAACGATAGCAGTACGGCTTCGGTGGCAGTTCCGCGCAGTCCAATCTCTTCCGACACGATGAGAGCCGTTGTCAGGTATCGGTTGATGATATTCAATCCGTATGAATCCTTTAAGGTTTCTTTCGTATTGATCCGACTTCTGACATAAGTTTTAATCTTTTCGGTGGTCTCCGGCATGGTAGAATTGCGTAGATTCCGCCCAAGTCGCAGGCATGTCGAGAAGAATACGCTACGGTCGCTGACTGATTTCTCCATTATCATTTTCTATGGGAATGAGAATACAAAGTTACTTGAAAATAGCGTAACGTCCAAGACATTAATCTATGGTTTGCGTAATTAATTTTCAAATAAATTAATTAAGACCACAGTTTTTTCTCAAAATATTATTGTGCGTGCGCGTGTGTGCGTAAATGGAATTTTTATTGCGCAGGATCAGGCTTTTAAGAAGTTGTGCATTATCCGTTTCCCGTCAGGCGTAAGGATGGACTCTGGATGAAACTGTACCCCGTTAACGTCGAACCGCCTGTGACGCAACGCCATCACTTCGCCACATTCTTCCTCAGCAGTGATCTCCAGTTCTTCTTTAGGAAAGCCGCTGTAGGATACTATCCACGAATGATAGCGCCCTACGTTGAACTTGTCGGGCAATCCGTCGAAAATGTAATGCTTTGCCGTGATGAATATCGGAGTTTCTACGCCGTGATATACCTCTGTCATGTTGATAAGACTGCCACCAAAGGCTTCCGCTATCGCCTGATGCCCAAGACAAACACCCAAAATGCTTTTTGTCGGCGCAAAACGTTTAATGAGCGGTAACAATAATCCTGCTTCGGACGGTATCCCGGGTCCTGGTGAAAGGATAATCTTGTCGAAAGGCTCAACGTCGTCAAGCGAGATTTTATCGTTTCGATATACAGATACATCGTAGTAGCCAAGTTCATTAACAAGATGCAGCAGGTTGTAAGTGAAAGAATCGTAATTATCGAAAATTAAAATCTTCATATACTAATTAATAATTTGTTCAGCCGAATCAAGCGCCGTCTTCAAAGCCCCAAGTTTGTTGTTAACTTCCTGCAATTCGGATTCTTCATTGGAGCGGTGAACGATGCCTGCTCCTGCCTGATAGTAGAGTACATTGTCACGGCTGACGAAGGAACGGATAGTAATAGCCTGGTTCAGGTCGCCGTTAAGCCCGATATACCCTATACAGCCGCCGTATACGCCACGATTGTGAGGTTCTATGTCTCGTATGAGTTCCATAGCACGTATCTTCGGCGCACCTGAAAGTGTTCCTGCGGGGAATGTGTCGGTATATGCTTTGATGTTGTTGCTGCTGGGTTTTATGTCTCCCGAAACTCTTGATGTCAGGTGTATTACGTGGGAATAAAACTGTATTTCCTTCAAAAAATCTACATGCACGTCTTTTGCATTGCGACTTAAATCGTTGCGCGCAAGATCTACAAGCATCACATGTTCGGCGTTTTCTTTCGGGTCACGTAACAGTTCATTGGCGAGTTCTTTGTCCTTCACGTCATCACCTGTCCGGCGGAATGTTCCTGCTATCGGGTCACTGTAAATCCTGCCGTTTGAGATGCGGCAGTGCGTTTCGGGACTTGAACCGAAGATGCGAAATGAACCGAAGTCGAAGTAAAACAGGTAAGGCGAGGGATTTATGGCGCGAAGAGCACGGTAAACCTTGAAATCATCTCCTGAAAACGGGTGAGCAAAGCATCGGGAGAGTACTATCTGAAATACATCACCACGCTTGCAATGTTGAATACCCTTAGTTACCATAGCCTTGTACTGTTCGGCGGTGATGGTAGAGGTTTCTTCGCCCTGGAGGGAGAAATTGTGGGAAGCGTAATTGCGATTGTTGAGCAGCGTGAGTATTTCGTTGATTTGGCTTTCTTCTCCTACCGGCAAATTTTCTACTATGGTCATTTCGTTTCTGAAATGATTGACTATTATTATGTGACGGTAGAAAATATACATCATCTCAGGTATATCGTTCACGGCAGAAGGTGTATTGCCTGGGTCTATGTCTTCAAAATAGCGCACTGCGTCGTATGCGGTATATCCGAAGAAGCCATTGAAGTTTTCTTTGCCGTCGCCGACTGTTTTGAACGATTTGATGAAACGGCTTAACCTGCCGGAGACCGTTACCGAATCGCCGACAGGTATTGTTTCCGTTTTGTGTTGCCCATCTCCCAGGACTGTTTCAGTTCGGATGACGCCGTCCTGCACCTCGAAGCGAGCCAGCATGTTGAGTCCGATAAAAGAATACGAATTTTCGTTTCCGTGAAAATCCGAACTTTCCAAGAGGACGGATTCTGGGGATAGATCCCGTACTTTCAAATAAATGCTGACAGGCGTATGCAAGTCTGCTAACACTGTTTTACTTGTTGTGTTAATCTTCATCTGTTATTAACTTTAATTGCTGTTTTGCTTAATCTGCTTTTAGTATTAAAATTGGATATATGCTACCTGTGTTTGCAGATATTCCATCAGTCCGTGCTTACCGTCCGCGCCTCCGATGCCGGATTTGCGCCATCCTGCATGGAATCCTTGCATACCTTCAAAATGTTCGCGGTTGACGTAAGTTTCGCCGAACTTGAGGTCTTTGATTGACCGCATTACGGTATTGATATTCGTCGTGAAAACTGAAGACGTCAAACCGTATTCGCAGTCGTTGGCAAGTGCAATAACCTCGTCGTAATCGCTGAAAGGCAGTACGGGAATCACCGGACCGAATACTTCTTTCTGTACTATTTCCGAATCCTGGCGAGCGCCTGCAATTACCGTCGGTTCATAGAAATAGCCTGTCTTGGTATCGGCTTTTCTGCCTCCGGTAAGTACCTGTGCACCGGCAGACTTTGCTCTGACTACCATCTCGTCGATTTTATTCTGTTGCGCTTTATCAATTTGCGAACTGTAAACAGTAGCCGGATCGAACGGATCGCCGTATTTCACATCCTGCATAGCCTTAACAAATTTGTCGATAAACTTGTCGAAAATACTTTTGTGAACGTAAGCCCTTTCCGCGCAGTTGCATACTTGTCCGCTGAAAATCACACGCGAATCGAGTACACCTTTCACTGCAAGATCTATATCGGCGTCGGCAAACACTATTGCAGGCGCTTTGCCACCGAGTTCGAGCGATACTTTGGTAATATTTTCCGCCGACGCGGTGATTATTTCCTGTCCTGCTTCGACGCTGCCGGTAAGAGTAACCATATCGGTCAGTTTGCTGCGGACGAGTGTGTTTCCGAGTGTTTTTCCGCTACCGGAAACGAAGTTCAGCACTCCTTTTGGGAGGTCGAGCGATGCTACAAGTTTTGCGAACTCGAAAGTTGTTACAGGAGTATTACTACTCGGTTTGAGTACGATAGAGCAACCTGTAAGCAGAGCCGGGGCGACTTTTCGTGCCATAACGAAGAACGGAAAGTTCCACGGGCAGATACCGACTACAACGCCAATCGGTTTACGGAATAGTAACATGTTTTCGTTCACTCGATCGGAGTTGATGATTTCACCTTCGTAAATCCTCGCCCACCCTGCGTAGTATTCGAAATAGTCGGCAGTGAAATCAATTTCAACTTGAGCCAGACCGATTATTTTCGCCTGTTCCTGCGCCAGGATTCGTGCGAGTTCTTTGCGGTTAGAGCGAATCAGGACAGCCATTTGGCGGAGATAGCCTGCGCGTTCCGACGGTGTACACGCAGCCCATGCTGTTTGAGACTTGCTTGCTGCTTCGAGAGCGGCGTTAGCGTCATTGTCATCACCTTTCGGAACGAGCGCGATAATCTCGCCGGTAAAGGGATTTTCTACTTCAATCCATTCTTTGGAATGGGAATCAACGAGTTTCCCGTTGATAAATTGCTGATAGGTCTTCATGATGTTTATTTTTATGTATAAAAAAATTACGGCGACAAATTTAATCAAAATAACCAGAATTGCAAACACAGATGTCTTTTTTATAAATAAAACGGCTTTTTCATGACTTTAGCGCTACTATTTTTAAAATAACTTGTCCGTAAAATAACATCAGGAAATGATGTAAAATTTTTCTCTCAATAATAACTTTTTCATGTATATTCATAAAATATTTTGTTGTTTATAGAAAATACATTACTTTTGCAGAAAATTTTTAAGTAATGACAAGTATTACTATCGGCAAAGTTTTTTCAGGAAATACCGCCAATAATTTGGTGGTGTCAAATATTTTGTTAACACACACACACACACAC
>JAISYU010000103.1 GCA_031269685.1 Dysgonamonadaceae bacterium | reverse complement strand
AGTCTTCGGGAAGAAATAAGAATATTTTGAAAAAGTCTCGGAAATACTCCCTCCCTTAGTAAATACTTTAGGAAATATTCCTGAACTTTCTTGCGTATGAAATATTTTTTTATTATCTCGCGTACCTGCGCGTAATATAATAAGGTATGAATAGGTGCAAGTGTGTGTGTGTGTGTGTGTGTGTGTGTGTGTGTGTGTGTGTGTGTGTTAACAAAATATTTGACATATCCAAATCATGCTCCAATTTAGAACCGACAATGCCTGACGTTATAAAGTACTTTTCCGTATTCGGCATCCTCCTTACGGGACAATATGTGTTCGTTTGCATCATAAGACGCGGCAAAGATACGTACTTTTTTTAAACAAACAATACCTTTTGCGAAAAAAGTGAAAATATTTTTAATTATACATTGTCCAATATTAATTATTTTTCCGTACCTTTGCGGCGTTATCGGAACAATCTTATCCGGCAAATAAATTAAACCGTAAATTCCTGCTTCAATGAAAATAGACAAAATACTGTGGGCTGACGACGAAATAGATCTCCTGATACCGCATGTGCTGTTCCTAAAAGATAAGGGATATGAAGTAGTTACCGTTTGCAGCGGACAGGACGCCCTCGATAAGTGCCACAGGCAAACATTCGACCTAATCTTCCTCGATGAAAATATGCCCGGACTGAGCGGTCTGCAAACTCTGGTCAAAATAAAGGAAATTACCCCCGATACCCCCGTCGTGATGATTACCAAAAGCGAAGACGAAGGAATTATGGAACAGGCTATAGGAAGCAAAATAGCAGATTACCTTATCAAACCCGTTAACCCAAACCAAATACTACTCTCAATAAAGAAAAACTTGCACAAAAACCGAATCATTACCGAAACAACAACATCAGGATACCAACAGGATTTTATGAAAATTGATATGCAAATCAATGACTCATTCTCCGCCGAAGACTGGAAAGATGTGTACAAAAAACTTACATACTGGGACCTGGAACTCGAAGAATCACAAACCGAAATGTATGTCGAAATGCTCCATACACAAAAGGATGAGGCAAATCGCCTCTTTACACGATTTATTAAAAATAATTACCTCGAATGGATAGCAAATCCCGATTCCCGCCCAATAATAAGTCCGGATATATTTAAACGTACAGTATTCCCAACACTCGACAACGGAGAAAGATTGTTCTTCGTGCTTATAGACAATTTCCGATTCGACCAGTGGCGTACGGTAAAAGAAATGCTCTCGGAATATTTTACATCAAACGAAGACCTATATTATTCAATCTTGCCAACCGCTACACAATATGCCCGAAACGCAATATTCTCAGGACTAATGCCGGTGCAGATAGAAAAAATGTTTCCCGAACTATGGGTAGATGAAGATTCCGAAGAAGGCAAAAACCTGAACGAAGAACCACTTATACGTACACAAATAGAACGATTCAGAAGGAAATTTACATTCTCTTACAATAAAATAAATAACTCGGCGCAAGGAGAAAAACTGCTGCATAACTTCGACAATACCGACAATTATCAACTGAATGTCATCGTGCTGAACTTTGTAGATATGCTTTCCCATGCCCGTACGGAATCCAAAATCATACGCGAACTCGCTTCCTCAGAGGCTGCTTATCGCTCACTGACACGATCGTGGTTTGAACATTCAAATACAATCAACCTCTTCCGACGTATAGCCGAAAAAGGTTGCAAGATAGTTCTCGTTACCGACCACGGTACTATTCGTGTCTCAAACGCAATAAAAGTTACGGGAGACAAAGATACCAATAACAACCTGCGTTATAAACTCGGCAAAAACCTGTCATATAACCGGAAAGAAGTGTTTGAAATTACCCGCCCCGAACAAGCGGGATTGCCGACGCCTAACATAAGTTCAAAATATATCTTTGCCCAAAACCGAGACTTTTTCTCTTACCCGAACAATTATAACTATTATGTACAGTACTTTATGGATACATTCCAGCATGGAGGCATCTCCCTCGAAGAAATGCTCGTCCCGCTGATAACCCTCTCTCCTAAAATTTGATTAAGTTATTGTAAATTAAAATTAAACATAAAACAAATGAAACCTACTTTATTTGTCCTCGCAGCAGGAATGGGAAGCCGCTACGGAGGCTTGAAACAACTTGACGGACTCGGTCCAAACGGCGAAACAATAATGGATTATTCCATCTTCGACGCCTTGCGCGGCGGATTCGGGAAAGTCGTTTTCGTTATCCGGCACATATTCGAGGATGATTTCCGCGAAAAAATTATCGGCAAATACAAAAACCATATCCCCATAGACCTCGTCTTCCAAGAACTGGATCAAATCCCTACAGGATTTTCCGTTCCCGCCGACCGCTCCAAACCATGGGGCACCAACCACGCACTGTTGATGGGACGGGAAGTTATCAACGAACCGTTTGCCGTAATCAATGCCGACGATTACTATGGTCGTGAAAGTTTCAAAATACTCGCCGATTACCTCGTCTCACTCGAAAACAAGCAGAACGACTACTGCATGATCGGATACCGACTCGGAAATACCCTCTCGGAAAGCGGCTCGGTTGCCCGCGGAGTCTGCGAAAAAAACAAAGACGGATTCCTTACTAACATCGTGGAACGTACTTATATCATTCGTGACGCCGACGGGAAAATCAAGTTCAAAAACGAACAGGGAGAAATGCAAACGGTTGGCGAAAATACTCCCGTCTCGATGAACATGTGGGGTTTTACACCGGAATATTTCAAATATTCGGAACAACAATTCGTCGATTTCCTGAAAAATAACATAGACAATCCCAAATCGGAGTTCTTTATCCCGCTGGCAATAAACAATCTTATCAACAATGATAAAGCCCGCGTGAAAGTTCTTGATACACCGTCGAAATGGTTCGGAGTAACATATCAGGAAGACCGACAAGGTGTCGTGGATAAACTAAAAGAACTGCACAATAAAGGAGAATATCCGGCAAAACTGTTTTAATAAATCAATTAGAGATGAAGTTAGAGAAGTTAAAGACAAATAATAAGCGATTATCTTTGCCGGTTCAAAAAAAATTAATACCTTTGTGCCTCATAGATAATTGTAAGTTATTCCTTATGATTATTAATCACTAATTATTGATTGAAATGTCCGTTGATGTTTTGTTAGGTCTCCAGTGGGGAGACGAAGGAAAAGGAAAAATAGTTGATGTGCTTACACCTCACTATGATATTATCGCACGCTTTCAGGGAGGACCTAATGCCGGTCATACACTGGAATTTGATGGGAAAAAGTTTGTACTCCGTTCAGTACCTTCGGGTATTTTTCAGGGAGGGAAAATCAATATAATAGGTAACGGCGTAGTGCTGGACCCTGCACTCTTCAAGGCGGAAGTTGAAGCGCTCGAAACCTCGTGCAGTAACCTTGCTTCCCGCCTGTACATTTCGCGCAAGGCACATCTGATTCTACCTACACACCGTCTGCTTGACCATGCTTATGAGTCACAAAAAGGCGCAGGAAAAATAGGAACTACCGGTAAGGGCATAGGTCCTGCATATACGGATAAAATCAGCCGCAACGGTTTAAGAGTAGGTGATATAGAATACGATTTTGAGAAAAAATATCGAGATGCCGTATCTCGCCATGAAACTCTGCTCCGGCAGATGAATTTTGACTATAATCTTGCGCCGCTCGAAGAAGAATGGCTGGAGGGTATAAAAGCCTTGAAACGTTTCCGTCTTATTGACAGCGATCAATTTATAAACAATGAACTCCGTGCAGGCAAAACAATTTTGGCAGAAGGCGCTCAAGGTACTTTGCTTGATATAGACTTCGGATCGTATCCTTTTGTAACATCTTCTAATACGACGACTGCAGGAGCCTGTACAGGTCTTGGAGTAGCACCCTCGCGTATCGGTAAAGTTTATGGTATTTTCAAGGCTTACTGTACACGAGTAGGTAGTGGTCCGTTCCCTACCGAACTTTTTGACGCAACCGGTCAAACTTTCCGCGACCGTGGGTTTGAATACGGCTCCGTAACCGGTCGTCCACGCCGTTGCGGCTGGATAGATTTGGTCGCATTGCGTTATGCAATAATGATAGATGGAGTTACGGACTTGATCATGACCAAGCCTGATGTACTTGACACATTTGAAACCATTCGCGCCTGCGTCGCTTACGAGATTGACGGCAAAGAAACCGAAGATTTCCCGTATGAGATAAGTGACAATGTACGACCATTATATGTTGACCTATCAGGTTGGCAGACAGATATGACAAAATTTCAGTCCGAAGACGAATTTCCCGAAGAATTTAATGCATACCTCACATTCCTCGAAGAAACGCTCGGAGTACGTATAAAAATAGTTTCCGTTGGTCCCGACCGCGAACAGACTATTGTCCGTTACGAATAGAATAATAACGGATTGGCACGGAAATTGCTGATTACAAATAGTTACTTATTAATTTAGAATAAAGATGAATGTTTATTTAGTTTTACTTATCGGAATTGGTATCCTTGGTTGGATTGTTCAGTTGAATCTGAACAACAAGTTCAAAAAATATTCCAAGATGCCGCTCACTAACGGAATGACGGGACGCGACGTGGCAGAGCGTATGTTGCGGGAGAACGGCATTACCGAAGTAACCGTCCGTTCTACCGGCGGCACACTGACCGACCATTACAATCCGTCGGACAAAACCATCAATTTGAGTGAAAGTGTATATGCAAGCGACAGTGTGGCTGCGGCGGCAGTAGCCGCTCACGAAACAGGGCACGCCATCCAGCACGCTTGTGCTTACGCCCCGCTGAAAATGCGTTCGGCGCTTGTTCCTGTGGTAAGTTTTTCGGGACAATGGGTTACATGGCTAATACTTGGCGGCATGATTCTGCTCGGTGCAGGTCAGGTCTTTTTCGGACAGATTGTTGCCGTTGTTGGCATCGTGCTTTATGGAATGATAACCCTGTTTACTTTCATTACTCTGCCTGTCGAAATTAATGCCAGTCAGAGAGCTTTGGCGTGGTTGAGCAACACAGGAATCACAAATTCCTACAATGACGGAGCAGCCCGCGATGCGTTGCGCTCTGCTGCATACACTTATGTTGTTTCTGCACTTGGCGCTCTTGCCAATCTCCTTTATTATGTATGGTTGTTCTTCGGAAGAAGAAATTGAAAGTATGAAAAAAATACGACTAAAACTTATCGGGCTTACTTTCAGTCAGGTACAAGCCGGAGCTTATGCAGTTATACTTGCTGAAAAAAGTGGACAGCGGAGAGTTTCTATTATAATAGGTACACCGGAAGCGCAGGCTATTGCCATTTACCTTGACAAGCTGAAGCCGCCGCGTCCGCTTACTCACGACCTTTTTGTTTCATTTATGGACATGATGAATGTTCGTTTGAAAGAAGTTCATATTTATCGTTATGACGACGGCGTTTTCTTTTCCAACCTGATTTTCAGTGAAAAAGACAAGGAATTTTATCTTGATTCGCGCATTTCAGATGCTATTGCATTGGCTCTGCGTACCGGTGCCATGATCACGATTGATGAGAAGGTAATGATGAAAACTGCGGTTACTTTGGAAAATACAGATTATTTCGAGGAACTCGAAGATTTGGAAGACAAACAGGAAGAAGATCTTGAACAGATGAAAATTGGCGATTTGCAGCAGGCTCTTGAAGAAGCGGTTGAGACGGAAGACTACGAACGTGCGTCATATCTTCGAGATATAATCAACGGCAAAAAGAAATGAAAAAATAATTAAAAACCGCCCATAAAAGTTAAAGTTATATAAAAATGCAGTTTTTTTGATTAAAGTCAACAGGATATAAAATTAAAGTGCGTATATTTGCCCCCGATATTTTTTATAAACTTTTAAAAAGTGCTTTAGAATGAAGAAAATTTTTTACTTATTATTGTTATTCCCGATACTGGCATCCGCGCAAGATCTCGTGTTTAATGAGATTTCGTCGCGTAACGTATCAGGAGATGTTCTCAATGCTGAGAACGGTTTTAACTTCAACAATTGGGTTGAAGTTTATAATCCTGGCTCTGTTGCCGTGAATCTAAAAGACTATGTTTTTAGTAGACCTACTAAGTCAGGAGTAAACAAAACTTGGACTCCGGGCAATATCAGTGTGCCGGCAGGAGGTTTTGCCGTTGTATATTTTGAGCGCCAAGACTCTGTTTATTACAGAGGTGATGCGGTACACAACGTTACAGGCAAAGCGGACTACAATGGCAGAACCGCATCTTTCAAGCTTGAACCGGATGGAGGAACCATTAATCTCTTAAAGAACGGTGAGCGAGTGGCGATGCTTACATACCCCGAGTTGTATCGCAACGCATCGTACGGACGGACAATCGACGGTTGTGACGATTGTGATTGGGCGTATTTTGCAACTCCGACCAAAGGTACAAGTAACTCCACGAGTACATCCTTTAAAAAGCAAAACGGTGTTGTTCAGACTGCCGCTCCAACATTTAGCATTCCTGCCGGTTTTTATACTGGGACGCAAATGGTATCTTTAACCGCAGAAGAGGGCGCTGCCATATATTATACTGTAACGAATGCCCGTACCGACAAGAAGCCTACGGTTCTTGGTGGTGGAGCTGAACCTACTGTTGACTCAACTCTCTACGAAGCGCCGATTTCGGTTAGCGGAGCAACCGTTATTCGTGCAATCGCAGTTGCTGAGAACAAATTGCCGAGCAATGTAGTAACTTCTACTTATCTTGTTGATATACGTAAACCTAAATTGCCTGTAATCTCTCTTACTATTGACGATAAGTTTATGTATGATGTTGAGGTTGGTATGTATGACGACGGTAAATCGCCTTTTGGAAAACATGCAGTAGCAAGAGTTCATGATGGAGCGCTTAATTCAGATGGCGGTTGGATAACTCAGGGTTGTAACAGAATTGGTAATTATAACCAGCCGTGGGACCGTCCTGCAAACTTTGAATTTTTTGACAAAGAAGGCAAATTACATTTTTCACAGGAAGTTGATATTGCTGTAGCCGGACAGTGTACCCGTCAGAATACATTTCTGAAATCTTTAAAAGTCAAAGCCAAAGAGAAATTTGGTAATGACAAGTTAGAATATGACTTTTTTGCCTCTAAACCTGGGCATAAATATGAAAGCGTGATGTTAAGATTTGCCGGTACTGAGGGAGCCGGATCTGTTAACGGTACATCATGGTTTCGTGATGCTTTGATGTCTACATTGACCATTGGTTATATGGAAGTTGATGTTCAGGCATATCAGCCTGCGGTGATATTCCTTAACGGTGAATATTGGGGAATGGTAAATATCCGTGAACGCACTAATGATTCCAATGTTTATTCAAACTTCGGAATTGGTGGAGATGATGTCTATGTTGTCGAAAACAGTGAGATGTTTTATCCGACACCTCCGGGAAGCAAAAAAAATATTCCTTATGTACCTTACGAAAAGAAAATGGCTTTCGACG
This sequence comes from Dysgonamonadaceae bacterium, assembly GCA_031269685.1. Taxonomy (GTDB): domain Bacteria; phylum Bacteroidota; class Bacteroidia; order Bacteroidales; family Azobacteroidaceae; genus Azobacteroides. The sequence goes on along the minus strand of JAISYU010000103.1, from coordinate 33,170 downwards.
AGATGTATGAGTTCATCAAAAATAATGATATGAGCGATGCAGCGAATTATGCTCGTGCCGGCGAACTTCTTGATATTGACAATTATATTGACTTGTTGCAACTCGGAGTTTACGGTCAAAACTGGGACTGGCCCCAAAATAATCAGAAACTTTGGCGTCCGGCACAGGGTGGAAAGTGGAGATTCATAGCATACGACAACGATTTTGCAATTAACAATGGTGCAATTTGTGCTTTAGCTTCTTATAACAAAATACTGGCGCCCACCTGTGACGATAAAAGTTTGGGAGATAAGTTCAAACATCTTTTCGTCAGTCTGTTGAAAAGCCCCGAATTCAAGTCGCGCTTCTTAACGCGGGCGGAATTTCATGCATCAACGACATTCAAGCCTTCGAGACTTACCGCTATGGTTGACAGTTTCAAGGCGCAGATAACAGACGAAGTTCCGTATTTCCTCGCTTACCGTGATCGTGGCACAGTTAGCGACTGGTCAAATACGGTTACTACAGTGCGTAATTTTGTAAATAGCAGAGCGAATGCATTCTTGACGGAAACAAGAAATTTCATATTATCTCAATCAACGCCCAACCTAAAAGCCTTAAATGTCGATGTCTCCGCAAACATTGCAAATGCCAACATTAAAGCAAACGGAATTTCTTTGCCTGCTGTTGAAGCGGATAAAGTAACGAAAGTGCCTTCCGCTTCAGATTTGGTTGTTGTTTTTGAGGCTGAGCCTGTTTCGGGTTATCAGTTCGTAAAATGGACGCATACTCCTATTGCTCCCTCTACTCCTGTTAATTTGATAACCGAAGGTGACACTTGGAACTATTACTGTTTCGGCAAAGATGCCATAGATTTAGGTGATACTTGGAAAAACTCCGAAGGCACAGGAACAGGATGGGTTGCAGAAAAACAAGCGCCGCTTGGGTACAGTGGTCACGGAAAAACCAGCAACGTTAGCGGGAAAGGTGTGGTAAAAACCCGAATCCCTGCTTGTTCTGGAACGTCGTGTACGGGAGAAGTTAAATATATAGGCGCATATTTTATAAAGACAATCAATCTTTCAAATGTTGGAGAGTTGGGCAGGTTTACGGTTAAAGCAAATATTGACGATTGCGGAGCGTTCTATGTAAACGGCGTGGAAGTTTACAGAGAAAAGATTCCTGCAAATTATAAAATAACTTCTCGCACCGTCGGTGCTGGATATTCCTTAAATGAGTTCTCGTTCCCAATTCCGCAAAACTATTTCAAGGAAGGAGAGAATATTATTGCTGTTGAAATTCATCAGTCTGACAGCGAGAAGGCAGCAGAAAAAGATTATGCAGAAAGTTCCGACCTTTATTTTGAAATGTCACTCCAATGTGTGAGATATGATCTTTCAAATGCTGTGCTGGAACATACCGACGCTAAATATTCGGCTGTAGTATCTGATGGTTACGAAACCAAGGCTATTTATGACGTATGTGCCGACTGCTTGCCTAAAAAAGTTTATGTTAACGAAGTGTTCAGTGCAGGTGCGTCTGAGGTATCGGGTGACTGGATTGAGCTTTACAATGCAGAAAACGCAACAGTAGATTTGGGTGGTTATAAGATTGTAAGAACCAACGACGGAAATATCTCAAAAGAATGGATTATTCCGGAAAATACAACTATTCAGTCCGGTGGATACATAGTGTTTAATCAGGTAGAAGACTTCGTATATGGAATCTCGCACGACGAAGATTTCAAGATAACGCTTATTGATAAATATGGTGTTACACTTGATGTATTAGAAGTCACTTCCGCCCTTTATACGGTTGCAGGACAATCCGTAGCGCATTATCCCGACGGTACGGGCGAATTGAAAGTTGGAAAACCTACAAAAAATACACCCAACGCCATCAAATCTATAGGTGAAACATCGTTGCGCGTATATCCGAATCCTGTTGTTGAATCCCTTACTGTTGAGGCAGAGTCGCCCATTACGAGCATCGTGATAAGCGATATTTCGGGTCGTACAGTTATAAGCATTGCAGGAAACGGCATAAACCAATCAGTATCTACCGCACGTTTAACGAGCGGAATTTACCTGCTTACCGTAGAAACGGAGCAGGGAAGAGCTGTTAAAAAGATTATTAAAAAATAATTTTTATCTATTATATTATTAACAAATTAATTTTTACAAAAATGAAAAAGATTTTTACAAATGCAATTTTGGCTCTTGCATTATTTATTGGTGCATCAGTCAGTTCTACTTTTGCAGTAGAGACAATTGATCTCGCTACAGTGGAAGCAGGTAACTCCGGTGACGGTTGGTCGGCTGCAGAAAGTCCAAACGGTCTCTATCTGGTTATCTCTATCACAGGCGAAGTTACCGTTACCGGTACCTCCCCTGATGTACAACTATTCGTACCTAAAACCGCAAGTGCGAAAATTACTCTCGAAGATGTAGTTATCATGAACCCAAACGCTTCTCCTCTTGTTGTTGAGAACGACGAGACCTCCGGTGGTTTTCTTGAACTTACCCTTGTTGGTGAAAATGAACTTATTGTTGCAACTGTGTTAGCGCAATTGGCAGCAGTAAGAGTAGAAGGCGCTGCCGAGATTACTATCAAAGGCGATGGTCAACTCAAGGCTTACGGAGCGGGAGTTAACGCAGAGGGCGCTTATGGTGGTGGCGCCGGAATTGGTTCGGATTCCGCACCAAGCGGCATTTGGAAACTTTCGGGTACTATCAATATCGAAAGTGGTACTATCCTTGCTCAGGGTGGTTATAATGCAGCAGGAATTGGTGGCGGTTATCGCGGTAGCAATGGTACCATCAACGTTACCGGCGGTGTTATCTTTACTGTTTGTCTTGGTGGCGGCAGTCACGGATTTGCAGGTACAATAAACATTTCCGGCGGTGTAATTTATTGTAATTGGGCGTTTGGCGGAAAGGTAAAAGGAAGTGTGGATGATCCCGCATTTGCGGATCAGTCTCCTGAGTTTAATCTTAGTGGTGATGCAATATTGTTCATTAGTACAGACGAGGGTTATATTGATATGGCTACTATTACAGAAAATTTCCAATACTATCTCTATAGTGAGGAAAAAGATTCCGGAACAGGTGAAGTGTTTGCAAAATATGGTGCTTTGGCTGATTTCCCGTCATTTTTTGGTCACAACGTCGTGGACCGTGATCCAACAAATACTGAGTTTGAAAATGCATTGTTAACTTTGTATGGAGGAAACTTGACTCTCGGGGTTCCCGACGGAGAAGTTTGGCTTTATGAAGGAGACCTTATTGTTCCTAAATATCTTACTATTGACGGTCTTAACGATATTATAAATGAACCTGTAAAGATTGTTTTACTGGGTGAAGGCAAAATCTTAGCTCAAGAAGGAGGCGGAGTTACATATGGCAACGACATAAATCCTTTGAATGCCGGTGAAGATTACGGTTTCGTTAATAACGCTTTTATCAGTTTGGATGGAGTACCACCTGTTTCTATCAAAACTATTGGTGAATCTACTTTGAATGTTTCTCTCAAGAACGATGAAATCAGCGTAGAAGGCGATGCAGTTGAAGGTCTTACAATCTACAGCATCAGCGGACAGACACTTATCAGCAAAGCTGGAAGCAAAGTTTCCGTAGCATCGTTGCCGAAGGGCGCTTATGTAGTTTCGATTGCAACCGCAAACGGTAAAACATCCGCAAAGTTTGTGAAGTAATAAAAAACAAAACAATGCGAAGGTCAATTTTTTCACTAATAGCAGCAGCAATGCTGCTATTAGTTTCATTTACGGTATATGCTGAACGGTACGAAGTATCGTGCAACGAACTTACCATATCCAATGCAGGCGGCGAAAGAAAATTTTATGTTTCCTGCGATAATATCTGGACAGTAACGACTGACGTCGACTGGATATCGGTATATCCGTCCACCGGAAAAGCCGGTTCGGATTCGATTATCGTTCTAACCGTCAAACAAAATACAACAGGTGCCAACCGCAAGGCGACAGTTTCGTTTTCGGCAAACGGCAGAACAGCCGAGATTCCTCTCGATCAAGTAGATGTTTCGAGTGAATATTGGCATGACGGTGATCTGATACCGGCGCATCTACACAAAAAAGTATCGGACGGCGGTACAATGCCGGACAACTACAGGCCAGTTTGTGTCTTGCTCTTTGGTAATGGCTGGGATTTGAAAGACAACAAAAAAGGTGGACTTTATGAACAGTTCGCCAAGGGTTGGGCAGATCTCTTCTTGCAACAAGATATCTTTAAAGAAATGCAAGACTATTTCGATATTTATGCGTACGTATCCGAATCAAATCAACGAGGAAATATACCGTTTTCGGCATATAAGTATTCAATCGGCGGCAACCGCGATATGGATAAACTCGGTTCGGATGCAACATTCGCTCTTTTGAAAATAGGACACCCGAATGCAAAAAGTGCAGTAAACGTTGATATTACTAACGGTTCTGTCGGTGGATGGAATTTTTATTTCAGCAATAGAGCCGGAGGCAGTGGACAATATGCAGCTTTCGGAAATCCGCAGGGCGAACAGTGGGGGCAGTACTGGTGGACTCACGAGTTTATGGGACACGATTTTGGCAATATGCCTGATTACTATGGACCATATAGTGATGGACTTGACTGGACTAAAGAGAAGATTAAATATACTTCAATCCAATTTGGTACTGGTAAAATTTTTGAGCGTACCGGTGAATATCCCAATTGTTATGAAAAAGCGGGATGTGGCACTGTTATCAATGCAATTCAAGTACTTGTACGCGACTGGGATAATGGTTACTGGTGGAATACCGACTGGGAATCAGACCCTGAAAAAGTAATTTGGAAAACATTTATCGGACGCAATGGTTATGACAATGTAGGCGTTTTTAATGGCGGTAACACAGGACTTGGTGGCGTTGACAATTACAAACGCCCCGAAGACCACAATGTTATGAACGAGAACTGGGGTTCGGGTGGTTTGGACTGTAAGGGAAATATCTGGCACGATGTAGGCTCCCGTTTCTGGATCTGGAACAAGGTGCTTGAGCGTTCCGGCGTCGGTTCCCCGCGCATTATCTCCAATCCCGATCCCACACATCCGCGCTCATTGGAAAACTTCATTCATTTCGACACCATTAACAACTACAATGCAAATGGGAAACGTGTTTGTAAATACGATATCCCGGATGTCCTGACTGCTCCATATTGGACTGCAAACAGCCTTTTTGCCGGAAATCTAAAAGGGTATCGTGACTGGATTGCCGAATGTACAATATCTCAAACAGGAGGTAAAATTGTTCTAAAAGACGGGGTCAAGACTTTGACGGAAGGAACGGACTATACCAAAGAAGACCTGGGTAATGGTAATTTCACCTTGTTTCGCGGTCTCGGCAAGTATTCCGGTACGCTGAAGTATAAAAACAAAACGGGCAGTGAACTTATCTACGCAGGTAATGGCGGCGCAGTTCGTAATCTTCCGGTGGACAATTCACTCTACTCGGATGGAGAGACGGTAACTATTCCGTTTAATCCCGCACCGACATGGGAAGGTAATACTTTCCTCGGTTATGCTAAAAGCGCTACTGCAACCATTCCGGAATTTACCGAAAGCGGATCAAAAACCGTTACAATAAACGGAAATACTGTGCTTTACGGAGTTTGGGAAACTACCGTTAATTTTGATTCAAACGGTGGAAATTCAATACCCGCTGTTACTACTATTGTAGGAACAAAAATAGCTGCTCCTGCCAATCCAAGCAAAGAAGGTTATGTTTTCATCGGCTGGTATGCCGATGCAGGCTTCAAAACTGCTTGGGATTTCAACCAAAGACTTGTCACTGATGCTACAACGATATACGCCAAATGGGTAACTCAGTCCAGCGGTAATTATATCAGTCTTGACGATCCTACGGAAACCGTGAGTGGTACAGGCTGGAGTTTGGATAAAAATGTCTATACGATAACTGACGGTGCAGATATATTGATTAAAGGTACAAATAATGTAAGGAGTATTGTTGTGGCAAGTGGAGCAACGGCAACCATTACTCTTGAAGATGTCTCAATAGTACTGTCGAAAAATTTTGCTCCTCTCACTGTTACCAATGCAAATGTTACTCTGTTGTTGAAGGGAACCAACACTCTTACGGCATCAGCAACGTATAATCATGCGGCGATCGAACAGGGCGGAAGCGGATCTCTTGTAATTAACAATGCCGATGCAACAGCAGGAGTATTGTATGCTACTGGCGGCAAATTTTCCGCCGGCATAGGTGGACAATACAACAAAGGTTGTGGCTCGATTTTAATCAGTGGAGGCGTAGTCTTTGCATCAAGTGATCCTACCGAATCAGCTTCATCGCACGGCGCAGGAATCGGTGGAGGGCGCTATGGTAAAGGTGGTGATATAACGATTAATGGCGGAGTTGTAGCAGCAGTTAGCAAGAAACCGGGAGTTGCAATCGGAAATGGAGAAACAGGTTCGATCAACACCATTACAATCAACGGCGGTACGGTATATGCAAGCGCAGGAAATGCTCGCCCGATTGGTAATGGTGGTGACGCAAACGGAACAGGTGTAACAATAGGCGGGAAAGCAATTGTATTTATGACAAGCAACGATAATACACTGCCTTTTGTTGGAACAATCGAACCTGGTGCTGTAGTTCGTCAAGAAATTACCGAAAGCGAAAGTTTCCTGACGATAATCCAAAATTCTGTGGACATTAAAATTGAAGATACAGGTCTGGATATTCCTCAAGATGCCATTCTCGGTATTCCGACCGGCAGTACGCTCTCGGTAGGAGTTGGAATTACGCTCAACAATTACGGTCGAATCTTAGCAGGTTCAATCAATAATGTTGAACAAACCGATGGTAAACCATACGGCAATATTCTTGGCTGGTACAGTGGCGCTCGAGGTAATATCAATACTGCAATCCGACAAATTGAAACTGCTCCTGTTGTTAATGTTTATCTTGATGGCGAACTTGTACGTATTAATGCGGAAGGTATAACAGGAGTAACCGTGTATAGCATCAGCGGTCAGGTTGTAAGCAGCGCTAATGGCGCCGTAACAAGTCTTCCTGCTCCTTCGGCGAAAGGCATTTATGTCGTCAGGGTTGCTACTACAAACGGGATTGTTGCTAAAAAGATTGTGAAATAAAATCAAACAGGTGTAATAATGCATAAATAGATTTATTTAAGGTGGCTGCTGCACGGTATGATATATTATCTTCATGTCGTGCAGCAGATTTGCCACCTCAAAGTGAATCGACGTTTCGAGATTTGCAACTTAGGGTTTATTTTGTTGTTATTTAAAAGTAAAAGCAAATAGATGGCTTCTATATTGATTGTATTAAATGCGGACCGTGATCATTTATGTTTTAACTCCGAACCAAGTCCGTTGCAAGTCCGAACCAACGAAGATAATAAATAGCCATAAAAAATTAATATTAATTTATATTGTATCAATATGAAAACTTTAAACAACTTTTTCACAAAACTCCTTGTCCTGATTCTAATTTTTGGGACGAGTTTCACTGCTTTTGCAGAAGAGCCTTTCACGCAGGAAAAGCCGGTATGGAACGCTCTTTTTGTTCTCTATCCTAAAGCGAATATCAACGCAACAGCTAGAACTGTTGATAATAGTGCTCAGGTAATTGACAATCAGAAAATTGAAAATCATGAGAAAATCGCTGCTGCAGGCTTTAAATGGGCTATCGAAGAAAGTACTCATCACCGTATAGAAGTAAACCTTACTGTGGAGGTTTCCTATACGGAGATAAAATCTAGCGACCTTTCGGATACCGGCTACAAGGATTATGCTCTGTACATGCCAACCGAAGACAGAGTTAAGTACGGATACGGATCTTATGATGTAGTATTCGTAACAGCGCGCCATACCGAACAGTCGTGGGCAGGTCTTTCATGGGGTCCGGTAAATGGAGGACCTCCATATATCAATATTATTGACATGTTGGACGATGCGACATCATGGAACGCATACATGCACGAATTTACTCACGGTTTTTCCGACCAAACTAAGAGCGTTGTCGGTTCAAAACATCTTCCCGTTAGCGGAACTCTTGCGGACGAGTATAGCCAATACGGATATAATGAGGACAACCAGCAGGATAATACATGGTTTCAAATACACCCCTTTATAGGTTTTTACCACGATATTCTTGAAGGTACGCTTAAAAATTACAACACAGGGAAAAAATTCCTCGGCGTACACCCAAGCCTTTGGCGGTACAATTTTAGTCACAAGGGAACGCAGACTAAACCTTCCTACCCTGCTTGGGATTTAAGAAACAGTTTCATTACTTATGAATTTTTCGAATGTTCGGGTAAAGTGAATATGTATGATCAAGATATACCTATGCTTGAGAATAATGACTATCAGGTGACGAAAGATCCTGAAACGAAAACCATCACTCTTACCGGAATCAAAGATTATACCGGAACATTGTCTTTTTCCTACGAAAACGAACCGGTAAAATACACAGTAACGTATGAAACTAACAGTTCAGATAATATAGAGCCTCTTACTGTTGATTGTTATACTAAACTTACCGAGCCGGCAAAACTGGTTAAAGCAGATCACACTTTCGGCGGATGGTTTACAGACCAGGATTTTTGGAATAAATGGGTATTTGATTACGGAGTATTTCATGATGGTGATCTGACTCCTGACGGTAATCTGACGCTTCATGCCCGATGGATACCTTTATCCGGCGGCAATTTCATTAACCTTGCTGATGATGCAGCGCCTGCAAGCGGTGATGGTTGGACTTATGCAAATAATGTCTATACTGTTCTTGACAAAGCAAATGTAGTGATTTCCGGCGCAAGCACTACCAGACGGGTTGTTGTCAAAAGTGATGCAACTGCAACTGTAACTCTTGATGGGGCAGATATTACTCCCAATTCGAAAAATAACTACGCACCTCTGACCGTAACCGGAGCAGATGTGACCCTGCTTCTTCGCAATCAAAATACTTTGACGGCAAGCGGTTCGTACAACCATGCGGCAATCGAACAGGGTGGTAGCGGTGTCTTGCGTATCGACAATGCCGAAGAAACAGAAGGTGTACTGTATGCTACAGGAGGTAAATTTTCAGCAGGAATCGGTGGTCCATACAACAAAGGGTGCGGTACAATAATAATCAACGGAGGTGTGATTTTTGCTTCGAGTGATGTTACCTATAAAGCGTTGTCGCATGGCGCTGCCATTGGTGGTGGACGCTACGGTAAAGGTGGCGATATAACTATTAATGGCGGAGTTGTAGCGGCAGTTAGCAAGAAACCGGGAGTTGCAATCGGAAATGGAGAATCAGGTTCTGTCAGCACCGTCACAATAAACGGCGGTACGGTATATGCAAGTGCAGCAGGCGCTCGCCCGATTGGTAATAGTGACCCAAACGGAACAGGTGTAACAATAGGCGCTAATGCTGTTGTCTTTATGACCAGCGACACTCAACCATTTGTCGGAACAATAGATCCGGGCGCTACAGTTCGCACGCAAACTGAAGAGAGCGGCAGTATTTCCCTTAAAGTAACGTCAAACTCAGTTGATGTAAAGATTTTAGATACGGATCTGAATATTCCACAAGGTGCAATACTTGGTGTTCCTAATGGTACGCTGACTATAAGTGAAGGACTTGCCCTCAACAACTATGGTAGAGTTCTCGCTGCCTCAATCAATGATGTCAAACAGCAAGACGGCAGGGCTTATGGTGATATTGTAGGATGGAACAATGGTCACCGTGGCAATATCAATACGGCAATAAAATCTGTAAATGAAGAGTTTGCATTGAGAGTCTATCCGAATCCCGTACACGATATTCTGTTTGTTGAATCTGATGTTACAATTAAGGAAATCAAAATAAACGATTTAAGTGGACGAACAGTAATCGTTGAACGTCCGGCAGGAGTTTCTTCTGAAATCGACGCTTCAAAACTCGCCAATGGTGTTTATTTTGTCGTAGTTGAAACAGAGAAAGGAAAGACAGCTAAAAAGATTATTAAATAGTTTGGATAAATCTTTAACTGTTAAAATGTTGCTATGAGATTTTTATTTTTGTTGTCAAGTGGATATTTTATCTATTTGGCAACAGAAATAAAAATTAATAACAGAATCGTAAAATTCGTGAGAATATTTGAGTAAAGAACAATAAAATTAGAAAAGAGCCGTTATATACATTTAGTGAAAAGAGTTCTCTTTTATGCCCCATGTAAATAATGACATGTTAAGTAGAGAGAGATAATAAAAATTGAAGAAGTAAAATTAAAAGAATTATGAATGTTTTAAGTAAAATCAAACCCCGTTTTAGTTATCTTGTGTTGGCGCTGTCTATTATGGCGCTGTTCGTTGCCTGCAACGAAGGAGAAGGATTCGGAGGTAGAGCATCCGTAGAAGGTTACGTCTATGAAGTTTTTCATCACGACGATAATTATTCCTTTCGTGCCGATACTGTAAAAGCGATAGGCACAAAAGTTTACATTACAGCAAATGATGATAATCAGGTGCTTGACGACATTGACACAGGTCCGGACGGTTATTTCCGTTTTGATTATCTTCGCAAAGGTGATTACCGCGTTTATGTGGTGTCGGAAGATCAATGGAAAAATAAGACTCCTGAATTTCAGAACGTCAAGGTCGGTAAGTCCGGCACTGTTGTGACGCCCACGCTTTACTACCACAAGGGTGATATCTACAATACAGCGATGATTAAAGGTCGAGTCTGGGCTAAATACTACGACACCGCAGAGGACGAGTTTGTCAAAATCAAAGGACAGGATTCGATTCCATTATTCGAAGAGCGGGTTTATCTCAGAAACATTGGAGAAAATATGGACAAGGCACAGGAACGACCAACTGATAATGGAACATTTATTTTTAAGGAACTGCGTCCATACAGTACTTATGAAGTGTATATGGGTGAGACCATCAAATATAGACCCGATCTTTCCTTCAAGAAAATATCAGTAGCTACTCCGGTACAGACTGTACAAGTGGGTGAACCTTACAAATATTATCCCTTGGAAGGCGAGCCGGAACTCTCATTTACAATCATAGTAAATCTTTAATTATTCGATTATGAATTCTATCTCAAGAAAGGAATTTATCAAAAAATCCATCACAGGTTTTTTTGCAACAATTTTTGGAATTGGCGCTGCCCGCGCAGGCAATCAGCAGCCGCCTGCGCAACAACAGCCTTCGGAACAGCAACCATCGGCGCAACAAAGGGCTAATGCATATTTTCTCACACCCGAGGAAAAACGAGCGCAACGTAAGGGTTTGATTGTTAAAGAGGAAAATACTCTTGCCAACGGGAAAACCAAATGGCTTGATCATTGGGCGGTCTGGGACGATGATGGGTATAAACTTGAAGAAATAGAGTATAACTCATACGGAATAAAGATAGAAAGAAGAACTTATCAATATAACAAGGAGAGAGGAACAATACTCGAAGAAAGAGTCTATAACGATAGAAACAAACTTGATAAAATCCGCAAGTATGACTATGATCCGGTAACTCTCAGGAAGACCAAGCAGTATAACTTCTTGCCTAATGGAAAGCTCTACTCGACAAAAATCTATGAGTACACCTATCAATGACATGGAAGTTATTACGTTGGACGAGATGTCGCATATACGTTTGATGGATCGCGTTGACACGAAATACATCGCGAATGTTACTCTGTTGCCCGAAATTCTGTCGAGAATGCAGTCATGGTTCAAGGTGCAGATCATTGATGAAAAACGGATTGCAAACTATGCAACCCAATATTTCGACACTGCTGCACTTGATTTTTTCAATATGCACCATAACGGTAAACTCAACCGGCAAAAGATACGTATCCGCTCCTATCTTGATTCCAAACTGTCGTTTCTGGAAATCAAAAACAAAAATAACAAAGGACGTACAAGCAAAAAGCGCATACCTTCGCCGGTTTCGCACGTCGAAACTATGGAAGGTCTTGCAAAAGGATTAACGTTTCTCAACGAAAACGCGATGTTTGCTACCAAATTTCTTTTGCCTGTGCTGGGAAACAATTTTCAGCGAATGACCTTTGTAAACAAAAAAGCGACCGAACGCATTACTATTGACGTTGGGTTGTCATTCCACAATTATTACATGAATGCTGATGCTTCTCTCGACAATATAATGATTCTCGAGTTGAAACAGGATGGCTGGCAACATTCCGACTTTGCCGAAATTCTGCGGGATTTGGGCATCAAGCGTTCCGGGTTCAGTAAATACTGTTACGGTATATTTTTTACGGATCCAAACTGTAAATACAATCGTTTTAAACGAAAAGTTCACATTTTCAATAAAAATAATTTAATTCAACAATCAATATGATTCAAGATGTATTCGACCCTGCTATTAGAGCAGAATACCAGCAAGAAGTGGTAAGTAAAAGTTTATTGGAACTCCCGATAAAGGATTTAGGATCGCGACTGTTCGATATTGACCTTCCCAGCGTTGGGATGTTATTGATCTCGTTTTTACTGAACGTAGTTGTAGCATGGGCTATAATACACTTCTTTTATTACAAAAGAAGTCATCGGAAAGACTACTACTTCACATTTATGCTCTTCAGCGTAACCGTTTTCCTCTTGCTCTACATGCTTCAGGGACTTTCGATGAACGTAGGTTTCGCCCTCGGTCTTTTCGCCGTTTTTGGAATGATCCGCTATCGAACGGAATCGCTACATATAAGGGATATGACTTACCTGTTCATCATCATTGGTCTTTCCGCCGTAAATGGACTTTCCATTACTGTTCCGTTTGCGTCGATTCTTATGGCTAACTTTCTGTTTCTTTTCTTTGTATTTCTCCTTGAAAGTAACAGGTTTCTCCACCAGAACGCAACTAAAATCGTTCTTTACGAGAAAATCGACCTTATTAAGCCCGACAAATACAAAGATTTGCTTGCCAACGTAAAAGAGCGTACAGGTCTTGATGTAATCAAGATAGAGGTTGGACACATTGACTTCCTGCGTGATGTTGCTTTTCTCAAAGTTCACTACAAGGCAAATTCAGATGAAATCAACACAATTGATCACGTAACGAAGTTTTCGTAAAGTTTTTTAGAATACAAAACAACACAAAGAACGATGCAGATTTTTGATCTTTCCAATGTTAACAGGCGCTCAATACGAATAACTCCCTGTAAATTTACAGCGACAGTTGTAGGTATGGGTGTAGTTTTGAGAAAAAGAATAAATTACTGTTTATTATTTCTGCTTTTCCCGGTACTTGCCATAGCGCAGGAACGTGGAACGCAGGGCGGCCTGTCTCTGCAATATGAGGCGGAAAAGGATTTGTTGGATAACCGGTATGGCAATATATTAAGCATAAGTGTCGACGAAGAAATACGCCTTGTCGGCAACAACAATCCTGCCTCGTTCGATCGTAGCGTAACTTCTATCGGATTTAACTACGGTTTGTTCAACAATCGCCTTAAGACCGGTGTTTACTACGCATTTATATATCTCTGGAATGGTGATTATCTTTACGAACCGCGACACAGGTTTTACTTCAACATGTCGTATAAGCAGCCGCTTGACCGGCAGTGGCAAGTCTTATGGCGCGGACGTGTACAGTCTACCCTTCGCGACGAAAACACCGGCATGTATCGCGTCAATCCGCGTTATGTAATGAAAAACAAATTTGAGGTAAGATACCACAAGTTAGGCACACCATTTCAGCCATACCTTTCCTGTGACTTTTCGACCTATCTCAACGACAACGAAACGCACTACGACATAGCTCGTTTACGCTTTCAGGCAGGAACGACGTACAGGTTGAACCTCACCAATACTTTCGACGTCTTTATCCGCTGGGACGAATACCGTACTAAAGATGATCCGCGCATTATCTATCTCGGTGCATCATACAGCATGAAGTTTTGAAGCCATTCTAAAAAGTCGAAAGGCTTAGCATAAAGATATTCAATAGATGAGTCCGGTTTTTACCGGGCTCAATTTATTGTCATTGCAGCGATCAATACTATCTTTTCTGGATACAAAAGAGGGTAATCTTTTTGGATTGCCCTCTCTCTATATAGTACTTAGGAAATTCTCTTTCTTACTGCTTCGCTTAATTATTAATTTATTTTCTTGATTATTTGTCAACTTGTTAACCTGCCTACTCTTTGGATTACGGAATAATAATCGACTGAATATCCGACCATCGTCCTCGCTTACCTTTTTCGTTTTGCCAAGCGGCGGCAACATAAAGCGTATGATTGCGGAATTTATCTTCAAACTCGAACTTGTAAGGGGTACGGGTTACGAAAACGTTCTCTTGCAGTTCGCTGTGGTCAACGGGAGATGTATCAAGCACTGCAAAGATGAACATAGCGCCATTGGTTCCGTAAGGTTTTGCCTTAGATTCGCTGTACTGATCCTTAAAATCGGCGCGGATAACACCGGAATCGACTAATCTAAGTTTAATCACCGGATGACTGTTCGGAACATCAATCTTCGTCCTGGTTTTGTCCGGTATTGGGATACCGAGATCCATGCGATCCTGATCTGTAAGTTTCTTGTTATTACGAAGATACGCATTGACAAGATCTCGCGCGGCATTCTTGAAGGCTTTCGCTTTTACGTTTCTGTCGAACCTGTCGGTTTTACCTGCATTCGGATGTTCCGCCTTCATCTGCGCGGCGTCAAATAGATCACCTTTGACCTTGAGGTCATCAAATTCGTCTTCCGGCACGCCCCATGTTACAATATTTGGCGCAAGTTTGTTGATAAAGTTCCTGCCCCACGCCAATAGCAGCGTATGCTTGTAGGGCAGATAGTAAGGTTTTTTACTTGCCATAGTGCTAAGTTTTTTTTGTTATTGAAATTATTATATTTTGAATCTATTGTATTTTTTTCTATACGTCTGGAAATTTTTTCCTTATGTCTATGATTTTTTTCTATACGTCTGGAAACTTTTCCCTTACATCTATGATTTTTTTCTATACGTTTAGAAACTTTTCCCTTACGTCTATGATTTTTTTCTATACATTTAGAAACTTTTCCTCTACGTCTATGATTTTTTTCTATACGTCTAGAAACTTTTTCCTTACGTCTATGATTTTTTTCTATACGTCTGGAAACTTTTCCCCCACGTCTATGATTTTTTTCTATACGTCTGGAAACTTTTCCCCCACGTCTATGATTTTTTTCTATACGTAAGGGAATTTATCCTATACATATCAGCAATTTATTTGACCCCGCGAAATAATCTGCGTTACTCAGCGAAATATTTACGGCGCTATGTATTACTTTTTTTATCATCACTGCCACAAAGGTAATACATTTTCCGAAAACAGCGATGTGTTTTGCAATAATTTTGTCGAAAAAGAGGTTTTTTTACTTGGAGTCCTTATAATCACGCATGAACCCAAGAGCAAGCCAGTTAGCAAGAGCCTGACGATTGTCGGCGCGGATGTAGCGCTTCTGGTCATTAATGTTTTGCATGTTAGCCAGTTCGACGAATATCGAAGCCGGAACAGTATTGTTCAATACCGCAAGTGAACGGGTCGTTACAGTGCCTGAAAAACCGCGCCCTGGCTGATGTTCTTCGTACTTTGCACTGAATGTTTTCCTCATGTTTTCCGCCAGGTTCAAACTTGCACGTACCCCGTTCTGGTAGTAGAAAAATACGTCCAACTGCTGTTTGTGGCTCCGGCTGTCAAGGTGAACGAAGATTGCGCGTTGGTAATGAGACCTCGACCTGACTCTCAGTTTGTTAATCCTGTCGGTACGCTGTTTCAAACGTTTCTTCTGATTCAAAGGGATCTCTTTCCCCATGCAGGTTTCCGTCTTGCTGTTGTTCAGGTACAGTCCGTCACGGATACCGTCCTTGCGGTCCTGGATGATGATGTGGACAGTCGCGCCGTGCTGCAAAAGATTCCGCGCGAGACGCAGGATTATGTCGTACGCATACTCGTCTTCGTGGAGTTGATGCCTGTCGACATTTGCAATAGCGCCGCAGTCCGGTCCACCATGCCCGCTGACTAAGTAAAAGTCGGCGCCGGCAAGGGAATTGTCAAGGATATTGTAATACTCGTAGTCTTTCCCAAACAGCGGCTCTCGCATGACTTTCCGATTTATTGACCGATTGCCCGCGGAGACTCTCTCACGATCCTTTGTCGCCGGCGTGTTCATTTCGGGCGGAATAGTGTATTTCACATCTTTTCGCAAGGTTTTATCTTCTCCTAACATGCCTTTATTCAGTCTCATAAACTCCGCGTAGTATGCCTCGCCTTCGCGGTTGTGCCTGCGCAGAAAAGCGTATATACCTTCCCCCTTGCGTGGAAAATCCTGCTCACGGGAGTACGCCGGAAACCCGACTGACTGTAAAAGAATAACCGAGATAAATAATATGAGTCGATACATATAGTTATTGATAATGAATGATACTGCGCGGTAAAAGTACTGAATTTTATTGAAGCGGCTATCACTTTATGCGATTTATCCGTTATTTTTGCTAACTTTGCATCTCAGTTTAATGAAAAATATATTTATCTTTATGAAAAAGTTAACAGGTTTTATTAGTCTTTTAGTGGTCTTAATTGTGTTCTCTTCTTGCCGGCAGGAACAGAAAATAAAGAACGTAATACTGCTAATCCCGGACGGAACGTCGTGGGCGGCGGTATCAACTGCCAGGTGGTTTCAACGATACCAAACCCCAGACAAACAAGGACTCAACATCGACCCGTACCTATGCGGATCAATACTTACGTACTGCTCAAACGCCCCGATAGGTGACTCCGCGCCGACTACGTCATGTTATATGACCGGATACCCAAGCCTAATGGACTGGGTTGCAACATATCCTACCGCCGACCCGAAAAACGATATAGTTCCGATAGACTCCACCCGCGCGTACCAGCCGTTGATGACAGTGCTCGAAGCGGCGCGGATAACGCAAAACAAAGCGACAGGACTTGTCTTTACCTGCGAGTTCCCTCATGCTACGCCTGCCGATTGCGCGGCACACAGTTACCGTCGAGGCAGATACGACTGGATCGCCCCGCAGATGGTACACAACGGACTTGACGTCGTTATCGGAGGTGGCGCAGGTATCATCCGCGACGAAGATATACAATATCTCAGGGGCGAAGGTTGTGGCGTGTTCCTCAACCGGATAGACAGTTTCCGGCTCTACGAAGGCAACCGTATGTGGGCGCTGTTCAAAGACCGAGATATGTCATTCGATATTGACCGGAACCCCGAAGAAGAACCTTCACTCGCCGAAATGACGAAGGTGGCATTGAGTAAACTCTCGCAAAACAAGAATGGCTTCTTCCTTATGGTAGAAGGCTCTAAGATAGACTGGGCGGCGCACTCTAACGATACCCGCGCAATCATTGAGGATATGCTCGCCTTCGACCGAGCGTGCGGTGTTGCGCTGGACTTCGCTGCAAAAGACGGTAATACTCTCGTAGTCATCGTGCCGGATCACGGTAACAGCGGCATAAGCATCGGCGCCGAACGTTGCCCAAACTACGCCTCGCTATCTAAGGACTCGCTTTTCAAAAGCGTTTCGCAATACAAAACAAGTATAAACGGACTTATCAAAGTGCTGCACAACACCAAGCCGGACAGTATCCGCGACGTTATGCTCGACTTGACCGGTATCATCCTGACAGACGAGCAATACAAAGAACTGCTGAATTGCAGCGATTACAAAATGAACTCTCTGACCGACGAGCAGCGAATGAAAGGAACTTCCCTGTCAAAGAAGATAGGTGAGATGCTGGTCGAAAACACCTGTTTTGGCTATACTACGCACGGTCATACGGGCGAAGAGGTTTTCCTCGCCGTCTATGATCCAACGCCTAACCGCATGACGGGACATCATACCAATATCGAACTTAATCACTATCTGCGTCACTCGCTTCAACTGCCGCAAACACTCGAAACATTGACAGACGAACACTTTGCCAAGCATACTGATGTATTCGCCGGCTACAAACTCGACCTCGAAGAGAAGAAAATAGAGGATACGACTCAGGTGAAAGCCAAGCACAAAGAGGAGCGATTTGATGTGACGCTGTCGGTTGCAAACGGGAGCAATAAACTGATCGTCAAACCGAACACTAACATCGTAAATCTTAATGGCAAGGACATTAAGATGAATACCGTAACGGTTTACGTAGATAAAAACAAAACGTTCTATCTTCCGCGTTCGCTGGCAAAGTTGATGGAGTGATTCCTCACCCTAAAAGAATAAAAACTTCCGCGCCCCTGTTCATGCTTCCGGCAGAATAAGGGCGCGGTTATTTTAGCGGTCAATGTTACACAAGTGTTTTACGGCAAACAATCTTTACAGGATGCGGATAACATTGCCGGTTAGCCGATATATATTCACGTGACATGAGTTAATGGGAAATACTGTTGGGTTACGGTCTTACTTCTCTTCCCCGAAAACACTGCCGTAGCGGTGATACTCGAATGAGAAACTTTGCTCTTTAAGATAGTGCAACAACTCAAGACGACCCTCAACAAGCGGGCGGGCATCGGCTATGTAAAGTCCGAGTTGCGCCGCCTTCTCATAAATCGCGTCGGACAAACTTTCCGTGCAGGTGCGGATTCGCTCATAACTTCCCATCGAGGAAACAAAAGCACCTTCATCTTCCACGATTACCGCACTACCGGTTATATGCGATGCTGCCTCGCGGATTGCCGCAAGATTGGGATTGGCTTCCGAAATACTTACAGTCAGGGGTGTTTTGGCTGTGTGAGAGGCAAGCATAACCAAAACAGTGTCGGCTATGCTGTCACCGTCTGCAACACGTAATCCCATACGTTTCAACGGTAGATAGCGAAAAGTATTCTTTTCCCCGTAAATATGGCTCACATCTTCCTCTACGGAAAATACCTCATCCCAAGCCTTTTTGTAATTCGTAACCGCGAAATTAATACGATTCGCACCTTCGGCGTTATCTGCAAGATTGCTCAACGGTGTTGTTTGCGGCGTGTCGGTTAATGTTTTTTCGGTAAAGTGAGTGAAACAGGCGACATAGTTCGGTCCGCCGGCTTTGATGCCGCCACCGAATGACGAGCGCTTCATTCCTCCAAACGGCTGACGGCGCACGATCGCTCCCGTAATACCTCTGTTCAGATATAGGTTACCCGCCTCTATGCTGTCCTTCCAGACCTTCTGCTCTTCTTCGTTAAGGCTTTGCAACCCGGCAGTAAGTCCATATTCCGACGAATTGGCGAACTCTATTCCCTGCTTAAACGAGTCTATGCAAACTACGGCAAGTAACGGTGCGAACAGTTCATTGACAAACGTATAACTGCCCGGCTTTACTCCGTATTTCACGCAGGGCTTGAGAATGTACTTCAATTCATCGACAAACTCCGGCTTGACGAGCCATGATTCGCCTTCTTCGAACGTCTCAATCGCATGCCGTAACTTGTCGTTGCGGTTGTCAATCATCGGTCCGACGTAGTTAAGCGGATCCCATACGCTTCCCGTGCGAAGGCTTTCTACTGCGTCTTTCAGTTTGGATTTGAATGTTTCGTCTTCAAAAGTGCGACGTTCAACGAGCAGTAACGAGCAGGCGGAACATTTCTGTCCTGCATTACCGAACGCCGACGAAACGACGTTAAGTATTGCATGATCCTGGTCGCCGGTGGCGGTGAGGATAATCACATTCTTTCCTCCTGTTTCTGCTGAAAGCGGGGTGCGTGGAGAGTTTTCCAACAAGCGGAAAGCCGTATCTGTACCTCCAGTAAGGATAATATGTTTCACCGCCGGATGAGCAGAAAGATAGTTCAGAGAAGAACGTTCGGCGGGACAAACCACCTGCAATGTGTCTTTCGGAACTCCTGCATCCCAAAAGCATTTAGCAAACTCCCAGGCAACTGGAAGCGCTACTGTTGCTGGTTTAAGGATAACCGTGTTGCCCGCAGCCAGCGCCGATGCACAGCCTCCGACAGGAATGGCAAGCGGGAAGTTCCATGGCGGAATGACGAGGACAACACCTTTGGGAGAGTGCTCGACGGTTTCAAGTGCATCAAATTCCTTCATAGAAATAGGATAGAAACGGCAGAAATCGGTTGCTTCCGAAACTTCTACGTCGCCTTCGGTAAAGGTCTTACCGGTAATAGCCGCCATGCAACCAATAAGATCGCCGCGCTTTGCCGACAAGTTTTCCGCAACTCTGAAGAGGATCGCTTTGCGTTCATCAACCGACTTCTTTTTCCATCCAGATGCATCTTTTTCTGCGATCGCAATTATTTCCTCAACCTGAGCCTGCGACGAAAGATTAGCCTCGCATACAGTTACGAGATCGCCGCGACTGCGGTCTTTGTAAAGCCTCTTGTTTTCAGTGATAATCTCTTTATCTCCTATTTGTACGGGGACAACAAAGTTCTGTTCATTCACATCATTTTCCCACTTTTTCAGTATCTGAAGCGCCCATTCGCGATTCCACGGCAAGTCTAAATCAGTGTCCGGTTCGTTAACAAAAACGTCCGTCTTTGCTACCGGAGTTGTTTTGCGTCTGTCTTGCGTACGGTATGGCTCGGTATTTACCGTATCTTTCAATTTGTAAGCCTCAATGAATTGATCTCTCAAGAAATCCCATTCACGGCTGTTGAGTTTGAGGTTAAATGAATGAGTCAGGAAGTTTTCCTTACCTGTATTTTCGTCTAAGCGGCGTACAAGATATGACACGGCATTGAGGAAATATTTCGATTTAACGACAGGCGTATATAGGATAATATTCTTTTTGAGTTTACGCATTACGCGGGGTAGGTGGTTTGCCATACCTTCGAGCATCTCGAAAGTGACTCCATCCGTAATTTCGTTCTGTTCGCAAAGCAGAGTAGCATAGCCGATAGTGAAGAAGTTATGTGATGCAACTCCGACATTCAGCACTTTTGTATTTTCAGGCGTCAAAGCCAGGTCGAGGATATGCATATAGTTGGCATCTACCTCTGTTTTGGTATGGAGTACGGGACACATCCAACCTTTAAGCGAAGACACTATTGATTCCATTTGCAGATTGCAACCTTTCACCAATCGCATCTTGACAGGTGCACCTCCTTCTGCGACGCGTTTCTTTGCAAATTCAATCAGGCGATGGAAATTGCTTTCTGCATCCGGCAGGTAAGCCTGAACGACTATTCCCGCCGTATAGTTCTTGAACTCCGGCTGAGAGAGGGTTTCGGTAAATACATCGTAAGTAAGTTCCATATCCTTGTATTCCTCCATATCAAGGTTTACAAACTTGTATATCTGTTTGCCGGCTTTATCGGTGTACGGATTTTGCATTGCCTTACGATAGATAGACGAGACCATCGCGATAAGTTCCCGTTTGTTCTGTTCATACGCCAGCGATTTAATTTGCGCATATATACCGCTCAATTTTATGGAAATGTAGTTGATGTCGGGCATTTCGAGCGCTTCGAGGTAATGTTCGTATCTATGTTTGGCTTCGCCGTCGCCGAGTACCACCTCGCCCAGCAGGTTCACGTTTTGCCCGATATTACTGTCCAAACGTCCTGCGAGGTGTTCGGTAAGTTTCGGACGTTCTTCGGAGATGATAATTTTATCTGTTTCTCTGCGGAGTTTATACTTGAAGATCGGCATTGCGATTGACGGGAAAAGGTATCCTCCCAGCATATACAACTTTATTAGTAGCCTGTCTCCACGACTAAAAAAGTCAGGGATTCCGTATTTCCTAATAATTTGCCGCACTCGATTGTTCAGTTTTGCGTTGTCCCGTATTTGCGACGATTCGTCAAGCATTGTCGTCAGGAATGTTTTGTACTCAGGCGTTTGGACAAGAGATGCGAATTTTTTCTGTTCTCTCTGTTCGGTTGGGGTAAGTTCCGAATCGGCTTGTGTAAGAAATCCTTTAGCCCATTCGATAACGGAAGAAGATGTGATTGTGATCATTTATTAATTTGTTTTAATTAATTTCAAAACAGCGTGCAAAAGTACGAAAAAAATGGAGATAAACAACAAAAAGCACATAAAAGCGCTATTATTTTTGCGTTACACTATTACTTTTTATCTACTTCTCATCTGTTTTTCTCTGCAAAACACAGTCTTCAATAGCCTTTCTGACCGATCCTGCTTCAATAAGACGTCGTCTGGCATCGTCTGCATTGATATTCAGTTCGTCCATCAGCATACGAGTTCCGCGATCTATCAATTTATTGTTTGTCAGTTGCATATCTACCATCTTATTTCCCTTTACTCTGCCGAGTTGAATCATCAGCGTCGAAGAAATCATATTGAGTACAAGTTTTTGTGCAGTTCCCGCTTTCATTCTCGTACTTCCGGTAAGAAATTCGGGACCTGTGACTACCTCAATCGGATACTCTGCGACTTCTCCAAGCGGTGAGTTACTGTTACAGGTTATACATCCGGTCATGCAACCGTATTCCCTTGCCGATTTCACGCCGCCGACCACATACGGAGTCTTTCCCGAAGCGGCGATACCGAGTACGGCGTCTTTTTTACTTATTCCGAACTTCAACAGATCATTCCACGCTCCATTCGGGTCATCTTCGGCATGTTCTACAGCCTTACGGATAGCGCAGTCTCCACCTGCAATTAAACCTGTAACAAGCCCTTGATCAACGCCATAAGTAGGAGGCAACTCCGAAGCGTCAACTACTCCAAGCCGTCCGCTTGTTCCTGCGCCGATATAGAACAGCCTTCCGCCATACCGCAATCGTTCACAGCATACCGTAATGAATCTTTCTATCTGTGGAATTGCTTTCTCTACCGTGTCAGGCACGGTCTTATCTTCCTCATTTATAGAGTAGAGTATTTCGCTTACAGACATTGTGCTAAGGTTCTTAAAGCGTGATTCCGATTCCGTACTTCCTGTTTTCAAACTATTTTTCAATTAATATTTGCGCAAAAGTACAATATTAATTTTAATAAAAGAAATCTAATAAAATAACTGTTTTATTAAAAAAAGTGCACAAAGAATTTGGTGGATTAAAAACTTTATGTAATTTTGCAGTCTCTATGAATAGTAATATCGTGTATATTAACAGAAGGATGATACCTGATACTAAAAAGTACTCAACACTATCGGGCATTGTCAGATCCAAATCAAAAAATATTGGCGTATATTCTTATATATACGGTACTCTTTTTGATTGGAATAATACGATTACTGTTTCAAATAGCATAAACCACAAGTCTTTCAGGTACTTACCCGCATCATTAGGGTATATCCTCGAACACTTCGGGTGCATCCCCGAGACTTCTGGGTGCGCACCCGAAACTTCCGGGTGCATCCCCGAAACTTCCGGGTGCATCCCCGAGACTTCTGGGTGCGCACCCGAAACTTCCGGGTGCATCCCCGATACTTCTGGGTGCGCACCCGAAACTTCCGGGTGCATCCCCGAGACTTCCGGGTGCGCACCCGAAACATTTGGGTGCGCACCCAAATCGTCTGTATCTTACACGAGAAAGAATTTTAAAAGATATAAAAACCACTAATCATTATTTTTTATGAGTAGAAGAGACTATATTCCAAGAAAAGACGCCGAATTTAAGACGTGGTCAAAGACCTTCGTAACAAGACTGGCTGTAATTATGACGCGCATCGGTTTTCCGAGCGCCGAACAACTGTTGCTTTTGTCGCTATACAATGATTTTGAAGATAAATTTGGAATCTCAAGCGACAAAGCGACACGGACTGCAAGTGCGGTTGATGAGAAGAACAAAGCGCGGGCAGCTCTCGAAAAGAGGATCAGGAATGACGTTGAGGAGTACATCCAACACAATCACTTAGTAACCGACACTGACAGGATAAACCTCGGACTTACTGTCTACAAGAAGACGCGCACACCTTCGCCTGTTGCGAATGATTATCCGTGGATGAAGGCATTGACACATCTTATCCGTCATATCATCATCGAATATGGCGGCTCTGAAACTTCACGGGCAAAACCGGAAGGGCAACACGGCATTGAACTTGTTTACCTTATCTCGAATGATGCCCCGTTGGACATCTCACAACTTAACCTCAACGAATTCGATACCGATCCACCTTTGGATCTCGAATTTACCGAAGAACAGAGGGGTACTAAATTCTGGTTTGCTGCGAGATGGAAAAATACCCGCGCTGAAAAGGGTCCATGGTCACCGATTTATTCCGCAGTGATTCCGTAATAAAAATAAACAGGTTGACAAATAACCAAGAAAATCTATTTACAAATTCATAATTCCTACAAAAATGAACAAGTTTATAAGCGGAACAACCGGTCCGCTAACCTGGAATCTATCTAATGGTACATTAACTATTAGCGGAGAAGGGGAGATGCCGGATTATGACGACTCGGTTCCATGGTCTTCTTACAAATCTTCAATTACAACGGTCGTAATTGGGGATGGCGTGACAAGTATTGGACGTGATGCTTTTTACGATTGCATCGGACTGACTTCCGTTACTATTTCAGAAAGTGTAACAAGTATTGGAGATTGGGCTTTTTACGATTGCAGCGGACTGACTTCCGTTACTATTCCAAACAGTGTAACAAGTATTGGAAATGGGGCTTTTGGAAGTTGCAGCGCTTTGACGGCTATTGATGTCTCTGAAAATAACACGGCTTATGCGTCTGAAAATGGTGTACTGTTCAATAAGGCAAAAAGCAAATTGATTAAATATCCTGAAGGGAAACAGGATGCAAGTTATAATATTCCCAACAGTGTAACAAGTATTGGAAATGGGGCTTTTGAAGATTGCAGCGGACTGACTTCCGTTACTATTGGAAACAGTGTAACAAGTATTGGAAATGCGGCTTTTTCCTGTTGCAGAGGACTGACTTCAGTTACCAATCTTAACCCGGTGCCGCAAAGAATAAACAGCGGGGTATTTGATTACGTTGATTTAAGTAACGTCACGCTTTACGTTCCCGCCGAGTCCGTTGAAGATTACAAAGCCGCAGAAATATGGAAAGAGTTCAAAGAGATTAAGACCATATAAACATTGAAGGTCGTGAAGCGGTAATAATATTATTTATCTGCCATGCAAAAAGAAACAGGCCGCAACTCCTTAGAATTACAGCCTTTTTCACAGATTTATTATACCAATTTACCCTCTTCTTTCGAGGATTTTTCTCCAAGACCTGTATATCCTGAAAATTCCATAGATGGTGAACAAGATTCCAACAGTCAGTTTCAGAGCGTGATTACCATAGAGTACCCGGTCAAACCAATGCGTAAACAACAGAATTCCGCCGAAAACAAGGTAAAACACCGACATCACAATTTCAAAGATGAATACTATGCGGTTACCACTCTTTTCCTGATTATTTTCACTCATGTCCGTCAATCCCTCGATTGCAAGCGGAACGATACAGGCAGAGAGAAATAAACTTTTACTTTCTTCCCATTCTGCTCGCCCGGTATCCATTTCGGCATTTTCTTGACAGCACGCACTGCCTCTTCGTCACATTCCTTTGAAAGACTCTTCTGTACCTGTACATCGCTAATAGAGCCGTCTTCACTGACAACAAACCGTATCGTTACTCTCCCTTGAAGACCCTGTTCCTCTGCAATTGGGGGGTAATTAATGTTCTTACTCAACCACTTTGTCACTTCGTCCATTCCTCCGGGGAAAATAGGCATCTTTTCCACATAACTGTGAATCTGTTCTTTAGGAGGCTCCTGAATCACAACTTGCTTGTCTACAAGATCTGCAATATCAATGCCGCCGGTCTCACTGCCTTCTATTGATGCAATGGAAATGTCCGCCGAACTGTCAAGCAAGTCCTGCTGCGAAAGCATCTGGTTGTCGTCGGTTATCTTGTCATCCTCAACTACTTTTGGAGTGGTAAACTGGATAGTAGTTTTCAATTCGGGTGGAGGCGGGATCTCAAGAGCCTTCACCGTTTCCTCTTCAGGGATGTCCTGATTAACTTCTGTCAACGAAAATTCTTCGTTACGACTCAAATCAACCTTGCTATCGGGTGCTACTGCTTTGATGATCTTCGGAAGAAAAATCGCAAGTAGGCTTATGAGCGTTACAATAAGTAATGCTTTCAAATGACGGTTAGATGACTGGTTGCGGAGAGTGTACGCTCCGTACTGCTTATTCCTGTTTTCAAAAATAAGCGCTAACCATTTGTCGGATGTTAAATCAAATCCTTGTGCCATGTTATACTTCTTTAAATTGTAACACAATTACTTGTTAATCTTAGGATCTTTCCGTTCTTCCTCTGTCAGATATTCCTGATTGTCGGTTTTCCTGGCGAGAATGATTCGGTCTCCCTTGTCCAAGTCCATTACTGCGTATGACGCTATGTTGCAAATCAACATCTCGTCAAGCGCATCCACCATATTCATATACGACGATAAATCGGAAGGCTTAATCATTACGGTCGGTGCTTTCTTTGCCTTTTTTGCTTCGTCTTGAATTTGCTTTACCTGTTCATTGAAAGCGTCTTCCGTAATTTGTTGATTCCTCATCTGCTTTCGCAGTTCTTCAATTTGATCGTATGTGCCTTTATTTCTGGAATAAAGGTATTGACGTATGCTTTCAGTTGGTTCACCAATCGGTTCCCAATCGGTTTGCTTAAGAAATTCATCATATTTTTCATAATCTGCTTCCTTAATATAACCTTCGTAATAATATATTTCGTTGTTCGCCCCCAATAACAATGTAACAGCAGTTGATTCTGCTACCTTGTTATCTTGCTCTTCCTTTACCTGATCCTTCGCAGGGAAAACGATTTTCATCGTTTGCGGCTTCAACAAAGTGGTACAGAACATAAAGAATGTAATCAACAACATGTTCATATCCACCATAGGAGTGAAATCAACGCGCAACGTCTGTTTCTTCTGTTTATTCTTTTTGCCGTCGCCGCCGTGGTCGTTTGCTTGTACTTCAGCCATTTTTTCTGTCTTTTTATAGGATAAATACTCTACTTTCAACTATTCAGCGGAAGCTGTCTTCAAACTTGTAAGCAAGAGATAGCGGTTTTTCCGTAAATCTCGCAAATCTTCAATTACTTTCTTCACAATCGGATACGGAACATTCTTGTCGGATTTAATGGCAAGCAGAAGTTCTTTATTTTCTTCCGTCGCATAGGTAATCCAACGCTTGAATTCACTTGATTTTGTTATTGTACCGTCTGCCCCTTTTGTGTCTTCGTTTGGGATACCGATATTCGGATCATCCTTGTGAGTCATCTTTTTGTCCTGTTCCTCAATAGTGAGACTAAGAAAGGCAGGCATTGACTCTATTGGAACTCCGAACGATTTGAGCCGTGCAAAGGTGGCTTTCTGCTTGTCGTTAAACGTAATTCCGTAATCATCTCCCACTTTTTCAAGTGTGGCGAGCAATTGATCCTGATTAGTCATACTCATAAAGATTTTACCGGAAGGGTCAACTAAGATTGTAAGCATATTCGTATCAGGTACCTTCGTTTCCGAGATGGACGACGGCGTTGTTACCTGAATCGGCTCCTTATTGACGAACGTTGAAGTAAGCATGAAGAAAGTAAGCAAAAGCACAGTAACATCACTCATCGCTGTCATGTCGATGAACGTACTGTGTTTTTTTACTTTAACTTTAGCCATAATTCAATTAATAATTTAGGAATTATGTGTTTCTGCGTATGTTTGAGTCAAGGCAAACCCCATCTCATCAATGGCATACGTCATATTATCTATCTTGCCGCTGAAGAAAGAGTAAGCAATGATAGCCAACGCACCGGTTGCGATACCGGTAGCAGTGTTCACAAGCGCCTCAGAGATACCGACCGAAAGGGCTACAGAGTCAACTGCACCAGCGGTACCGAGAGCCGAGAACGACTTGATCATACCAAGCACCGTTCCAAACAGACCCATAAGAGTACCGAGCGTCGATATGGTTGCAATAATAGGGAGGTTTTGCTGCATTGAAGGCAGTTCCAGAGCAGTAGCCTCTTCGAGTTCGGCTTTGATTTCCTCAATCTTTGTCTCTTTCGGAAGGTTTTGAGTTTCCATCTCTTTGTACTTCTTCAGACCTGCATCAACTATTGCTGCAACAGAACCTTTCTGTTTTGCACAAAGGCTTTCGGCTGCTGTGATGTCACCTTTTTTCAGATTCTTCTTAACGTCGTAAACAAAATTAATCAGATTACCGTGACCTTTTGCTTTTGCAAGAGCGAAAGCACGCTCAAAACTCAAAATGAATACCGTAAGCAAGAGGGTAAGGATAATAGGCACGACGAAGCCACCCATGAACATAGTTCCGAGCATATCGCCATTTTTCGGATGGAATTTGTATGTCCATACTTCCGAGTTAGACTTTGCGCCTTCAAAATGTGAGGGATCTCCCAGAATGAACAGGTAAAAACCCACCGCTAATACAAAGGCTCCGATGATTACAATCACTGCGTTGACACCACGGGTTCTTTTGCCTTCCCGTTTTGTGCCGACTTGACTTTTTGTTTCCATAAAATTTGCGTTCGTTTAAATTATAAATAATTAGTTATTAAAATTTTTCTGTTATTTTTTGTCTGCAAATGTAGTAAATAATTCATAAAGACCTAACAAATAACTCATGATTTAAAGTATATTAATAAAAACAGATTGTTATTTAGTATATTTTCTTTGAATTATATCCGTTTAATGATGCTTTTTTATAAACTTTATTTCGGCAATTATATCCCGAAACTGAACTTATCTGCTATATTATAAAAGAAGAAACCAAAAATACCCAGTAAGAGTATGCCGACAACACAAGTCAACATGCTTATTTTGTTATAAACATCACTCCGTATCCGTACAGGTTCAGAAACCGGCTCGTTGATAAACATCGCTTTAACTATGAGTAGATAGTAATAGAGCGACACAACTGTGTTCAGCAACGCTATGAAAACCAACAGATATTGTTCCGACGAAGCTGCCGCCATAAAAATAAAAAATTTACTGAAGAAGCCTGCAAACGGAGGAATACCGCCCAGTGAAAACACAGCAAAAGTCATTACCAAAGAAAGCCTGGGATTATTCTTATATAA
The DNA here is from genome assembly GCA_031269685.1 of Dysgonamonadaceae bacterium. Taxonomy (GTDB): domain Bacteria; phylum Bacteroidota; class Bacteroidia; order Bacteroidales; family Azobacteroidaceae; genus Azobacteroides. The sequence goes on along the minus strand of JAISYU010000103.1, from coordinate 4,181 downwards.
TCCGTTGAAGGCAGCAATAGTCGTCTGTCCTTTTGTAGCGTTCTCAACAGCCGAAATAACTGCAAACGCGGCAAGGTTGGAAAAAACGTAAACCAGCACATAATAGACCGTAGAAGCCATACCCTGAGCGTTGCCGGCAATAATTCCAAGCAGTATATAGCCTGCCTGTGAAATAGACGAGAAGGCAAAAAACCGCTTGATGTCCGTTTGACGTATGGCAAACAGGTTTCCAAGCGTAATTGTTATGACGGACAGCCACCAAATGATATTTTGCCAAACCTGTTCGATACTTCCGAATACTTTATATAGTGCAAACAGCAAAGCAAATGCAGCAGCGCCTTTGGAGACTACGGACAGATACGCTGTTACGCTTGTCGGTGCACCTTCATACACATCGGCTGTCCAGAGGTGGAACGGCACGAGTGAAAGTTTGAAACCAAGTCCGCCAAAGAAAAACACCAATCCGATAATGACGAGAGGCTGACCGGATACGGCTGTACTCATATCTGTGAAGTAGAATGAACCTGTTGCCCCGTACAGGAACGACAATCCGAAGAGCATTACAGCCGACGACAACGCCGAGATTAGGACAAATTTCACTCCTGCTTCGGCAGAACGTTCTTTATGCTTGTTGTACGCAGCAAGGCAGGCGAGCGGTAGCGAAGCCGTTTCCATACCTATATATAGCATCATAAAGTTCCCTGAGGAAATCATAATATACATTCCGAGCAAAGTTATTAAGGTAATAAGGAAGAACTCGAATCGTCGTCCGCGCAATTCGTCTTTTCCGAGCCAGCCTGCCGTTTGCAGGAAAACGATCAACGTTGCTATATTCAGCACGTTTTTCATCAATACTGTTATCGGTGACTGGATAAACATTCCGCCGAATGCTTCTCCTGAGGGCTTATCGGGACAGAATCCCCAAAGCGTCAAGACCGCAAACAATACACATGTAACAGGCAGAAACCACTGTTTAGCACGTTCCGAGGCTATGATATCGTAAAAGAATAAGACAAGGAAGACGGCTACCAGCCCTATTTCCTGACCCATCATTAGAAAGTTTGTAAAATCCATAGATTTGTATGATATTGTATCGTTTCAAATATTATGATTAATTCAAAGCATTGCCATCCTTTCGATTATCGGCGCCACGCTGTCGTATATAAGTCCAGATACGCCGGAAGGATATAAGCCCATGAAGGCAATGGCAAGGATTAGTCCGACGGCTGAAACACGTTCAAACCAGGCGGCATCGGTCAAGGAGAGGTGATGTTTGTCCTGGACGGGTCCGTAGAGTATTTTGCCGATGGTTCTGAGGATATAGACGGCTGTTATTACTATCGAGCAACATGCTACTATGGTCAGAGTGGTTGTGAATGTGTTCGTTGCGGCAAACGGGAATATGTCTTTCGCACCGAATGCGCCTACAAAGATTGTCATTTCGGCAACGAATCCACTCAATCCCGGTAGTCCGAGTGATGCCAGACCGGCTATCACATAGCAAAGCGATGCAAAGGGCATGATCTTCATCAGCCCACCCATTTCCCGTATGTCACGTGTATGTGTCCGTCCGTAGATTAAGCCTATCAGTGCAAAGAATAGGGCTGTCATCAGTCCGTGGGAAAGCATTTGCATTACGGCTCCTGTCATTGCTGTACGGTTTAGCATCAGGATTGCGAACAGTACGAGTCCGCAATGGCTTACCGAGGAGTATGCGTTGATATATTTGAGGTCTGTTTGAACTACCGCACCGAAGGCGCCATATACGACAGAGATTCCGGTTAATATAAGGAATATCCATCCTAATTCGTGGGTTGCTTCGGGCATCAGGTATATTGCGACTCGGAAGCATCCGTATCCGCCGAGTTTCATCAGTACGCCGGCGTGGAGCATTGAGACTGCGGTTGGTGCGGAGGCGTGTCCGTCGGGTGACCAGGTGTGGAATGGGAACAGCGCTCCGAGCACTCCGAATCCGAGGAATGTTGCGGGGAATATCCAGCGTTGATGTTCGATTGGAATATGGAGTGTTTGTGCGATTTCGTTAAGGTTGAATGTTGTATGCCCGGAGGTATAGTAGATTCCGATGATTCCGACGAGCAGAAATGCGGATCCGCCCATCAGCATAAGCGTCAGTTTCATTGCGGAGTATTCTTTCCGTCCAGTTCCCCATAGTCCGATCAGCAGGTACATTGGGATGAGGGCTACTTCATAGAACATGAACATTGTAAACAGGTCGGTTGATATAAAGAAGCCGAATACGCCGATCGAGAGCAGGCAGTACCAGAGGAAGAACTCTTTTGCCATCGGCATATTCCACGAGGAGAATACGCCTGTGAAGACTATTATTGCCGACAGGACGAGCATTGCGACCGATATACCGTCGACGCCTACGGAATAGGAGATCTTGAGAGGTTCGAACCAGGTTACGGACTGCGTGAAGAGCATTACGGCTTCGGGATTTGCTGCGCGTTCCTGAATAAAGAGCGCTACGAGTGTTGCCGACAGGGCGAGTAACGCCGTTGCACCGGCTACCATAATGGCGCGAATCTGTTTCAGGTCTTTAGAGAGGAACAGCATCAGCAGCATTAGCGCCGGTATTACTACAAAAAGAGAAAGGATATTCATTTTACACCTTATTTATATATAGCACGTAATCCGTTTTCATAAGAAACGGGCTGCAAAGGTAATGACAAAACATGAGACTGCAAAATATTTCAGTATAAATGCACGAAAATTAATTGAAATTAGGTTCTACATATTCTCCGAATTGATATTTCTCACTTTTCTTCGCGAAATTTGTTGTTGTTTCAAAAAAATACGTACCTTTGCCGCCGTAAATTTATAACTAATGACAAGTATTGCTATCAGCAAAGTTTTTTCAGGAAATACCTCTAATAATTTGGCGGTGTCAAATATTTTGTTAACACACACACACACACACACACACACACACACATCGCACCCATTCATTCCTTATTATATTCGCACGGGCGCGAGATAATAAAAAAATATTTCATACGCGAGAAAGTTCAGCAATATTTCCTAAAAGGAGGTATGTTGAGATTTTTTGCCGATTATATATTCCCGCAACTGCGGGAAACGTCCCGGAAGCAAGATTCTAATTTCCCGCAACTGCGGGAAACTTCCCGGAAGCAATATTATCATTACCCGAACTTGGGGTAAACGTCCCGAAGAAATTTTATTATTTCCCGCAACTGCGGGAAACGCCCCGGAAGCAAGATTCTTATTTCCCGCAACTGCGGAAAACATCCCGAAGCAATTTTCTTATTTGCCGCAACTGCGGGAAACGTCCCGGAAGCAAGATTCTCATTTCCCGCAACTGCGGCAAAGATATAATCAAGACAATATGAGCAAGAATCATGTAATATTTTATGCAGTCAGCCTGTTTTTCATCGTTTTAAACCTGTTTACGCTGGCATGGACGCCATTGACGTGGATAGATGAAATCATGTTTGTCGACAGTCCGGTTAATTTTATATTGGATGGACAGTGGCGAACAACAGCGTGGTGGGGGGAAAATGGTAAAGTTTATTCTACATATCCTCCGTTGTGCCAATTTCTGTTAGTACCATGGATATACCTGTTCGGTGTATCTCCAACATCCCTAAGAAGCCTGAATATAGTTATAGTATTTTTTATCAGCTTGCTTATATACAGATTTATGAGGGATAAATCCATCATTAAAAACCATTATACCCTGCTCCTTTTTCTATTATTATTCTGGTGTGGCGGTATGTTTTCCTGGATATACAGGAATGGGAGGGTGGATGTTCTCAATATGTTATGTACAACCGCATTTATAACGGGTTATTATTATAATATCAGGAAATGGTTTTTGGCTCTATTCGCATTCCTTATAGTTATATCCGGTATTCAAGCCTGTCCATACGTATTTGGCATCTTGGTTTGTATATACTTCCTTCAACCCGATAAAAAACGAACGAAAAATGCTATTTTTATGTTGATAGCAGGTTCATTGTTCGGATTGTTATTTATGAGTGTTTTCTTCTATCTGCAAGGACATCTGTTGTCATTTTACTCTCGATGTTTTCTCTTTTCAGGCAGTTTTAATAATATCATAGCGTTATTGATTCCTTATATAGAAAAAGTAACCTCTTTAGATCCCGCAATTAAAGAGGCATTAAACAAGCCTGCTATTT
>JAISYU010000108.1 GCA_031269685.1 Dysgonamonadaceae bacterium | reverse complement strand
TTGTCCGACGTCCGCAAGCGAGTTAATATCATCTACCGCAATATGATTGTGTTGATAGACGCTTACGGCGCGCTGAACGGATACGATGTGACCGGTGAATTTGTCCGCAGGCTGAACAGTGAGATAACGTATTTCAACGAGCACAGCCACCACCATGCGAAAAAGGACATCGACAAGGCGACTGTTAACGACATCCCGCCGCAGGTCTATGATGATGAACCAGTCGTGCCGATGCCGGAGGTGTTTTACGATGACAAAAAACTTGTCTTCACCCGCGATTATGAACTTTCTTACCATGACAATGACGGACCGGGCACGGCGCTGGTCACGATACACGGTAAAGGTTCATACAAGGGTCGCAAGCAAGTAAGTTTTAATATTGTAAAAGGTTGAGGAGTGAGGATGGAAAAGGGATTTTATCAATTTCCTCGTTACTTTTTTCTTGATAAAAAAGTAACACAAAAAATCAAGGCTACGGCTGCGGTGCGACCCACAATCGGCTCGTTCGCTAAACAAAAAGAACTCGCGCTATGCGCTCAAACAACTTTTTGTTTTACGCTCACTTCACCGTGTGGGTTCCCCGCACCTTCACCGATGCCGGTTTTAACCTCTCCCTTAGAGAGGTATGATTGGTTTCGTCACCCCCAATCGCTTCGCTTCATTGGGGGTTATGCAAATTCAGACCTCCGGTCTGTTGCTTTAAAGTCTTTAAAGTCCTTAATGTCTTTAACGTCCTGTAAAGGACGAACATTAATAACCCCCAGTGAAGCGAAGCGACTGGGGGTGGAAGGCGGAACGTCCTTAAGGTCTTTAACGTCGTTAATGTCCTTAAAGTCTTTAAAGTCCTTAAGGACCTTACTTGAAAAAAAAGAATTAACAAAAAATATTTATAAACAAAATTAATCATTACAAAAATGAAAAAGTACTTTCTAATTGCAGTAGCGCTCCTGATAATGAGCGCAGGCGTCACTAAGGCGCAGGTGACAATCGGATCGACAACCGATCCACAGTCGTTTTCCATACTCGAACTCATCAGTGGCGGCGAGCGTGCTTTCAGGCTGCCGCAGATGACTACTGATCAGCGGGACGCGATGGTCTCGAAACCAGAATTTCAGGCGGAGAAGAACGGCAAGGCGCAAGGCTTGCAGATTTTCAACACCGCTACCAAGTGCGTCGAGACCTGGAACGGCTTAAAATGGATACAGACATGTCCTCCCGAAGGACCTATACAAGAACAGATCCTGCTCACAATCAAGACCACTAATGACAGCGAGATTTACTACATACCTACCTCCGGCTATGTGAGCATTACATATAATCATGCTTACGACTGGAATGTTTCAGTTGACGGCGGCGCGGCAGTGCGTAAAACAAGAGGTACAACCACTGACCACAACGGCATTGCACTCACCATCCCGAAAGCAGGACCGCATCAAATACGCATCACCCCGTACAACTCTTCCGAGCCAGGCTGGGGAAATGCATTCGGACATGCCGTATCTGGCGGCGACGCAAATTCTACTGCCAATAAGCAGAAACTTATATCAATAGACGCCCCGCTAACTACTAAGGCTTTTGCACCTACAAACACCTTTGATGCTACCGGTATGTTCGCCTGGATGTTTTATAACTGCACAAACCTTACTACTCCCGCTAAAATTGTAGATACGTACAAATTGCCGGAAACAGTAACGCGCCTGTCGAACTTCCTTGCCAATATGCACTACGGCAACTCTTCCCTCACATCACCCATTGACCTTAGTGGTCTTGAGGGATGGTTCAGCAATAATCAAAAGATAACGCAGCTGTCGAACTTCCTTGGTGGTACACACTCCGGCAACATTAGCGATGACACTAAAATTAACTTAACATCACCCATTGACCTTAGCCCGCTTTCGGGGTGGTTCAACGGGAATACATCAATAGAGCAGCTGGCGAACTTCCTTGCCAATACACACAACAACAACACTTCCCTCACATCACCAATTAACCTTAGCCCGCTTTCGGGGTGGTTCAACGGGAATACATCAATAACTGACCTGTCGAGTTTCCTGTACTATACACACTGCGGCAACACTTTCCTCACATCACCAATTGACATTAGACCGCTTTCGGGGTGGTTCAACGAGAATAGATCGATGACGCTCCTGTCGAGCTTCCTTAGCATGACACACCACAACAACACTTCCCTTATACTTAAAGGACAAAAGATATTCCCGAACTGGATAAAGACATTAAAAAAAACAGACGCAACAGAGATCAAAGATGTCGAACAAGCCTTCTCCCGAATGTTTTACTTGAATTCTTCGCAAAGCGGCGATACTGCCGAGCCTGAATTTGAAGACAGCAGTGACGGTAAAACGAAACTGTCGGATTTAGGTAATCCGAGCGGTCGCAAATATACCTACCAGAACCGCACAGTTATCACCAATCTCGGCATAGGCGCCAACTGGAAGTAAAAGGCAGAATCGTAAGAAAACTAAATATAATAAGGGTGTACATTGAGTGCACCCCTATTAATTTATAAAGGGAGAAGGAAATTATGGCGTTAGTCTTCAAAAATTATGTTATGTAAGATTCGGAAAAGAAAAATTCGTATCTTTGCCGCGTATTATGAACACAGAAGTCAAATATAGTACTACAAAGAGGATGCCTGATACGGAAAATACTTTACGACGTCAGGCATTGTCGGTTCTAACTCAGAGCAGGATTGGTTTATGTTAAATATTTTATTAACAACATCTGCGTTTTCAGGGAAAATATTTTTAATTATCCGTTTCTTTTGCTAAATCGGGGCGTAACAGTTGGGTTCTTTCTATGGATTGTTGCAGTTCCCACTCGCGTATCCTGGCTTCGTGACCGGAGAGAAGGATTTCTGGCACTTGCCATCCGCGATAATTTGCCGGACGAGTGTAGAGGGGTGGCGCAAGCAGATTGTCCTGGAAAGAGTCCGACAGTGCTGACTGCTCGTCTCCGATGACGCCCGGTATGAGCCGTACTATAGCATCCGCCATGACGGCTGCTGCGAGTTCGCCTCCGGTCAGGACGTAATCTCCGATTGATATTTCGCGGGTGATTAGATGCTCTCTGATACGGTAATCGATCCCTTTGTAGTGTCCGCATAGGATGATAATGTTTTGCTTCATAGAAAGTTGATTGGCTACGGGCTGGCAAAATTTTTCTCCGTCGGGTGAGGTGTAGATTATTTCGTCGTATTGGCGCTTAGTTCTTAAAAATGTGATAGCACGATCGACCGGTTCGCATTGAATTACCATTCCCGCCTGACCTCCAAAAGGGTAGTCATCGATCCGCCTGTGCCTGCTGTCGGGTGAGTAGTCGCGCAGGTTGTGAAGGCAAATTTCCGCAAGGTTATTATCCTGCGCCCGCTTCAGTATTGAGCAGTTAAGGAAATTTCCCAGCATTTCCGGCAATACCGTTATGATGTCTATGTGTAGCATTTATTTATATTGAATGGTTTCTGTGCCGATGAGGCGGTCAAACCGATCACCTGCGCGGCGAAAGTAAACGAGGACGCGATATTCGTTTTCCGTCTGGTAGTAATTGCCTTCAACAAAGTGAGGAGATGCCGGTTTTTGATTATTTCCTCTGGTAACATACATATAATTATAATAACCCTCTTTCATGATAACATTCTTGACATATCCCCCGTCATATTCGCTGTATTCCATCAGAGTCAGTTCGTTAAGCAGATTATTGAACGCATGGCTTAATATATAAACGTCGTCTGGAAATGGCTGAGCGGCAGGCAAAAAGAAATGAACGATGTAATAGTCGGCTTCGTAGTCGGCGAAAGATCCGTCGAGGGTGCGGATATAGATCCTGCCGTTGATGTCATCGTAATATTCGTAGTGTGTACCATTGCGAATTGCGTCGGGATAAAGCGTTGCATGGAAGTAAGGATCGTGGAAATTAATTGACTCAATGTGATATCCGTTGAACTTGCGGGTGGTCATTTCAAACTTCCGGTATTCGTTGCCTGCCTCGAAAATAAGCGAGGGATTATGCTCATATTTCATCAGGCGATTTTGCACGTACAACGGTTTAATTGATTTTGCCATATTGTCTGTCCGTTCATTTTGAAGGACATGTACTTTAAGGTCATTCATTGGGGATTTTACCAGGTCGCCACATTTAACGGTAAAGCCTACCTGTTGAAATAAACTGTTCATTCCTTTGTCTGTCTGGCTTGTAACCGACATTTCTATGTCAACATTTGTTTCTATCACGGAAAAACAGGCACAGAGAATCATTTCATCGGAATTTTCTGCGAAAACCTGTACTGCGTAGTTGCCCGATATTTTCAGTGAAACGTCTTCATTTGGAAATTCCATGCGGTAATTAACGTAACTCATTGACGTGTTTAGGGAAATGGCGTAATCATTAATGATTCTGTCCTGGAAACCGTCCATAAATTCGGATTGCAGCAAATCGGAAGGCATCCAATTTGCATCGCAGTGAGTGAGTGTATAGGTAAGAGTTTCAGGCTCATCCACAATCAAGTCGAAATTAATTTCTACTGCGGCGTCACCGTCAAGGTTGATGTAGGGCGCTGCCTGCCAGTTATCAACAAGGTTAACCCGTAACGTTTTAACGCGATCGGAATAAGCCTCAGTACGGAATTGCTGCGCGTCAAGGGAAACGCATACCATACAGCATATTATTATCGAAACGGTTTGTCTAATCATAATCGTGGGAAATATTTCCTGCAAAGGTAAAGAAAATAATTCACGGACGGAAAATATACTATAAGAATCGAACTCCTAAAGTTTTTTATTTCTTTAGGAGTTCGATTTAAATTAATTATTATTGAAACTATTTCTCCACTTTACTCCAACAGGAGTACTGTCTTACATCAAACCGTTAGGGGTTCCACAGAAACGTAAGATCTGTCGTTTCTTCTTTTTCTGAACGACACTTTTCCGTCTATAAGTGCGAACAGGGTATGATCTTTACCAATACCCACATTCAGACCTGGGTGATGTTGCGTACCTCTCTGGCGAATGATAATATTGCCGGCTTTGCAGATTTCGCCGCCAAAAATTTTCAGTCCTAATCGTTTACTGTGCGATTCGCGACCGTTTTTAGAACTACCGACTCCTTTTTTATGTGCCATTTTTTACGATTTTAAAAGTTAAGCAATAATTTCTTTTATCACGATTTGCGAGAATTGCTGACGGTGACCGTTTAGTTTACGGTAACCTTTTCTTCTCTTTTTGTGGAAAATCAGTACTTTATCTCCTTTTACGAGGGGTTGTACGATTTCCGCTGTTACTTTGGCGTCTTTGATTACGGGTGCGCCTACTTTTACAGTCCCGTCACTGTTTACCAGCAGAACTTTTTCAAATTCCACTTGGGCTCCTGCTTCGCCTTTGAGGCGATGAACGAACAATTGTTGGTCTTTTTCTACTTTGAATTGTTGACCCTGAATGTCCACTATTACAAACATTTTCTTTAATGTAAATATGTTATATCCGGGGGTGGAGGGGGAATATTTCGCCTTCGCTTTAACTACCCTTTAGGATTTGAGGCTGCAAAGGTACGACTTATTTTTTTATTACGCAAGTAAATTGGTTATTTTTCCCACATTAACATTATTTAACCACAAGAATTTTGGATATGTAGATTTTTGTTTGTTACTTTGTTGCGCTCTAAGAACGCTCATAGATTATAACAAATTAATATATGCTTGAAAAAGAATTGATATTGGAACGCGGACTATTCTTTGCGCTGAACGGCAGTGACTCGGTTATATTGGACAACTTCTTTTATCTTTACACGTATAAATGGACATGGGTAATATTTTACCTTTGTTTCATTTTCTTTTTTGTATGGCATCGGAAATGGCGGGAGATATTATGTGCAATCCTTGCGATAGCGTTATTGGTATTGGTTTGCGACCAGTTGTCATCTCACGTTTTCAAGCCATTTTTCCAGCGGTTACGCCCTACGAACCACCCTGATTTTCGCGACATTGTAGATGTTTTCCGGTACGGGGATTACGAGTATCGGGGAAGTGGTTACGGCTTTATTTCGGGTCATGCGACGAATTCGATGGGCTTTGCTGTATTTACTGCATTAGTTTTTCGGAACAGGTTTTTCACTGTATCAATTTTGCTTTTTGCATTACTTATGGGTTATTCAAGGATTTACCTTGGGCGACACTTCATATCGGATGTTATAGTTGGATGGGTAGTTGGAGGGATGGTAGGTTATGGAATCTACCATCTGTACATGTATGGTCGTCAGCGATGGGCGAAGATTTTGCCTGAGGGGTCGGTTTTGTGTAGTGTTAGGAGGGGATCGACGTTGTTAGGCGCGGTTTTTTGGCTTCACGTTATCATATTGTTTTTACTTCACGATCAATGGATTAAACTAAAATTTTTATAAACGCATAATTTTTTTACGCATGAAAACGATTTCATTTAATGAGCTTAGGAGAATCAAGGACAGTTTACCGCACGGCAGTATCAGTCGTATTGCCGCCGAGTTAGGTTTATCGGAGGAGACGGTTAGAAACTACTTTGGGGCGGTCAATCCTGTGACTGGGGACAAGGGAGGCATCCACATTGAGCCTGGTCCTGATGGTGGTGTAGTTATTCTTGATGATTCCACAATTTTGGAAAGGGCGTTGGTGATACTTGGCGAGAGCAGTCACAACGTAGGCACGGTCGCATCAGGCATCTGATGTAGAACTAATTATTGAGCAGGGGGGAGCAATATTATTGTTTCCCCCTGCTTTTGTTACTGTTTGGTTATGGAATCAGGATACTTTGAATGAGGGTCCAGGGTCCTGTTTCGCCTTTTTCGTTTTGCCATGCGGCGGATATGTAAGCGGTGCAACCACGTTCGCTCGCTGGAAATCTAATAATTCGCGGGGTACGAGTAGCGAGCACGCTTCTGGATAGTTGCGTATGGTCCAGGGGCTTGGCATCGAGGACATCGTACTTTATCAGGGCGCCTATTGTTCCGTAGGGTTTAGCCTTACTTTTGGATCCCGGTTCCCGTAAAGAGATGGAGATATTCATATAGTCATTTATCCTCAACGTCATGCCGGGATAGGTTTTGGGAGGGTCAATGTTCGTTTTTATGATGTCACGAACTGGAATCCCAAGGTTAACCTTTTGGTCATCAGTAATATCATCATTGTACCGAAGATACCTGTTAACGACATTACGCACAGCTTTGCTAACTGTGTTTGCCTTATCCCTGCGCAGAGCCTTGTCTACCTTTCCCGCATTGTGACTGTCTGCAACAATATTGGCATCATAGAATTCTGATGCTTTTTCTTCAAGGTCATCAAACACATCTTTTGGCACACCAAACCTTGTAGGATGCTCTGCAAGCGTTTCTATGAAATTTCGAAGCCATGACGTAAGTTCTGCAAACGCCTTTGGCAAATAATACTTCTTTTTTTTCGCCATTTAATACTTAATTTTATTAATTATACACTTTTTCTCATTAACAACACGCTTTCTTTTGTTTATTGTACGTTTTCTTTTGTTTATCATACGCTATTATTTATTTGTTATACGTTTTCTTTCATATACTATACGCCTTCTTTCGTGTACAATACGCTGCTGTTTATCGTTATCAATAATAATACGGGAGAAAGTACGCCAAAGTTGCGCGCCTGGGCGCCAAAGTTGCGCGCCTGGGCGCCAAAGTTGCGCGCCTGGGCGCCAAAGTTGCGCGCGCCGACGCCAAAGTTGCGCGCCCTGACGCCAAAGTTGCGCGCCCTGACGCCAAAGTTGCGCGCCTGGGCGCCAAAGTTGCGCGCCTGGGCGCCAAAGTTGCGCGCCTGGGCGCCAAAGTTGCGCGCCCTGACGCCAAGTAAGCGTATGTAGACCTTATTACTTACGATAATAAGCGTTAAAAGCAGTATATATGCGACTTTATTAATCATCTATACGATATTTTGGCTGCAAAGGTAAATAAATTTTCGGATATACAAGCGTTTTTTCAAAAAAATTTCTCCTTTTATAAGGGTTAAGAGGAAAAAGTGAAGAATTAAGAGTGATGAGTTGAAATTTGGGAGTGATGAGTGAAGAACTAAGAGTGATGAGTTGAAATTGGGGAGTGGTAAGTGAAGAACTAAGAGTGATGAGTTGAAATTGGGGAGTGATAAGTGAAGAACTAAGAGTGATGAGTTGAATTTTGGGAGTGATGAGTGAAGAACTAAGAGTGATGAGTTGAATTTTGGGAGTGATGAGTGAAGAACTAAGAGTAATAAGTGGGAATTGGGGAGTGATGAGTGAAGAACTAAGAGTGATGAGTTGAATTTTGGGAGTGATGAGTGAAGAACTAAGAGTGATGAGTGAAGAACTAAGAGTGATGAGTTGGAATTGGGGAATTGTAAGTCAGGGAATTAGAATGGCAAGTGGGAATCTTGAATTTCTGTTTTATATTTCCTAATTTTCAGTTCATAACTCTGAATTTTTAATTCTTCACTCTTCACTCTTAGTTCTTCACTCATCACTCCCCGTTCTTCACTTACCACTCTTAATTGCCAAGTTCACATTGCTATTTTGTTGTTTCATAAAAAAAATATATCTTTGCAGAAATTTTTCATGAAAATATGTCCTCACTGAAAGAAATTAAGAGCCGAATAAATTCTGTCAAGTCTACGCAGAAAATTACTTCCGCTATGAAGATGGTCTCCTCCGCTAAACTGCGTAAGGCTCAGTCTAATATGGAACGGTTTATACCCTACAAACAACGGCTTGAAGGTATATTGAACAGGTTCGCAGAATCATGCCTCGAAGGTCTAAATTCGCCACTCATGGAGAGACGCCGACATTGCCGCGTCGCGATCGTCGCTATCTCTTCTAACTCCAGCCTGTGTGGCGTTTTTAACTCTAACACAATAAAATCAATGCTGGAAACCATACGTAGATACCAAGATGCCGGCTGCGAAATCGACGTCTATCCAGTTGGGAAAAAAGTGGAAGACGCTGTGCGTAAACTTGATGTGAATCTCAATGTCGCAGGTAGTTTTGTGTCCCTAATTGATAAGCCTAATTACACGGACGCTAAAACATTTGCAGATAATATTATAAACGAATTCAACGAACATAGAATCGACCATGTAGAAATTATATATAACCATTTCAAAAACGCTGCCGTACAGATCCCTGTCAAAGAAGATTTCCTGCCATTCACAATTCAAAAACACGAAAAAACAACTACAACCGATTATCTTATCGAACCAGATAAGTATGCCGTCCTTAATGAACTGTTGCCTAAACTGTTGAGAATGAAAATTTACGCCGCATTACTCGACTCCGCTACTGCCGAACAAGCCGCCAGAATGATGGCTATGCAAATCGCTACCGATAACGCAGAAGATATTCTGACAGACCTCAATGTGCAGTTTAATAAACAACGACAACAATCTATAACCAGCGAACTGCTCGATATTGTCGGCGGTTCCGAAGCCCTCAAATAATAGCATTTAAACCTTGACCGCAACCGTCAGTCAATATATGCGTATCATTTTACTTTTAATATGAATTCTTATGAAAAAGATGCTCATTATGGCTGTATTACTGTGTCTCTCAACAGTGATTTACGCCCAAAACCAAAGAGAGAGACGCGGTCCCGGTAACGGTAACTTTGACCCGCAAAACGCGGCGAAAAGACAAACAGAATGGATGACAAAAGAACTCAACCTCAACGAAAAACAAACCAAACGGGTCGATTCAATTAATGTCGCCTTCGCAAAAAAACAACAAGAAATGTTCCAAAACCGCGAACGGAACGAAAATGTAAGCAATGAACAACGGCAAGCAGCACGCGAGAAATTATCCAAAAAAATGCGGGAACTTAATGCACAAAAAGAAGCCGCAGTCGCTAAAGTCCTATCCAAAGAACAGTTAGAACTGTATCGCAAAAAAGCGCAGGAAATGTCGCAACAACGCGGACAAGGCAACAGACGACCACAAAACAACCAACAAGAACAAAAAGAAAACAATCGAACTACACGTCCAAGCAGAAACACCAACTCTTAAAGGACAATCTCACTCGCAGGCTTCACAATGGTAGCCGGCAAAGTGTGAAATTCTATGCGTTTTTCGGTAAACTTACCCCCTAAACCTATAAAAATCCATAAATATTCGCTCATTTGACGGTTATCCACGAAATTGTTCCTACTTTTGCAGTCTTAAAAAAGTTTCCTATGAAGATTCTCTCAAATAAAAGACTCGCAATCATACTCTCCTCAGCGCTGTTTCTGTGCCTGAATGCCTGCCTCAGCGATAAAGAATGGGACGACTATCCCCAAACCGACGCAGATATTCTTTCCTTCTCCCTGTCAAGCGATTCCGTGCCCGCACTCGCTAAAACAGTTTTTACAATCAACCAGAACAAAACAGGCTCGCAAGGATATGTCGGCGAAATCTACAATCGAGACTCACTGCCTTACGGTACAGTCTTCAATCATAAGGTTATCGTAACCTACTCAAACGCTTACGGTATCAATAACCTGCAACGGATTTCCAATGATACCGTCTGGATCTCAAACGGTGACTCCCTCGATATTTCACAAGCACCGTATATCTTCCGGTCATTCCCCTACAATAACGATACTACACGGATAAAAAAATATATCCTGGAAATAAATATTCACCAAATTGACCCCGACTCAACACAGTACGTGAAGATCGCACAAGGTGACGCTCTAAATTTCCTGCAAACAGAAGACATTAAAGCAATTGCACTGAATGACGGCTATTATATTATTTCAAAAATCAACGATTCCATAAAAGTCTATCAATCGGAAGATGTAGCAAACTGGAGCGAGGTTACTCTCTATAATTTGCCGGATAACACTGTCGTTCGCGATATTCAGGCGGCTGATAATAAAGCGTATGCGGTTACCGAAGACGGCAGGTTGTTTGTTTCCAACGATAACGTCAAAGAATGGACCGAATATCAAACACCGTATCCCGTTGTCAGCGCACTTGGTTATCTTAAAACGCCGCAAATCTCCGCCGCCATCCAAAAAGCAGGCTTTTGCGCGGTCTTAAATAAAGATGGACAAAACGTTTTCGGCTTTACGGAAAACCTGGTGGAATGGTCTATCGGTAATGCTATCCCAGATAATTTCCCAATTCGAGATATTTCCGCTTTCAGTCGCGAAAAGAATATAGGAAGCCTGACTCTGATCGGCGGTGTATCGGCTGCAAATGAACAACTTGGTACTGTATGGGCTACTCAGGACGGTCTGAACTGGGCTCAACTGAAGACCTCCAAACTATTCCCAGCCCTGACCAGAGCAAATATTTTTGATTATGACGGCAAATTCCGCATAATTAACGGCGAAGTGGCAAATGACGGTCAATCTAACCCATACATCTATGTCTCTATTGATGGGGGAATTACATGGCAATATGATACACTGAAAGTCACCCGCCCCGACGATTATACAATACTCCAAAAAGGCGCAGCCTCACTCGTCTCGCCCGACGGTGTCTATTACTATATCTTAGGTGGCAAAGACAGAAATAACAGGTATTTAAGCGAAATATGGAAATGCTTTATCAACAGAAAAGAATTTCCTGCCGACAAATAACTAAAAAAATTAAACAATATAATTTTGAAGCGGTTTCTACGTTTTTATAAAGAATATAATGCGAAAAATGTATTACGCTTCTATGAAATATAAATACATAATAAAGTTTGCTATCCTGCTCTCAATAGCGCTCACAGGCACGACAGCAGGTGCACAGGAATACAAATATGAAATAGGTGGAATGGCGGGGACTTCAATGTATATGGGCGACGGCAACCAAACAAATGCCTTTCTGGGCTTAGAGCCGGCCGGAGGACTGGTACTCAGACGGAATTTTAACTTTCGCTGGGCAGCAAAAACCGACCTGTACTATGGGAAAGTATCGGGTGATACACGTAAATTCGACAACGTTTTCCCGAACAACGCACATGTTGCTTTCAACCGGAATTTTGTAAGTATCGGCGGTCAGATGGAGTTTAACTTTATGCCGTACAGCGACAAATTCAAATACCTCAACACAAGCCGCCTGTCACCTTATCTGCTTGCAGGATTTGGTATTACGGTGGCACCAGGAGAGGATAATACATTTGCCGGTCTCAGGTTTCCATTCGGATTAGGGTTAAAATACAAAATCATGAACAGAGTTAATATTGGGTTGGAATATACGATGAACCGACTGTTCGGTGACAGTTTCGACGCTCCCGACAAGTCAACATTCAACCTCGATAATCCATACTATACCAAAAGCAAAATGATGAAAAACCAGGATTGGTATAACACATTAATGTTTTCCGTAACATGGGATTTCGGTCCAAATGACCGGAAATGCACAAATTTGTAAAAACGAATGTCTTTAAAAGAAAATATAGATTTAAACCGCCTGCCTCAACATGTCGCCATAATAATGGACGGCAACGGACGATGGGCGCAACAACACGGGATGTCACGAATGATGGGACACAGTGAAGGAGTAGTCTCGGTACGCAGAGTGGTCGAAGCAGCAGGATCAATTGGAGTTAAGTACATCACGGTTTATACTTTCTCCACCGAAAACTGGAATCGCCCGAAAGAAGAAATTGATTCTCTCATGGCGCTAATAGTTACATCCATTCACAGAGAAACACAAGGACTGATGACCAACAACGTACACCTGAGCACCATAGGTGACCTCTCGCGTCTGCCTGACACTACCCGCACAGAGTTAGAAAACTGCATGCGCGAAACAAGCGGAAATACCGGTGTGAAACTTATTCTGGCGTTAAGTTATTCCTCACGCTGGGAACTGACCGAAGCCGCACGCAGTATCGCACGTAAAACGCTTGACGGGACACTTCAACCTGAAGACATCAACGAGCAAACCGTAGCCCGACACCTCTCAAACAGCGATATACCTGATCCCGACCTGCTAATTCGTACCGGCGGCGAGTATCGCATAAGCAACTATCTACTTTGGCAGTTGGCTTACGCCGAACTCTACTTTACCGATACCTTCTGGCCCGCCTTTCGGGAAGAGGAATTTTACGCTGCAATAATTGATTTCCAGAGTCGCCAGAGAAGATTCGGGAAAACCGGCGAACAGATAAAAGAACAAAAATGATTTAGACAGAAACTCAATATGATAAAAAAAATAGTCCTATTCTTCATTGCGGTAATGGCAGTTATGACACTGCAAGCGCAAGATACAACGTCACCAGATACCGTACGGATTTCGACAAGCAGCGCCGCCGAAGTCGCCGATACAACAAAACTGCCGGTAATTTCCTACAGTCTGACCGATAATCGACGATATACCATTGCCGATATAAAAGTCTCAGGCGTAGAATCCTACAATTACGAAGATTATATGCTAATCGGAATATCAGGCCTATCGGTCGGACAACGTATCACAGTTCCCGGTAACGAAATCACTACAGCAGTACGAAACTTTTGGAAAAACGGGCTTTTTTCCGATGCCGCCATCCTCGCTACCCGAAAAACAGAAGACAGTATCTGGCTGCAAATAGCACTCAAACCCAATCCCACAATCTCGGAAATCCGTTATACAGGCGTAAAAAAGAGCGAACGCGAAGACCTCGAAACCAAAATAGGCATGGCTAAGAACTCCAACCTGACACCCAACATCCTGCGCCTTGCCCACAAGCGAATAAAAGACTATTATGACGAAAAAGGCTTCAGTAACGCCGAAATAACAGTACGCCAAATGGACGACCTCGTCAACCCCGGCAAGATGATACTGAATATCAACGTAGAAAAAAGCACCAAAACCAAGATCAGAGAAATCATCATCAACGGCAACGAAAGCCTGTCGTATTCCGAACTGCGCATGGCGATGAAAAAAACCAACTCAGGATTCAGTTTGAGGAAAAATACATGGCTGAACATCCGCAAAATATTCAGCACAAAAAAATACGTCGAAGAAGAATACAAAAACGATAAGGAAAACATTATCAAGAAATACAACGAAAAAGGATACCGCGACGCCGAAATCACTTCCGACAGCGTAGTACAGGTTGACGAGAAGCGCGTAGCGATACATATCAATGTCAACGAAGGTAACAAATACTACATTCGTAACATAGTCTGGGTAGGAAATACCCTCTATCCCACTGTCCGCGCCAACGGTTATGACGGGCTTGAAGACTTTCTTAACATGAAAAAAGGTGATGTCTATAACCAAAAGAAAATTGAAGACAGACTTAGAAACGACGACGATGCAGTAGCAACACTTTACTACAACAACGGGTACATCTTTTCTCAAATCGACCCCGTCGAAACATACGTGGCAAATGATTCTGTCGACCTTGAGATCCGTATCCAGGAAGGAGGACAGGCAAGCTTGAACCGGGTAACCGTCAACGGCAATGACAGGATTTACGACGATATAATCCGTCGCGAACTGCTCACAAAACCCGGACAGCTATTCAGTCGGGAATTAATCATGACTACACTTCGTGAAATTGCGCAATCGGGACATTTCGACGCCGAAAACATGAACCCTGAAATCAATCCAAATCAGGAAACCGGAACCGTAGACATCGCATATAACCTAACACCAAAAGCCAACGACCAAGTAGAATTTTCGGCTGGCTGGGGACAAACCGGCGTCATAGGAAGACTAAGTTTCAAATTCTCGAACTTCTCCTTCAAAAACATGATATATCCCTCTACCTACAAAGGAATAATTCCGCAAGGAGAAGGACAAACACTTGTCCTGAGCGGGCAGACCAACGGACGCTATTACCAGTCCTACAGCATATCCTTCCTTGAACCCTGGCTCGGTGGAAAACGCCCCAACTCTCTCTCGGTTAGCTCTTACTACATGCAGACCACAGGTGTAGACAGTCGCTATTACGAACAAATGTATACAAATCCGTACCTGTACGGCTACGGATCGAGTAATTATGGTTACAGCGATTACTACGGCGGAGTTGCCTACGACGACAACAAATGGCTACGCATATTCGGCTCCTCAGTTAGCTTCGGGAAGCGCCTCTCATGGCCCGACTTCTACTTTAACTTCTCGACCGACCTCTCCTATCAGCGCTACATGCTCAAAAACTGGGCGGGATACGGCTTTGGAGACCTCAGCGATGGAAACTCCAACTCAATATCTCTCGGACTAACTCTCTCTCGCAGTTCCATCGACAACCCGCTTTACACCCGTAAAGGCTCCCAATTCTCCCTCTCCGTCAACTTCACTCCGCCATACTCGGCATGGGACGGACTTGACTACGAAGGACTGTACAACCAGGCAAAAAACGCCACCACGACCGAACAATTAAACCAAGCTAACGACAAGCGATACAACTGGATAGAATACCACAAATGGAAATTCAAGGCAAAGATATTTATCCCACTCGAAAAACCCGACCGCGAATCGGTAAACGACAAATCCAAACGCACACCGGTACTCATGAATCGCATCGAATACGGTTTCATCGGATCATATAACAAGTTCAAGAAGACACCGTTTGAAACCTTCTACATGGGCGGCGATGGAATGACAGGATACTCAACCATGTATGGACAGGAAACAATTGGTTTACGCGGATACAGTAACGGTTCGCTCGGATACAATGGATACGCCTACACACGGCTCGCAATGGAAATCCGATACCCCCTCATCCTCGAGCCATCGTCCACCATCTACGCCCTTGCCTTCGTCGAAGCCGGAAACTTGTGGAACAACATCCGCGACTTTAACCCATTTTCCCTCAAGCGATCTGCCGGTGTAGGCGCAAGAATCTTCTTGCCGATGATCGGACTAATGGGTATTGACTGGGGCTACGGATTTGACCGCCCAACTCCTTCTTCCCCAATTTCAGGCAGCCAGTTACACTTCATACTTGGACAGGAATTTTAAACGCAACACTCTGTAAACACAACATAAACCAATAATACTGCGACAGGTTACTGTTGAGCGGATAAAGAATCTGCGGGTATCCATACTTGCCGTACGAATACCCGCATGAATTATACGTCAATAGATTTCCCTTACTTCAATTGTTTCAGGCTATCTACTACTTCAACGGCTGTGTCATGTAGCAGTTTTTCAACTTCGTCCGTCATAACGCCATTTTTAAGTACGTCGAGAACAGTGGTCTGGTGTTTCAGTTCGAGGATATGTATGTATTCCGCCCTGAATTCTTCGATTTTCTCAATGGGAAGTTCGTAGAGGAGACCTTTTGTTCCTGCGTAAATTATTGCTATTTGCTTTTCTACGGGTAACGGTGCGTATTGCGGCTGGATGAGCAGAGCTGCATTTTTCTTTCCTTTGTCAAGCGTACGGCGTGTTACTGCATCCATATCACCTCCGAATTTGGTGAATGCTTCAAGTTCGCGGTACTGTGCCTGGTCTGTTTTTAGTGTGCCGGCTATTTTTTTCATTGCCTTGATCTGTGCGTTTCCGCCAACTCGGGATACAGATATACCGACGTTGATTGCGGGTCTGATACCGGCGTTAAAGAGTCCGGTTTCGAGGAATATTTGTCCGTCGGTGATTGATATTACGTTGGTCGGGATGTATGCCGATACGTCGCCGGCTTGGGTTTCGATGATGGGGAGGGCTGTTAGTGAGCCGCCACCGCGTACTTTGTTTTTGAGTACTTCCGGCAGGTCGTTCATTTGCGCTGCGACCTGGTCGTTGTTAATGATTTTTGCTGCGCGTTCAAGTAGCCGTGAGTGGAGGTAGAATATATCACCCGGATATGCTTCCCGTCCTGATGGGCGGCGAAGGATTAGTGACACTTCGCGATATGATACGGCTTGTTTGGAGAGGTCGTCGTAGATTACTAAGGCATGGCGACCGGTATCGCGGAAATATTCTCCGATTGCGGCGCCTGCAAATGGTGCGTAGAAGCGTAGCGCTGCCGGGTCTGATGCTGAGGCGCTGATGATGGTTGTATATTCGAGCGCGCCTTTTTCCCTCAATGTATTGACGATGTTTGCCACGGTCGAGCCTTTTTGCCCGATGGCGACGTAGATACAGTACACAGGCTTTCCGGCGAGGTAATTGTCGCGCTGGTTGATGATGGTGTCGATTCCGATTGCTGTTTTACCGGTTGAACGGTCACCGATGATCAGTTCACGTTGTCCGCGACCTATGGGAATCATTGCGTCGATGGCGATGATACCTGTTTGCAGCGGTTCGTTGACCGGTTGGCGGAATATTACTCCGGGCGCTTTCCGTTCGAGGGGCATCTCAATAAGTTCCCCGTCTATAGTTCCCTTACCGTCGATTGGTTGTCCGAGTGGATTGATTACTCGACCGAGCAATCCTTCTCCGGTCGGTATTGAGGCGATATTTCCCGTCCTCTTTACAGTATCTCCTTCGCTAATGAGGTCAGTGCGCCCCATTAATACGGCTCCGACGTTGTCTTCTTCAAGGTTCATCACGACAGCCATTTCTCCGTTTTCAAACTGTAGCAGTTCGCCCGACTCTGCGTTGCTTAATCCGAAAATGCGTACTACTCCGTCGCTGACCTGCAATACTGTGCCGACTTCTTCAAATCGAACGCGGGTATTAATACCTTCGAGTTGCATTTTCAATACTTCCGATACTTCACTGGCTTTTATTTCCGGCATGTTTTGAATGTGTTTAATTTCGTGCAAAGGTACATCTTTTTTCCCAAACAGCCAAAAAGAGGTTCACGAGTGTTGCTGTTGCAGGAGTATCTTTTTCTTTTCTGATTGTTTTTTGTACCTTTGCGGCAAAGTAATATATAATTTGTATTATGAAAATATCATTTCACGGTGCAGCGCGCACCGTAACCGGCAGCAAACACCTTGTTACACTTAGTAACGGGAAACAGTTCCTTCTTGACTGCGGAATGTTCCAGGGTATGGGTGAAGAGACCGACAGGTTGAACAGGACTTGGGGATTCAATCCTAAAGATGTGGAATATGTATTCCTTTCGCACGCTCATATAGATCATTCGGGACTGCTTCCGAAACTTGTTAAGGACGGGTTCAGCGGGAAAATCTTCACTACGGCGGCGACAGCCGACATTATCAGGATTTTGCTGCTTGATTCGGCGGCAATACAGAAGAATGACATTGCGTTTGTCAACAAGAAACGGAAGGTCGAAGGTAAGCCTGCGCTGGAGCCTGTATACACGGAAGAGGATGTGCGAAGGGTTTTTGACTGTATCCACCCTGTGCATTACGGTCAGTCATTGCAGGTAGACGAGGATATTTGTTTGCAGTTTTTTGATGTAGGTCATATTGTAGGCAGTGCCACAATTTTCCTTCGCCTCATGGATAAGGGAAAACTCACATCGCTGGCGTTCAGTGGCGATGTTGGGCGGTTTGGCGATCCGATCCTCCGTTCACCGCAGCCTTTTCCACCGGTAGATTACTTGATCATTGAATCTACTTACGGTGACAAGTTGCACGACAGGATTGACACATACGCCGATGCGCTGCTGGAGAATATCCGTGAGACCTGTATCCGCAAGAAAGGCAAACTGATCATACCGGCATTCAGTGTCGGGCGCACGCAGGAATTGCTTTATGCGTTGAATGATATTGAACTTGACGGGCAGTTGCCGCAGGTGAATTATTATGTTGACAGTCCCCTCTCGGTAAAGATTACGGAAATAGTAAAACAGCACACCGAATGTTTCAACCGCTCGGTACAGAAACTAATGCGCGCTGATGCCGACCCGTTTTCTTTCCGTGGTCTGAGATTTATCTCCGACAAGCGCGATTCGCAGGTATTGAATGCCGATTATAAACCTTCAGTCATCATCTCTGCTTCGGGCATGGCGGAAGCCGGTCGCGTAAAACATCACATTGCGAACTGTATTGAGAACTGGCGTAACACTATCATGCTCATCGGCTACTGTGAGCCGGCATCGCTCGGTGCGAGGTTGAAGAAGCGCCCGGAGCATGTAGGCATTTTCGGCGATGTGTATCGGGTTAAAGCCGACATTGTTACTTTAAACTCCATGAGCGCACATGCCGACTACAATGATCTTTCGCAATACCTCGCTTGCCAGCAGGGCAATGAGGTCAAGCGGGTATTTATCGTCCACGGCGAGCACAACGTGCAGGTCGAATTTAAGCGCAGGCTTCTTAAGAAAGGCTTTGCCGATATAGATATTCCCGAACATCACCAGGAGTTCGGCCTATAATCAGGTATGGATATGATTTACCCTGAAATTTCCGGCAAGAAACTAACATTGTTAGAAAGTTTTTTAAAAAACAAATTTACATATGCTTATATTATTATGAAAATATTTTTATTTCTCGCAGCCACCTCCCTGTTATCAATCGCGGCTTATCCACAGAATGTCGGAACGGAAACTGGCAGAGAACGCGGTATCGTACTGCCAAAGTCAGATTACCACTACAAAAGAGTGCAATTCTACATCGAGGACGAACCGGATGCCGATTACAGGCACGCCTCCGAAAAGGCCTACGAAGTGTTCCGCGATATAAAATTTGCAGTCCGTATCCACTGGGGAATTTATTCGATGTGGAAGATGAACGGCGAATCGTGGGGATTCCTCGACCTGCCGCGCGAAAAGAAAATGGAGTACAACGAACTATATAAATCGTTTAATCCCAAAAAATTTGACGCCGAAGAATGGATGGACCTCTTTAAACGTTCCGGTATGCGTGCGTTCGCCTTTACAACCAAACATCACGAAGGATTTTCCCTTTTCCACACAAAAACAAAGGTCATAAGAAGGGTCAATTACCTCGACCCGGCGAACGTGATACAGCATTGCGACCTGCATTACAGCGTGGAAGAGACACCTTTCAAACGTGATATTGTCGGTGAACTGTGCGCGGCGGCGCATAAAAGGAAAATAAAAATAAACCTCTACTTCTCGCATCCCGACTGGTACGATGCGGATTTCCGACCATTCAATAATCATCCGCTTACCACAGAACGATATCAAACTTTCAACGGTGATTACGGCTGGGAACCCGGTTCATGCAAGTACGAGTTCATTACGCCCGAACCAACCCCGGAAGAAACAGGTCGCGCAGTCGCCAGGCATCGCGAACAACTGCGCGAATTGCTTACCGGCTACGGGAAAATAGATATGCTGTGCTTCGACCAGTGGATGGGAAAAGATATTTGGAAGGAAACTAAGGAAACCGTCAAGATGCTGCGAAAAATACAGCCTGATGTCATGCTCAGGGCACGGGGTATCGGTAATTACGGAGACTACTACACACCGGAGAGATTCGTGCCTGAAAGCCGCGAAAATACCGCCATGCCGTGGATGACGATTTATCCGCTCGCGTCAAGTTTTTCCTATGATAAAGATTCGACACAATATAAGGGCGCAAAATGGATAATACATAATATTATAGATTGTGCGGCGAAAGGAGGTAGCTTCATGGTAGGTATCGGACCGGACAGTGATGGGCAATTCCACCCAACAGCAGTCAGGCAACTGGAAGAAACCGGACGCTGGCTCGCTGTAAACGGTAAAGGAATTTATAATACGCGCGAAAGAGATACATGGAAGGAGGGTGATATATATTTTACCCGTACAAAGAATAACAAAAGAGTATTCGCTTTCATAGAAGATTTTCCAAGGAAAGAACTTGTTATAAAGTCCGTCACACCTAGAGCAGGAAGCAAAATATATATGCTGGGATATAAAAAGGCGCTCGAATGGTCGGCTACCGGTGACGGCGTCAGGATTGAGATTCCCGCCGAACTGCAACTCGAAGGGAATCGCCCGTGCCGGTATGCTTGGGGGTTTGAGATGAAAGAATAATCCCTGCTGCACGGGCAGAGACATCAGGATAATCGAGTTTTCCAATCACCTCGCTATAGCCGGACTGAAGCTCTTCAATCCGTTCCGCGTCATGCAATAGGCGGCGCAACTCCTCGCGGATATGATCAACGGTGAAGCGCTCGTTAAACAGTTCCCTGACAATCTCCCTGTCCGCAATAAGGTTGACTAATGAAATATATTTGACGTGAAAGAATCTTTTCCAGATGAAGGCGGCGATATGCTTAAGCGGAGTCCGGTAGCAAACTGCCTGCGGAACACGTAACAGCGCAGTCTCAAGCGTCGCCGTACCAGATGTGACAAGCGCCGCGCGTGAGTGTTGCAGAAGGCGGTAAGTACGGTCATGAACTACGGTAGCCTTTGTGTTGCATTTCGCCTGCACCTTTTCGTAAAACGCGGCATCAATCGAGGGCGCTCCTGCTATCACCAACTGATATTCCCCAAACACCGCCGCCGCTTCCAGCATAGCCGGAAGATTATCGCGGATCTCTTGGCTCCGGCTGCCGGCAAGTATTGCAATAAGCGGCTTGCCCGACAGATTATTCGCTGCGGAAAATTCCTCAAAGGTCTCTTTACTGCCGGTACGCGAAGAAATAGCATCTACCGTGGGATTGCCGACATAAATCGCACCGCTGTATTTATTACGTTCATAAAAGTCCGGCTCGAACGGCAAAATACATAACATCCTGTCTACATATTTCCTGATAATATTAATCCTTCCCTTCTTCCATGCCCAAACGGTCGGCGAGATGTAATAGATAACAGGAATATGCAATCTTTCATGGATATATTTCGCTATCTGAAGATTAAACCCTGGATAATCAACCAGGATTACGCAGTCCGGGAAAAAACCTTTTATCGCCCACTTACAGTAAGCCATGTTGCACAATATTTTCGGCAAATGCAATAAAACGGGAATGAATCCCATATAAGCCATCTCACGGTAATGCTTGAGCATTGTCCCACCGGCAGCCTGCATCAAGTCGCCTCCAAAGAAATGAAATTCCGCATCCCTGTCGCCTGCCTTCAGCGCCTTCATCAAACCCGAGGCATGTAAATCACCTGAAGCCTCTCCCGCTACAATAAAATATTTCACAGTCTAATCAGTTTTATTTACTCCTATCCCAAACAGGGCAAAATCATATCTCACCGGATCTTCGGGGCAGAACTCCCGCAGTACGGCTGTCAACTCTTCTACCGCACGACGGTCATTGCCGCCGCGAAGCAGTATGCCCAACCCGCGCGCTACATTGCCGACGTGGACATCAAGGGGGATATATAATTGCCCGGGCTTAAGCGCTTTCCATACTCCCAGATCTACTATCCCGTCATCCCTGACTAACCAGCGAAGAGCCATATTGATACGTTTCAATGCGCTCTTTTCGCAGTTAACCGGATAGCATTTACTGTTGATCTGCCCGTCGTTTGCCTGTAGCATCTCGTTGGATAACACCTTGACAAACGCCCATACCGGCGCCGCTGCTTGTTCAATATCATAAGCCTTCAGCATATTCTCTAAACTGCCGTATGTCCCATAGATCCGCCGGAATCCGCGCAGCATGTATACCAAATCATGCTCAAAGAATGTGCGATGTATATTTGCATTGCCGAACATTCTATAATCCTCATTCATTACGAAATCAAGCGGACTATTGCCGAATACTGCAAGCAGCCGCTCGGCATTACGCAGAATCATAGGGCGTTTGCCCCACGAAATAGTAGCAATCACAAATGCAACTATTTCTATATCCTGCAACTTTTTGTATCTGCGTGGAAATTGAACGGGATCGCTATCAATGAACGACGGGGTATTGAACCTGAGAACCTGTTCGTCTAAGAATGTTTTAACATCTGTCATTTTATGTTCGCTGTCAGTTCTTTTTGGAGGTCGTCGGCGGTTATGTTCAGCCTTAGGTTACCGTTATTGGCGAGTGATATTTTACCGTTTTCTTCGGAAACGACAACCACAATAGCGTCTGTTTCCTGTGAAAGTCCAAGCGCCGAGCGATGCCTCAGCCCCAGTGACTTCGGAATATCCTGGTTCTGTGCTACCGGAAGTATACAGCCGGCAGCCTTGACTTTTTTTCCGACTATTATCATCGCGCCGTCATGCAGGGGACTGTTTTTGAAGAAAATATTTTCTATAAGTCGGGCATTAATGTCGGCATTAATAATTTCGCCGGTTTCCACGAATTTTTCGAGCGGGATATTCCTTTCAAAAGCAATCAATGCACCTTCTTTGCGCTTAGCCATATCCATTACAGCCATTACTACGGGCATTACCAGCTGCTGGTTTTGACCGATTTCCTCATCTTTTGCACGGAACAGTCTTTTGATAAATCCAAATCCGCGGTTTGACCCCAGTGCCTGCAGGAATTCGCGCACTTCCCTTTGAAATACAATGATTAATACAATAAAGCCAACGCTGATAAACTTATCGAGAATAGCGCCCATCAGTTTCAGTTTAAATACATGTGAAACGAGTATCCAGGTCGCTATGAAGGCTAGCACTCCGAGGAATATCGGTGTAGCGCCCGTCTTCCTCATCAAAAGGTATGTTTCGTAAAGGAAAAAAGCAACTAATAGAATATCAATTATATCCCTTAACTGAATACCAGAAAATATATTAGAAACAATCAGCAAAAATTCCATCGTCTTTTTGTTTTTCTATTCTTAAAAATTGTACAAACGTACAACAAAAAACAGTATCCACCAAATTTTTGCAAATCATTTATAGTCAAATCGCATTTAACTTGTACTTGTCGCAACCCGGAATCCAACATAGTAGCCATAGAGGTACGGGGATATATTTGAGTGATAATAAACACGGCAAAAGGTAATACTCTTTCTTGAATCAACAATACGTTTTGCGAAAAAATTTTAATAATCCATTGTTTTTTGTATCTTTGCAGCCGTAAATTAAAATTTTAATAGAAATTTTATGGAAAACGAACAGCAAAAAAATATGCAGATTGAACTAAGCGAAGAAGTTGCACAGGGAATATATTCCAATTTGGTTGTGATTGCACATTCTTCTTCTGAGTTCGTAGTTGATTTTGTCCGAATGATGCCTGGTATTCCAAAGGCACATGTGATGTCCAGGATTATCCTGACGCCTGAACATGCAAAAAGGTTGCTCCTCGCTTTGTCGGATAATATTCAAAAATATGAGGCGCAGTACGGAGATGTTCAATTACAAACTCCTCCGGGGTTTACTCCGCAGATTATGGGTCCAATAGGGGAAGCTTAAACAATTTTAATAAGGGAATACGTGAAAGTAATGAAATTTGGCGGGACTTCAGTAGGTTCTGCCGAAAATATATTGAAGGTCAAGGCGATAGTCGAAGCGCAAACAGAGCCGGTGATTGTCGTTGTATCCGCTTTGTGTGGAATTACAGACCAGTTGCTGCTTATCGCAAAACTTGCCCTGAATGGCGATATGTCCTACGAAAATGAACTGCTGTCTATTATGGAGCGGCATCGCAATGTGACGGAAAACGCTGTTCCTGAGATAAAACGCGGAAAAACGATAAATGATCTGGAAATATTGTTCGCCGAACTTGGCAATATTCTTAAAGGTGTCTTTTGGGTGAATGACTTGTCACAGAAAACTTCCGATGCGATAGTCGGTTACGGTGAGCGTATGAGTTCGCTGATCATTGCCGCCGCTTTCAATGATGCTACTCTGTTTGACGCCCGCGAATTTATCAAAACAGAAAAACAATTCAAGAAACATATAGTCGATTTTAATGCAACAAATGCACTGATTAGGGAATATTTCGCCGAAAAACCTTACCTGTCCGTAGTTCCCGGTTTTATCTCGCAGGATCTTGCGGTCGGAGATACAACTAATCTCGGACGTGGCGGATCGGACTATACGGCTTCGATTATCACTGCCGCCCTAAACGCTTCACGACTTGAAATATGGACCGACGTCGATGGTTTCATGACCGCCGATCCCCGTATTATCAGCAGCGCTTACGTGATTCGGGAAATGTCGTTCATAGAAGCAATGGAATTGTCGAATTTTGGTGCTAAAGTTATTTATCCGCCTACAATTTATCCTACATATCACAAAAATATCCCGATTCAAATAAAAAATACCTTCAACCCTTCCGCACAAGGTACTTACATTTCCAAAAACAAAAGCGACAGGGATAAGCCAATAAAAGGCATATCCTCAATAAGCGATACGTCACTGATTACCGTTCAGGGTTTGGGAATGGTCGGTGTGTTGGGGATAAACTCACGTATTTTCAGTTCATTGTCCGCATCGGGAGTGAATGTTTTTATGGTATGCCAAGCGTCGTCGGAAAATACTACAACGCTGGCAGTTAAAGATGAAGACGCGGAACTCGCCGTGCAGGTGCTCGAAAAAGAATTTAACCTCGAACTTTCACAGGGGGAAATAAACGAAGTCAAGGTGGACAAGGGACTTGCAACAGTTGCAGTAGTCGGCGAAAATATGAAGCATATGCCCGGTATATCGGGAAAACTGTTTGGTACGCTTGGTCGTAACGGTATCAGTGTTATGGCTTACACGCAAGGTGCTTCGGAAACAAATATTTCTTTTGTAATCGAAAGCAGCTATCTACGTAAAGCGCTCAATACGATTCATGATTCGTTCTTCCTTTCTGAATACCAGGTGCTTAATATTTTCCTCGCGGGAATAGGAACGGTTGGCGGAAACCTGCTCGAACAGATAAAATCGCAGCAGAAAACTCTCAAAGAACATAATAGCCTGAAATTAAACGTTGTTGGTATCACTGACGCAGCAAATATGATCTTTGACCGCAACGGCATCGACCTCGAAACATACCGAACAGAAATTCGTAAAGGACAGAAAGTTTCTTCCGAAACCCTGCGCGACGAAATCCTGAAGATGAATATTTTTAATCCGGTATTTGTTGATTGTACCGCAAGCGCCGATATAGCGATGCTTTACGCCGATTTTCTCGAACATAATATTTCCGTTGTCGCTGCAAATAAGATAGCCGCCTCTTCGGAATATAATATTTATTTAAACCTTAAAGAAATAGCCAGGAAACGTGGTATCAAATATCTCTTTGAAACTAATGTCGGAGCGGGTTTGCCGATTATCAACACGATGAACGCATTGAGTAACAGCGGTGATAAAATACTGAAACTGCAAGCCGTACTGTCCGGCACGTTAAATTTCATCTTCAATACTCTTTCTTCGACAATCCCGATGAGCCGTGCGATTCAAATGGCAAAGGAAGAGGGATTTGCAGAGCCTGACCCGCGTATTGACCTGAGCGGTACGGATGTGATTCGCAAACTTGTGATCCTTTCGCGGGAAGCGGGTTACGCAGTCAATCAGGAAAATGTAGATAAACATCTGTTCATTCCCGACAAATACTTCCGCGGTACTATTGATGATTTCTGGAAAATGCTCCCGGAACTTGACAACGAGTTTGAAGAAAAACGCAAACAATTAGAAGCGCAAGGTAAGCGTCTCCGTTTTGTTGCCGAGATGGACAGCGGGAAATGCCGTGTCGGATTGCAGGAAGTCTGTAGCAGCCACCCGTTTTTTGAACTCGAAGGCAGCAACAATATCATTATGATAACTACCGAACGCTACAACGAATACCCGATGATTATCAAAGGATACGGTGCAGGCGCAGCAGTTACGGCGGCGGGTGTATTTGCCGATATTATCAGTATAGTAAATATCAGGTGATAACACATAACAGACAATAATATGCGATACTGCTTCATTATATTAATGCTTTTCACTTTAAAGAGCCTTTGCGCACAGTCACTCAAGGATGCCGGCAGTTTGTTTGCTGCAAGGAAATACATTGAGGCGGCAGAACAATATTATGCTCTCGGTTATTACGGAAAAGCGGCGGAATCTTACCGCAAGCACATTGACGCGCAACCCGGGAAGCGCAAAGCACAGGAATCAGAATCAATACAACCGTTGATTGACAGGATGGAGCGCCTTGAGCGCATGGTATTGCGTTGCGAAGACATACAAATTATAGACAGCATAATAGTAGACAAGTCTGATTTCCTGAAAAACTATCTGATGTCCGGCGAGGCAGGCAGTCTGTTGCCTGGTGGAGAATCCGTCATTTACGAAAACGAATTAAAAGACAGGCGTTTCTTCGGTGAAAAGCGTGACGGGCAGGCATCGAGGCTTTACCAGCAAATAAAGATAGGATCAGACTGGTCTGAACCGCAACTGCTCAACATACCGGTCGATTCGGCAGGCAGCGACGACTTTCCCTTCATCATGCCCGACGGGCTGACCATGTATTTCGCTTCTACGGGCAACGGCTCTATCGGCGGATACGACATCTTCACCAGCCGTTATAATCTGCACAGTGACAGTTATCTTGCGCCCACTCCGCTCGGTATGCCGTTTAATTCCGTTTACAATGATTACCTTTATATTATTGACGAATTTAACGGCATCGGCTATTTCACCACCGACCGTTTCCAGCCGGAAGATAAGGTTATCATATACGCCTTCATCCCGAACGAATCGTTCAAGCCGCTTGAAAGTACGGAAACCGGTGAACTTGTAAGCCGTTCAAGAATAGAATCTATTAGAAACACCTGGAAAGAGGGCAAAGACTACCATGCCATACTGTCGAAAATCAGGGAAAGCATTAGCAACAAGCCGCCTGTGATAAAAAAAGATTTCACTTTTGTTATCAACGACAACATTATCTATCACACTCTTGGAGACTTTGAGAGTGATGCCGCTAAAAAATCGTGGCAAACGGCAGAAGACACATATAAGCAGATTCAGTTGCTTGAAAAACAGTTAGACATTAAACGGCGCGATTATTCTCTTGGCAACAAATCACAAAAGCAGGCGCTGGAATCGCATATTATACCTGCCGAAACCAACCTTGAGAAACTTTATAAGCAACACTCCGAAAAACTCAAGGAAACACGGAACCTTGAGATCAGGCATCTGCGGACGAAACAATAATTGCACTCGAAAGTCATTTGCGCAGCCTGCGCAAATGGGAATCTCATCAGAAAGTCGTTTGCGCAGGCTGCGCAAATGGGAATCTCACCGGAAAGTCATTTGCGCAGCCTGCGCAAATGGGAATCTCACCGGAAAGTCGTTTGCGCAGCCTGCGCAAATGGGAATCTCACCGAAAAGTCGTTTGCGCAGCCTGCGCAAGCGGGAATTTTCCCGAAAGTCGTACCATTTGCTTCCTGATTATACATAATAAAATACTCCCGAACATATATCCGGGAGTAAGTATTATTGTTAATAAAAACGCAGGCTGCCGGTTCGCGTCAGCTGAGCTTGTTTACGTGCAAGGCGAGTTTTGATTTCAGATTGCCTGCCTTGTTGCGATGAATAACATTCTTCTTTGCCAGCTTGTCCAGCATGGAACTGACTTTTTTATACAGTTCCAAAGCCTGTGCTTTGTCGCCGGTAGCACGGAGAGCCCTTACCGCATTTCTCGCTGTCTTAGCGTAATACCTGTTATGCAGCCTCCTTGCCAAAGTTTGCCTTATTCGCTTTACTGATGATTTATGATTTGCCATAAGTAATATAAGATGTTTATTTTATTATTGTAGTCCGTAGGGGAGTCGAACCCCTCTTTCAAGAATGAAAATCTTGCGTCCTAACCGATAGACGAACAGACCGGCTGTCTTTTACGGCTGCAAAGGTAATACATTTTTTTTAATCTGCAAACTTTTCTTTTATTTTTTCTGAAAAAATGTAACTTTGTACCCTCATGGAACATAAAACAAAAGGTATAGTGCTTTATTCAACGCCGTATAATGACCGTTATTCAATAACACTCGTCTATACGGAAGAATTTGGGCGAACGTCCTACCTGACATCGCGCTATGCAAAACGTAAGTCCCAAGCTCCAAAATCCCTCTTCCATCCGCTCTCGGCGCTTGATATGCTTGTTGATCATCATAACCTGCGCGAAATTCAGCGAATTAAAGAGGCTAAAACTCTCTTTCCGCTCGTTACGCTGATGCATAACCCCATAAAAAATGCTATCGGATTGTTCATTGCCGAACTTATCAGTAAGGTCGTGCGTGAAGTGCAGCCCAACCGCGATTTGTTTGAGTTTCTCCTGCGATCTGTTAGCGTATTGGAATCTACCGGGAAATCCTGTGCCAATTTTCATCTTGCTTTTATGCTTGGATTGGGTCGCTATCTGGGTTTTGAGCCTGATGTGGCGCTATATAAACGTGGCGCCTTCTTCGATTTGCAAAACGGTCATTTTACTGCGACAAAACCTCTCCATCCTCATTTCCTGAATCCCGATGATAGTTACGTTTTCTCTTTACTGGCAAGAATAAACTATTCAAACATGCAGACTTTCCGCTTTATGGGTAATGAACGCAAGACTATCATTGAGCATATTTTAGCCTATTATCGGCTGCACCTTGCTAATTTTTCCGAAATCAAATCTGTGGATATTCTTCACGAGGTTTTCAGGTAATTATAAGAGCAAAAGCAAGCAGATTAACAGCAGGTACGGAACGCCCGTATTTAAAAACAGCATGAGACGCATCACTGCGCCCCATGCCCATTGTTAACTGTCTAAACATAAAAATAAAAGGGTTAATTAATAATTCACAACTCTAAAAATTTTATTTTTCTGTTTTCATTTCTCCGTGTACGTGCTTGTTAACTTAGTATACGCCATTCGATATATGCTTGTTGATGATGATGGACGTTTTAGGGATTCGGTGCGGTACCTTGACTTCACCATCAAGATCAATCATCGACTCAATGACGCACTCGTCACCACCTTCAGACCAGAATTCATAGCCGACCTGCAAATCTCTTATCTTGCAATCGCCGTTGACCATCTCGACGCACTCGTCATTAACTTCGTCCCATTCTTCTACAAGACCAGTTTTGTCCGGCGCTGTGAGGATGAATGTGATGACGACAGGAGTATTGTTGCCCGGTATTGTGAACCCGCCTTCACCATCATCGTCCTTTGCAATAAGAATCGAATGGCTACCCGCTTCATAATCAACAATTGCAGTTGTGCCTGCGCCGGTAATCGCAAGGGTAGTCTCATCAAATGAAAATTCTTCATTCCATGACAGGTTGAGGAAGGTTTCCTGAATATCTTCGGCGTTGGGATTGTTGACGGTAAGCGTTACGCGGATCGACGAATTGTGCCCGTATTTTATAGGATGAGGCACTGCAACCAGTTCGATCGTCTCGTCCCGCTCTTCCCATTTGGCTCTGAAATACGTGTACTCATCGTGAGTATAGCGATCCATGCTCCACAGTTCCCGTGGAAAATCTTCGTCTTCAATAACCTGGATGTAATCTATTTTTGCTTTGTTTCCCCATTCCCGCCATCCGGTGTATTCTCCTATATTGGGATCAATGACTGCTGTTGCTGTGAAGACGAGTACCGATTCGCCGGGTACGATAAGGCTATCGATTTGGAGCGTATTAGTTCCTTCGTAGTCATTTATCTTCAGTGATGTATTGTCGACATTGGCTGCGTCCAGTCCTACCCCATTCACTTTCCAGGTAAGACCTTCGGGCAATTCATCTGTGAAGTTAACATACTTCTGGTTACAGTTTGTGTTCCCTATATAGAAAACATACTTGACCGGCTTGCAGGTGGTGATTTCGTATTCCTCGACGTCTTTCACGAACGACAGACCATCTTCGTTGACCACCGCTGGAGGCGGCACGGCGCGCAGTCTGATCGGTCCGATATACAGCCAGCGACGGGATGAGGTTACACGCCCTGCCATGTAATATACAATCACTATCTTCTTCACGCCGTTGAGAAACTTGACGTTAACCGTTCCGTTCGCGCTTGTTGCACCGTTCGACTGGTTTTTCTGCACTATGGCACTGTTTCCGATTATCTTATACGACGCACTTTCGTGCTTGCCGGCGTAAGACAGTTCGGGTGCAACTGCGTTTGCACCGCAGTAGCCGGTTACCTGAACTGCCGCGTAGGATCGCGATGAACCGTCAAGTCCAGATATCTGGAAGTCGACTAACGTTGAGGTGTTGACTTCGATTTCGATTGTCACACGGTTGCCAGGTAAGTTTCCAACTCCAGAAGCATTTCCTCCTGAGCGTGAAATACGCAGGCGTCCGTTTTCGACATGCGGATAGTTGCTGGAGGTTTTTACTGGGGAGTCGTAAGTAACCTTTGTATTTATGATTTTTACGTCGTTACCGAGGTCAATATATTCCGATTTGTCTATCGTTGGCGAGCCTGTACCGTAGTTCTGCTTTGTCCAGTTTTGCCAACTATAGGTTTTTGTGTCTCGGAACGGAGTTTCGGGCGGACATCCCATTGTTTCGGGTTTGTATCCGAACGTGATGTAAGTATTCTCCTTGCTGAAGGTATATATACACTGATGTTCGCCGTTGAGCCATGTCATAGGGATGACTGCCGTGATGTCGTTCCCGTAGTCTGGACTATCGGGGTTGAGCGCTTCCTTACTTTCCGCTACAATCATGTAGATTTTATATGCAGGATTAAGCACGTTGTAGTAGTCGGATATATTATCATCGCCAAGGTTGTTCGAGCCGTTGTTCTGCGCCGAAACAATAACCGGAATCGGGCGATCTTCGTATGTCTGTTTGTGTACCATCCATGTGCGGCGGAATACACACTCGGGACCGCAGATTGCCGCATTAACATCGCTCTTGACTCCTGTTACCGTGTTGTTGCCGACCATAACAGCTTCCTTATCGTATTCAAAATCTCCGAGTCCCGAAGGATCGCCGTCGTATGCGGTGCATGTCCCGGCAACGCCGAGGTGAACAAGCGAGCCGATGTCGGTCGAGTGCGCCTGCCGGTTATGGAGTAGCGCATCGTCATCGCGTATTATGGCAGCGAGGTTGTTATAGAATGTAACATAATCGCTGACGGAAATGGAACTGTGTCCGAGCCACAAGGCAGTGTTATCGGAAAACTTGTAGTCGAAACGAGGTACTGTGTAGTTCAGAGCGCTCGGCGTTAGCGTGAGTCCATACTTTAAGGCATAGTATGAATTTACCAATGCCTTTTCATCGTTATTCAGCGCGCGTTCGTATGCAATAACTTCCGATATTAACCCGCGCAAAGATCGGGTGTGGTACAGGCTACCGCCGAGTGAACCATTGGCGTTCATATACCAATCGTCAGAAGTAGTTTCCGTACCGGTATTAACATCTTCCATCATATTGAATCCAACACGAATGTTACCCGCACTAATACTACCGGCCGGCACGTTGGTCAACTGATAGGAAGCAATAGTCGTCTCTCCAGGAGAGAATACCTTGTTGTCAATATTGGTAGGAGGTGCGAGACGAAGACGCGGCCGACCCATTTTTTCGCTACCAACAACATGTGCCTGGAAACCATAACCGGGCATGTATTCGGTGTAAGAATCCATTGTAGCATCTTTATGCCAAGATATAAAGTAGATATTGGGATAGGAACTTGAATTGCGCACTGAGCCATTGATAACAGCAAAGATTGTACTGTTTGCAGGTTTGCCTACAGTCATCGGACCTTTAGTAGTACTGAGAAATGCCGACATATCGTTGTCATTGGTACCCCCAAGATCCCCGTTGTTGTAGAAGTCAACTGCCGGATAGTAATTCATCAGATAATGACGCTTCAAATATACCGGCGGCTTTCTCCTAGTAACTACAGGCTGGTCGTTGTAAACAATATTGCGTACAGGGTCACTCCACTTTGTAACAACAGTTTGGACATTCCCTGTCGGGTTATTCAAATTTTTCCATGCTATAGTAGTGCCTTCGTAAGTGTCGACGGTAGCACCGTTGTCCCAAGTAAGAGTCTGATTAGGTACCGTATCAATGGCTCCCGGCGTGTCGTCATCTGCACGAAGCCACATTCTCAGTCCTTCAGCAACGCCGCCCGGAGCGCCTCCCGGGTCGGGACCCTCACATGCGAATGCGATGTAATCTCCGTCCTTGATGTTGATATTAATGAAGGTCTGTTCAGTCAAGTTGGTGACGGGATGGGCGGTGGTGTTATTTGAATCAAAGTCTGGTGACGAACTTACCAGCATGTATTGGTATTTCGTGGTAGATCCGAGTTTGAAATTAACGTCGAATGTTGCTTGCCCTGTCAACTGCACTTTTAGCGAAGTTTTGCTTCGTAATGCAACCTTGGGTGGAGTTACGGTAATAGCTGGAACTGGATCAACATATTTAACGATAGAATTAAGGTCTGTATCTGTAGCGCCAAAAAGCAGATAGACACCGTCGTCGATTGTACCGTTGTTACCGTCGTTGAACGTTGCAATGTTGTCTATATAGACCGTGATGTTATCGCCAAGGTTCTTCGACTGCTTCTGGTACAACGCTGATGCTTCATCGTGGGCAAGACCGAATACTGCGGTGTGGTATTGAGCATCATACTGCCATACGGTCGCTCCCGAAGAGTTGACATAGTTGTCTGTATTGTTAAGAGGCAGTCCGTATTTGATGGACAGGTAGGAATGAATCTTCTGCATATCACCGGGATTGAGGTGCCTGTTCGCAGTGTTTTTCAAAACAATAACTTCCTGAATATCGCCATCGTAACCATAACCACCAGTGGTACCTTCAAATCGTCCGGCGAGTCCTAAACCGTTGCTTGCGGTAATGGTGGTCTTTAGACTGCTCGTTGTTGGATTGAATTTATGTCCATTTTTATAAACCTCTAGAGCTGTTGTGCCGTCATTAGCATTATCTACCGCAAGTATTCCGCTTCGGAAAATGCCGCCTGCCTGATTGTTCGCCCACAGGTCAATATTTTCGCCTGTTCCATACCATGCGATGGTATTATCAGCATTGGTACCAGTGCTCTTAAAAGACATCAGAAAATCATACGTATCAAAGCTGGTTTGGTTCGGCCTTGGCTTGCGATTAAGCACAAATATTGTTGTAATATTGTTGTTCGCTGTTACACTGTATGATTTATTTTCCGATACAATAAATTGCTTACCTACCGTTGATGTTCCTTGTTGGCTGAAACTCACAACGGGATGAAAATTATATCCGGGCACTGTCGTTGAACGGGTTGGATGCACCGGACTATTTGTAAGACCGACCTGGTTGAAGTTGCCCACCGAATATCCGCCGGTAATGCGGTTTTCCCATATTCCGGTTGCCTGGGTGTATTTATCCGGCGTCAGCCATACAGCCCACTGGTAATTGGGATTGTTAACTCCACCCGGCGTCTGCGCTTCCATCCTCGAAAGGGGAAGAAGCAACAACATCAGCAGGGAAAACAGCAGTTTAAATTTTATTATTTTATTCATGTGTTCTTGTTTTTAGAAAATGAGTAAATTAAACCCTGCACATGCTTTGTTTTTATGTGCAGGGTTTGCACATTTTTCCCTGATGGGTTATTTCCTCGCAAATACGATAGTAATATAACTTTCGTCGTCTGCAACTGCGGTCGTAGGAATGGTATATTTCAGTACTCCTGCAGCTGTAATGGAAATATTAGTGAACAGTTCGGGATCGTATCCGACAACGAAATAGTAGAAATCGGTAGCCGACAAGACCGGCTGCAAGGTAGAGAAGTCAGGGGCTCCGGCGCTTTTAATAGCGAAGCCTGTTTCATTCTCTTCTCCCAGAATAGACCAGGCATATGCTTGGTAGAGGTCTATTGTTTTGTTTTCCCCTGCTTCAGTGTTGATAGGGTACGGCGGCATGTAGAACCACTCTGTCAAGTTGTCGGTGCTTGCAATGCCTTTCCAACAATTTTTAGCCTTGTCGAAATAGTAATAGCCGGGCGCTTTTACATTTTTCAGGACTCCTGTTTGCGCCGTTGTCGGTGCGCTGGTTACATAAACCAGAGTGCCTTCGAATGTGGTCACATCCGCGTACTTACCACCGGTTATAACTTTTGCTACCAGTTGGTCTCCCGTAATACGAGGGATTATTAATCCATCGGCAACGGTGTTATCAGTCGGTTTTCCGACAATCTCGAGTGTTACATTGGGGTTACTTGTTGCTCCAATTGTAACTTGTGCGTTCGTTTTCATCACTGCGAAAAATGTGAACGCGAAAAGGAAATAGATGAATTTTTTCATTGTTTTTATTGAATTAAAAGTTTGTTATTTGTTCCAGAATAGTTTTGTCTGTAATTACAAAAGGCAATTACGGACGGCTAATTACTGTTAGAAGTAATTAAACGTGAATTAGAAAAGAGTGTCAGACAGCCGGCGGCGGTCTTGTTACCTGCGCACTGCTGAAGTTGGTGCAGTTGTTGAAGGTAGAGGGGGATTCGTAGATCGGTTCACCGTCGAGGATGACGGTTATGCCGATGCGTTTTACCGCAACGGCGTAAAGTTTGGTGTGTCGCTTTGTGGGATTGATGCAAATCTTGTGGTCTGTCGACCCTGATGAAAAACTGCTCCCGTTAAGCGGCGCATGTTTGAAACAGACACTATAGCCGGATTTGGCGCAGGTGCCTTTGCTTTTCTGGGTTTTCTCAGGCGTAATTTCTTTTACAACCTTACTCTTATAACGTACCGGCTTAAACTTTTTGCTTCGGCTGTCATATATAAGAGGTATTCCTTCTTTGTTAATCTGTGTGCTATCCAAACATCCTAATACCGCATTTTTTGCAATATGAAGTTGTGCAACCCCACTTTCGCAGCAGAAGAACAGTGCGAATGTGAGGAAGATTATCTTGCCTTTTGAGTGACAAAGATGCTCTATTAATTGCTTAACTCTATATTTTGTACATGTCATCGGTCAGATATTTGTATCTTAATTCGGCTGCAAATATAGTTTTTATTTTTAAACAATCTACTCAAAATTCAATGTTTTTATGAAAAACAGCAAAAAAATTCATCGAGCAGTGGCATTTTACTAAAAAAGAGAGGTCAAAATGTGTGATCTTACCCTGCCTTAACTGAAACTATATTCCTTTGTATTCCTGCACGGATCACCCAAAAATGTACCGATTTCTCATTTTTTGCTTGTCATTAGAAAATAAAACCTTACATTTGCAGCCTCAAATTATAAAAAAAGATGGCAAATTTTTATTTGGATAATCCGGCGCTGAAGCATCATCTGTCTCATCCGCTGATGCGCAGGATAGTAGAACTGAGGGAACGAAATTTTACGGAAGCGGAGAAATATGACTACGCACCGTTGAACTTCGATGATGCGATGGACAGTTATGAACGCACGCTGGAGATAGCAGGCGAAGTAATAGGTGAAGTTGTGGCTGCTAATGCGGAGGAAGTTGATCATACAGGTCCTTCGCTCGAGAACAACCGCGTCACCTATGCTCCCGGCACCGCCGAGAACCTGAAGGCGACAACACAGGCTGGTTTGATGGGACTTTCCATGCCACGTCGTTTTGGAGGTCTGAACTTCCCTATGACGGCATTCATTATGGCATCCGACATAGTTGCCCGCGCTGATGCCGGATTCTGTACCATTTGGGCATTACAGGATTGCGCCGAAACGATTTACGAGTTTGGGAGCGAAGAACAGCGCGCCCTGTTCATACCCCGAATGTGTTCAGGCGAAACGATGTCGATGGACTTAACGGAGCCGGATGCCGGTTCCGATTTGCAATCGGTTATGCTGAAAGCAACACTTGACGAGGCTAACGGTTGCTGGCGTCTGAATGGTGTTAAGCGTTTCATAACCAACGGAGATTCGGACATTCACCTTGTGCTTGCACGCTCGGAAGAGGGCACGAAAGACGGGCGCGGACTGTCGATGTTTATCTACGACAAGTGCGATGGCGGGGTCAACGTTCGCCGCATTGAGAACAAGATGGGAATTAAAGGATCACCGACTTGCGAACTCACTTTCAAGAACGCCAAAGCCCAACTCTGCGGCGACCGTCGTCTGGGGTTAATCAAATATGTGATGTCGTTGATGAACGGCGCCCGTCTTGGCATTACGGCGCAAGGCGTAGGGCTATCGGAAGCGGCATACCGTGAGGCTCTTGGTTACGCTCGCGACCGCAAACAATTTGGTAAGGCAATCATTGAGTTTCCCGCTGTGTACGAAATTCTTGCAAACATGAAAGCAAGGCTTGACGCATCCCGCGCAATACTTTACGAAACCTCTCGTTTTGTGGACATCTACAAGACATTGGAAGACATACAAAAAGAACGTCCCCTCACGATTGAAGAAAAAGAGGAACTCAAAAGATACCGCCGGCTGGCAGACGCATATACCCCACTGGGAAAAGCATTCGCAGCCGAATACGCCAACCTGAACGCCTTTGATGCAATCCAAATCCATGGCGGGTCGGGCTTTATGAAGGACTATCCTTGCGAACGCATATACCGCGACGCCCGGATTACGAACATCTACGAAGGCACAACACAGTTGCAGGTGGTAGCTGCAATCCGCCACGTACTTACCGGAACATACCTCGCCCAGATGATGGAATATCGTGTTGAATCCGTACAGGAAGAGCTCGAACCGCTGAGGGAGCGCCTCGTACAACTGATCGACGTATATGAACAGATAGTATCAAAAGTGTCGAAAACAAAGGATAAGGATCAAGAATACATTGACTTCCACTCTCGCCGCCTTATGGACAGCGCAGGATACATCATCCTTTCCTTCCTGCTACTTCTCGACGCTAACCGTAACCCCGACTTCCGGGCATCGGCAGAAGTATACACCGCGATTGCCGAAAGCGAGATAAAGAAAATAGAGACGTTTATCAACGGCTTCGAGCGGCATAAACAGAACTATTACAAGTAAAACGGTATTGCTTCGCTGCAAATGAAAATATCAATAATAGTTGCCGCCGGCAAAAACAACGAAATCGGACAGGGAGGAAGGCTATTATGCCACCTCCCTGTTGATTTACGCCGTTTCAAGGCAATCACCACCGGTCATGCCGTAATAATGGGAAGGCGTACCTTCGACTCCTTGCCCGGAGGCGCGCTGCCCAACCGCCGCAATATAATCATCAGCCGCAATCCCGAACTGAAGCCGGAAGGCGCTGAAACCGCATCATCCCTTGATACCGCCCTCATCCGCTTAATAAACATGGAGGAAATATTTATCATCGGCGGTGCACAAATATACAGACAGGTGATAGAACAAGCCGACAGAATATACTTAACCCGTATTCACGCCACCTTTCCCCAAGCCGATGCGTATTTCCCGGAAATAGACAAGACCCAATGGCGCGAAGCAGGAAGGGAGACAATTCCGGCGGACGA
>JAISYU010000095.1 GCA_031269685.1 Dysgonamonadaceae bacterium | reverse complement strand
TCTGCGCCTTCGAGAACCGCGAGTTTCGATTCGAGTTGCCGGATTGTCGGGTTTCCCCAGCGGGTGTATATCCAGGGATCGTTGTCGGTTTGTGCTTCCGCCGAGAAGTTTGTGTCAGCGTCGACAGTGTAAGTTGTTGACATGACAA
This sequence comes from Dysgonamonadaceae bacterium, assembly GCA_031269685.1. Taxonomy (GTDB): domain Bacteria; phylum Bacteroidota; class Bacteroidia; order Bacteroidales; family Azobacteroidaceae; genus Azobacteroides. The sequence goes on along the minus strand of JAISYU010000095.1, from coordinate 24,508 downwards.
TATTCGGGGCTGAAGCGCGGGTGACGGGGTCTGGTTGCTCGCCGGCGTGTATGGCTTTTGTCTGCCAGCCGGTTTTTTGCGAATGGTTTACAGTTTTCATTGCTTTCTTTGTTTAATTTTAATTAATTGTTTTCGTTATTTTTGACCATTCCGATGGATTGTCGAGGATGGATTGATATTTTATTGTTGTTGCGTTTCTTTTTTCGAGGATTTTTATTGCTCTTTGCTCAGAGTTGGGGTGCCTACTGATGAAAGTGAACTTTTGGTAGATTACGGGTTCTCTGATTGATAAACGCTGCATTAAATTAGCGAATCCGGCGGGGTCGATTTTGCAGTTGTTAAGATATTGAACGGCAGTCTCGTCCGCTTCTTCTTCGGTTTCGCGGCTGTATGCCGTAGTGGATAGGAATTTAAGTGTTTCGGCTCTAATTCTTCCTATTGTTGAGGATATCATTTTCACAATTGCGTTCATTACGACCAAGCGTGTCAGTATCTTCATTGTGTGTTTCTTTTCTATATGTGCGATCTCGTGTGCGATTACTCCGGCAATTTCTTCTACACTGCGACTGCATTTGATTATTCCCGCATTGATTACGATTTTTCCTCCGGGAAGTGCAAACGCATTGATGTCGTTGCTGCTGATAATGTGAATCTTTATTGTTCTTGGGTCAATGTTATTGTTTTCACAGATTCGATTTTTAACTTTATCGATTATATCTGTTATTTCGTGGCTTGTTATTTCTCTTTTTTCACTTGTAATGTGTTTTATGTAATATTGACCGACCTTTTCCCCGATGTTTGCTATTCTTTTTTCTATTCTAAGATGTTCTTCCATGTTAACATTGCTCAATAGATACCAAACGGTTAGAAAAGTTAGCAGGATGGGTAGTAATTGTATCGCGGCTTTTTTCATTTTTATGTGACTTTTTAATTGTTTTTTGTAAGGATTGATTCTGAAAGTGCGCCGAAGAAGAGTATTTTTATGTCTTTCTTCTTCCTTGTCTCGATGGCTGCGTAAAGTGCGGTGACGATTTCTATTATATTGCATATTATTGCGGTCGCAATGTAAGAAAAGTAGAGGTTGGACGCGGCGGCGTGACCTGTAAGAACGGATATTGACCAAAATAACCCGACCGAGTTGACCAGAATGACGGCGATATGCAGTAACATGGACTGCATTGCGTGAAATCTGACGAAGTATGTCTTTTTTCGATTGGCAATGTAGAAAAATATTGAACCGATGACGTTAATTATAGGCAACGGAATCCCAATTATTACGATCAGCATCGACATAAGGTAAGCAAATGATGCTTTTTCTGCTTCGTCATCGAGAATTATTGGCTTGCTTGATGTTTCTCTTTTCATTATTTGTATTTTATTATGTTCCAAATCCAGTTTGCGATGAAAATTATGATGACAGGGATGTAAACTGCCTTGCGTTTTGCTTGCCGTTCCATGTTTTTGTACTGCCTGTGGAGTGTATCTTTCCAAAGGATGAGGTCAATCAGTAACCACAAGGGCAAAATGATCATGGCACCGGTAATTATGTACCCAAACGGGTTGGCAATGACCGCTTCGCCGGGTTTTCCTTCCAAAATGCACATAACCGACCTCGTGCTGCCGCAAGAGGGACACGGAATGGTGGTTATTTTTCGGAAAAGGCAACCGAAATATGTCTCAGTTTTAGTGGTAATGTTGAAAATTACCCAGATAATTCCTGCAACACTGATAACCGACATAAGAGAATAAAAGTTTTTTCCCGACATCGGATAGTTTTTTTGTCAGTTCAGTATGATTTCCTGTATCTTCCGAATGTTTTTGTCTCTCGTCGCGGACATTATCAGGAAGAAGTCGATGATCGCCCAGATACCAAGCCCGCCACAAGTCAGCAATTTGGCAACGCCTAAGCCTACGTCGCCTATGAAAAAGCGATCGATACCTAAACCGCCTCCAATGATGGAAATAATCAACGACATGGTGGGATCTTTTAACTGCGCGAGAGTGAGGAGATCGGCTTTTTCGTCAGGCAAGTTGAGCAACTGCTGCTTGAGTGTGAGTAATTGCGTTTCGTCGAAATACTTGTTGTTCGTCATAATGAACATGTTCACTGTTTGTGGATTCATATTACTTATATTTTTAATTTAGTGATGCAAATTTAATAATATTTCCGATGAATTACCTGTTTTCCATAATTTCTTCTATGTTTTCCGCTAAGATACTCATAGACGGGAATATCAACGATGCACCGGCGTCTTTCAGGATGCTGTCCGGTAGCGGACCGGTGTTGACGCCGATCGTGAAGATGCCGGCTGCGACCGCCGCACGGATGCCTAAGGGTGCGTTTTCGACAACTATCGCCTCGCCGGCGGTGATTCCTGCCTTCCGCAAGCCGAGCAGGTACGGTTCGGGGTCGGGTTTGCCTTTGGTTACGTCATCGGCTGTGACGAGCAGTTCCTTGTTGAAGATTCCAGGGTAGTTATTGTCCAGGTTACCGAAGAGCGTCGGCTGACCGGAACCGGTGACGACTATTATCTTCCGACCCGTACGCTTAACGGCTGAGAGAACTTCGGTTGCACCTGCCATCAGACGTGTACAGTCATTGATCTCTGTGAAACGACGCGACTTCTTTCTGTAAATCTGTTCCTTTTCCGTGTCGGAAGCGTTTCGACCGTAAGCCCTGTTGAAAAGGATGTCGATGGTAGCGCCGCCCGTCATCCCTTCAAACAGGTAATAGTCTTCCTCATTGGACTGTATTCCAAGCGAAAGGATGGTCTCGTGCCATGCTCTGACGTGGTCCGGCATTGAATCGTACAAGACCCCGTCCATGTCGAAGAGTACCGCGTGAATCATAGTGTTATGTTTTCGTAGCCGGGCTTCTTGAGCAGCGCGAACATGTTCTTCTTGTATGCTTCGACTCCGGGCTGGTTAAAAGGGTTTACGCCGAGTATGTAACCGCTGATCCCGCAGGCACGCTCAAAGAAATAAAGCAGTTGTCCGAGGCAGTATTCGTCTAATTTGGGCAACTCTATCCTCAGATTAGGCACTCCGCCTTCGAGATGGGCTAACTGCGTTCCTTTTTCCGCCATCTTGTTCACAAAATCAACACGTTTCCCTGCAAGATAATTAAGTCCGTCAAGGTTTTCGGGGTCGGTCGGCACTTCGAGGCGGTGTTCGGGTTCGGCGACGGAGATCACCGTTTCAAAGACCGTACGCTCGCCTTCCTGAATCCACTGTCCCATAGAGTGCAAGTCGGTAGTGAAGTCAACGGCGGCATTGAAGATACCTTTCTGTTCTTTGCCTTCGCTTTCGCCGTAGAGCTGCTTCCACCATTCGGCAATGAAATGGAGTTTAGGGTTGAAGTTGGCAAGTATTTCCGTCTTTTTACCGCTACGGTATAATACATTACGTGTCGCGGCATATATTTCTGCAATGTTATCCTCGAACGGTGTACCGGCTCCCGTTATCTTTTCCATATCCGCCGCGCCGGCGACAAGTTTCGCAATGTCGATACCTGCAATCGCTATCGGCAACAGTCCCACAGGCGTAAGGACGGAGAATCGTCCGCCGACATTGTCGGGTATAACGAACGTTTTGTACCCCTCTTTGCCGGCGAGGGTACGCAATGCGCCGCGTGTAGCGTCGGTGATGGCGATCGTCCGGTTCTTAGCCTCATCCTTTCCGACTGCCTCCTCCAACTGCTTTTTCAGTATCCTGAAAGCAAGAGCAGGCTCGGTGGTTGTGCCTGATTTTGAGATGTTGACGATACCGAATTGTCTTCCGGTAAGGAATCTCGACAGTTCCACGAGGTAATCTTCGCCGATGTTATGTCCTGCAAAGACAATCAGCGGGCGTTTACCTTCGAGGCTATCGAAAGACCCTGATATGGCGTCGATAACTGCTTTTGCGCCGAGGTAACTGCCACCGATGCCGATGACCACCACTACTTCGCATTTTGTGCGGAGCAGATTTGCGGAGTCGAGTATTTCGGACAGGGCTTTGTCGGACGTTGAGGACGGCAGGTTAAGCCATCCGAGGAATTTGTTACCGTTGCCGTTGCCTTTTTCGAGCATCAAATTAGCCTTTTTAGCGTCACCGGCAAGTGCCGTGACACTGTGTTTCGATACAAAGTCAAATACTTTGTCGATTTCGAGTTTGATTTGGTTCATTCCGTGTTTTGTTTTATAAAAGAAGGCGCAAAGGTAGTAAAAAAAGATGAGAGTGAAGAGTGAAGAACTAAGGATTAAGGGTTTCCCATTATGAGCGCACGGCGTCATGGCGCCCAATCTATCCGAGACATTGAATGTCGGTTTTCCGTGTTGATGTATGCAGGCGCACGTTGTCGTCGTGTGCAGGCAGCGAAAGTGTACCGTAGCCTGTAGCGGATGTCCTCCGACGCAGGCGTCGGAGGAGTACCGACGCAAGCGTAGGAGGAACACCGACGCAGGCGTCGGAGATCATTGTGTGCCGGTGCTCATTGTCGTTGTATGCAGGCATACATTATCGTTGTATGCAGGCGTACATTATCGTTGTATGCAGGCGTACATTGTCGTTGTATTCGGGCGCAGTGTATCGCCTTCACTCTTAACCCTTAGTTCTTCACTCTAATCTTTTTTTTACTACCTTTGCAGTAAATTATTAGCAATATGAATAAGTATATCCGATTTATCGCTTTTACCTTGCTATTTGCGGTATCGCAAAGCCTGAACGCCCAGATTGAGAGCCATGTGAAATGGAACTGCCGGATCGACGGCGATAACGAAATCGTCTTCTCGGCGACCATTGACAAAGGATGGCATCTATACGACCTGGCAATGCCGAAAGGCGGTCCGCTGCCTACGGAGTTTAAGTTTGAAACGGTAAACGGCGCCCAACTTTCCGGTAAGGTTGTTTCCAAAACGCGGGTCGAAAGTAAATACGACGACCTGTTCAAGATGGAAGTCCGATGGTTTGCCGAGAATCCGGTATTTACACAGAAACTGACCGTGACCGACCGTGATAAATTCCTTATAGAAGGCGTCATAGATTATATGGTATGCAACGATGAACTGTGCGTGCCGGACAGCGAAGAGTTCCATCTGTCGGGGAAGGACCTCACAAAAGCAGATGGGACGGTTTCCCTGCCTGCCACCGATTCGGCTGATAGCCGGCTGTCGGTTAGTGATATTCCCACTGTACCCTCTGACCTTTGGCGACCGGTAGTCAACGAACTTTCCATGTTCGGGGAAAGTGTCTCTTCCTCCGGTAAGTCACGGCTTTATATATTCCTCGCAGGATTCATCGGCGGATTGCTCGCCCTGCTTACCCCATGCGTATGGCCCGTTATCCCGATGACCGTCAGCTTCTTTCTCAAACGGTCAAAGGCTAACCGCAGGAAAGCGATCGCCGATGCCGTAACTTACGGACTGTCGATCATTGTCATATACATAGTACTTGGTCTGCTTATTACGGCTCTTTTTGGCGCCAGTGCAATGAATAACCTGTCTACCAATGCCGTCTTCAACCTGCTGTTCTTTGCCCTATTAGTGGTCTTTGCCGTATCGTTCCTGGGAGCTTTTGAACTGGTACTGCCTTCGTCGTGGTCGAACAGGATTGACAGTAAGGCTGAGTCAACGACGGGTCTCGTCAGTATATTCTTTATGGCATTTACCCTTGTCCTTGTGTCGTTTTCCTGTACCGGTCCGATCATCGGTACGCTGCTGGTCGAGGCAGCCGGAACGGGTAATATAGCCGGTCCGGCAACGGGTATGTCAGGCTTCGCACTCGCACTCGCACTGCCTTTTGCCCTCTTCGCCCTCTTCCCCGCGTGGTTGCAGAACCTTCCCAAATCGGGCGGCTGGCTCAATTCAGTCAAGGTGGTACTTGGTTTCCTCGAACTTGCCCTCGCCCTTAAATTCCTCTCCGTCGCCGACCTGGCTTACGGCTGGGGTATCCTCGACCGTGAAGTCTTCCTCGTCCTCTGGATAGTCATCTTTATGTTGCTCGGCTTCTACCTGCTCGGCAAAATACGGTTACCTCACGACAGCAAAGTAAAACAGGTGTCGGTGCTGCGCCTTTTCCTGGCACTCATCTCGCTTTCCTTCTCCCTTTATCTCGTACCGGGACTCTGGGGCGCGCCGCTTAAGGCTGTCAGCGCTTTCGCCCCGCCCCTCTATACGCAGGACTTTTCCCTTTACCAGGGCGCAGTGTATCCCCAATTCCACGATTACGAAGAGGGTATGGCGTTCGCCAAACGAAACGGTAAACCGGTTATGATCGACTTCACAGGCTACGGGTGCGTGAATTGCCGAGAGATGGAGGCGGCTGTCTGGTCCGACCCGCGAGTGAAAAGTATCATAGACAACGAATATGTACTGATCTCCCTGTACGTCGATGACAAAACACCACTAAATACACCGGTGGAAATAACGGAGTCGGGGAAACTCAGGAAACTGCGGACGGTCGGCGACCGATGGAGCTACCTGCAACGCCTGAAGTTCGGCGCTAATGCCCAACCGTTCTATGTACTGCTCAATAACGAGGGTGTACCCGTCGCACCTTCCCGAGCTTACAACAAAAACATCGAGGGGTATATCAATTATCTACAACAGGGTCTGTCGGTGTACAAAAACAGGGTGGAGTAATCACCTCAGTGAATACCTGTAAGTTATCGTTCCCGACTGGTTGTTGCCGGTAGGAATATTGTTGAACCTTGCATGCTTCGCCGCCGTTAAAGCATCGCTTCTCATCCTGGCATTGTCGATGTTCGTTCCTTTTCCTATCTCGGCATGTATCACAGTTCCACGTATATCTACCGTGATGGCGATTACTATCGTACCCTCTTCCTGAGCGGAATATGATGGTCGAGGCAACCCTCCGTTTAGCGAGCGACCGTTGAGGTTAAATGTGCCATAACCGCCGCTGCCTGCGGGATTACCTGTCGATGACGTACTGTTAGGATTGCCCTGGACTCCGGTACCATCCTGCGATGCGCCTGACTGACTCTGATTGGAATTACCGCCAAAGGCGCCCGATACCTGACTGTTGATGGCTTCGTATGCTTTTCGTTCGGCTTCCGCCTTCTTTTCGGCAGCTTCTTTCTGTTCACGGAGGATACGCTCCGCTTCCAGTCGTTCTTCCTGCTTTTTCCGCTTTACTGCTGCATCGTCTATGGCAACTGACGGCTCATTACCTTTAATTACAGGTTGGGTTTGATGTGGCTTTGGAGCATTTATCTGTTTAGTAACCGGCTTTGGTTGCGGTTTGACTTCCGGTTGAGGTGTTACCCGCCCTTCATTCCTTGGGGTAAAAGTACCGGAAGATACATTGACCGTCCCAAAATTGACCAAGATTCCCTCTTCACCTGTTTGTATTTGAGTACGAATATATGTGAAGAGTAGAAAAATGAAGAGTAGAAGGCAGAAGATGCCAGAACCCGTAACCCCGATAAACTTTTCTTTTGTCAGTTCCATTGTTTTATTCTAACTATATATTTGAATACAAAAGTAATGTTTTTACCTGAATAATATATACGCTATTTTGGATTTTCATTAAAAAGGTTTAACTTTGTCGTTCGTAACATATATTCCGGACGTTCGATGAGACCGATTAAACTGGTAAAATATGATCCGTGGCTAAGTCCGCACAGCAGCGTTATCAGTAGCAGACATGACCGCGCAGTACTGAAAGAGGCCGCACTGACAGGAGGTGGACGGATGACGCTGTCGGAGTTTGCTTCGGGGTATATGTATTTTGGTATTCACCGTACTGATAGTGGTTGGACGATAAGGGAACATGCGCCTAACGCTACAAATATCTTCCTCGTAGGAGACTTTAACATGTGGCAGGAAAGGGAGGAATACCGCTTACAACGCCTTGCAAACGGAGTATTTGAAATTATCCTCAGTGAAGGTATGATCAGGCACGGCGACCATTATAAACTGAAAATCTACTGGAATGGTGGATGCGGGGAGCGTATTCCTGCGTGGACGAACCGTACAGTTCAGGACAGTGTGACGGGTATTTTCAGTGCTCAGGTGTGGATGCCTGACGAACCTTATCGCTTTAGTACGGTGATGTTTAAGCCTGACACTGCGCCGCTTCTAATATACGAATGTCACGTCGGAATGTCTACCGAGGGGGAAAGGGTTAGCAGTTACGCGGAGTTTACCGAACAGGTGTTGCCGAGGGTTAAGGCGGGCGGATATAACTGTATACAGGTGATGGCTATACAGGAACACCCTTATTACGGTTCTTTTGGTTATCATGTATCAGGTTTCTTCGCGCCTTCTTCACGTTTTGGCACGCCGGACGAACTTAAGGCGCTTGTTGATACTGCTCACCGGATGGGGATCGCAGTTATCATGGACATAGTTCATTCTCATGCTGTGAGGAATGAAAATGAAGGGCTGGCGCTGTTAGATGGCAATCCGGCGCAGTATTTTCACGGCGGCAGCCGCAGGGAACACCCTGCCTGGGGTTCGCTTTGTTTTGATTACGGTAAAGATGAGGTGTTACATTTCCTACTTTCCAACTGTAAGTATTGGATTGAGGAGTATTTGTTTGATGGTTTCCGCTTTGACGGTGTAACTTCGATGATTTATTACAGTCATGGCTTGGGCGAAGATTTCACAAGTTACGACCACTATTACAATGGACGGCAGGACGAGGATGCTATCACTTATTTGACGCTGGCTAACAAGATGATACATGAAATTAACCGGAACGCGGTGACAATAGCGGAGGAGGTTAGTGGAATGCCTGGTCTGACGGTTCCTGTTAGTGACGGGGGATACGGGTTTGACTACCGTATGGCGATGAATATACCGGATTTCTGGGTAAAGATGACTGATTGTAAGCGGGATGAGGACTGGCTTGTGTCGGATATATGGAGGGAGATGACATCAAGACGGTCGGAGGAGAGGACTGTGAGTTATGCTGAGAGTCATGACCAGGCTTTGGTTGGGGGTAAGACGATTATTTTCCGGTTAATAGACGCGGCGATGTACAATATGATGAGCGTGTACGACAACAGTTTGACGGTAGATCGGGGTATTGCGTTGCATAAAATGATTAGGCTTGTAACGGTTGCGACTGTAAATGGGGCGTATCTTAATTTTATGGGCAATGAGTTTGGTCACCCCGAATGGATAGACTTTCCGAGGGAAGGGAACGGATGGTCGTATCATTATGCGAGGCGTCAATGGTCATTGGTTGACGATGAATGCCTTAAATATCGATTTCTTGGCGATTTTGATCGTTCTGTCATGCATTTTGTCGGAAGTGTGAATAATTTCCAGTCATATCCGTTGGAATTGGTCTGTTGTCACGATGGGGACCAGATACTTGCGTTCCGTCGCGCGGGGATTGTGTTTGTTTTCAATTTCAATCCGTCCCGTTCGTTTACCGATTACGGCATTCTTGTGCCTGATGGCAAATATCTGACCGTAATTAACACCGACAGCCGGCAATTTGGAGGCTTCGGGCTTGCAGATGACAGCGTTGCGCATTTCTCTGTACGCGACGATGCGGGCGAGTTAGACGGCTTCGGGTGGCTCAGGCTCTACATTCCGGCAAGGACTGCGGTTGCGCTCAGGCTGTCGGGGAAGTAATATCCTTTACGCTGCATGATTTATCCTTTCTTTTCATGTTTACAGCAAAAAATACATATTTTTTATTAATTTTGCCGCCTGTATGATAGCAAGCGGCATATTTTACGAGGATACTAATACAGATTTCAGTTGTATTACAGCATTTTATATCTGTATCACTGCAAAACGCAGCGGCGTCCACACAAGTTGTATCCATTCCACTGCAAAATGCAGCGGCATCTCTGCAAAGTGCAGCGGCATCTCTGCAAAGTGCAGCGGCATCTCTGCAAAGTGCAGCGGCATCTCTGCAAAATGCAGCGGCATCTCTGCAAAATGCAGCGGCATCTCTGCAAAATGCAGCGGCATCTCTGCAAAATGCAGCGGCATCTCTGCAAAGTGCAGAGGTATCTCTGCAAAATGCAGAGGTATCTACGCAAAGTGCAGAGGTCTCTACGCAAAATGCAGAGGTATCTACGCAAAATGCAGAGGTCTCTACGCAAAGTGCAGAGGTCTCTACGCAAAGTGCAGAGGTCTCTACGCAAAGTGTGTAGAGAAAGACACAAAGTGTGTAGAGAAAGATATAAATTGCAGCGGAATTTACGCAAATTATGTTTAATTATTTACAAATAAACCGTTTAACGAACAAAATTATATGTTTGAATATCTAAATCGCGGTGTGGACGCTATAAAATTCTGGTATCGGAATGCACGACCTCATGCTTTACCGCAGAGTGTCATGCCTGCAACTGTAGCATTTATAATGGCGAACGGAAAAGAGGGATTTATATCGTGGCTGGGGGTAGTTGCCATTGCAGGAATTGTATTTGCGCATCTAAGTATGAACCTTTTCGACGATTATTTCGACTATCGCGTCAAAAAGTCCGACTTTCGGGACAGAATGGCGCACCGTGGCATCAGAGCACGTGTCAATAAATGTTCATACTTAGTTTCAGGGAATACAACGTTGAGTCATTTACTGACAGTAAGCGTATTGACGGGTGCGATTGCTGTCCTTGCGGGCGCGGTTATCTTCTATTGGCGGGGAATTGCCGTACTTTACATCGCAATTCCTGCAATTTTACTTGGAATTTCCTATTCAGGTCCCCCGTTACGGTTATCATACATCGGACTTGGCGAGATTGTAGTCGGAATAATGTTCGGTCCCCTGTCAATGCTCGGAGTATACTATTCATCCTGCGGACATTTTGACTTTAAGATGCTGTTTATATCCATACCGATTGGACTTTTAGTGGCAAACATAATATATGTACACTCAATTATGGACTGCGACCCTGACCGCGAGGTGGGGAAGGCTACATTCGCCGTCCTGCTGGGAAGTTACCGCCGGATGCTGGTTGCGATAGCCGTCTTACTTGCAGCATCTTACGGGTTAGTGATTGTGGGAGTCATCTTCTTCAACCTGACGCCGTACTATCTCCTGACGCTTATCACGCTTCCAAACGCAATCCGGCTCTATCAATTCATGGAAGAATACGTCTACCACAGAGACCGGCAATTTAAACCCGCATGGTGGCTCGGTCCCTTCGGAAACTTCGAGGCAATGATTGAAAAAGGCATCGACTGGTTCATGATTCGGTGGCTGACCTCCCGAAACCTGTTGGCTTTATTTTGCCTGGTGATAGTTATCGTTGAATTTTTTAATTAAAAAGACGCAGATCGTAGAATGAAAAGAATAAATTCGCTGTTATATTTGCCACTTTGGTTCTTTAAGGCTAAAATTCTTGGCAAACAAAATCCACTTCAGACAGTACTGTTCGTAAATGACCAGTGTAACCTGAGATGCCGGCACTGTGTAATTTATTCCCGTAAAACCCCAACCGTAAAGTCCTTTGAACAAGTCAGAAAAGAACTGGAATACTCTTACAAACTCGGCTCAAGATTCGTAGACTTCGAAGGAGGAGAGCCAACTCTGTGGCATGACGGCGAAAAGAACCTCAATTCCCTGATACGGCTCGCACATAACATCGGATTTTATTCGACCACCGTTACAACTAACGCACAACGCCCTTTCAATGACTCGATTGCAGACTCAATCTGGGTAAGCCTCGACGGAATCGGAAGATACCACGATGACATTCGCGGCGATGGCGCTTTCGATAAACTCGTTAAGAATATAAATTCATGCGGTCACAATGCGTTGAGCGTCAATATGGTTATAAATTCGCGCAATTACACGTCAGTTGAGGAAACAATAGACTTCGCAGCCGGCAATGACAATATAAAGTCTATCTCCCTCAACTTCCATACGCCATTTAAAGGCAGCGAAGAGTTAATGCTCGACTGGAACCTTAGATGCTTGGTTATAGATAAGATAGTAATGAAAAAGAAGTCCGGCTATCCAGTCATGAACTCCGTATCAGGGCTGGAACGGATGAAGGATATGAACTTCCAAAAGCAGTGCTGGGTGACGAATTTCATAATGGTAGACGGCGCGCGCTACGCCCAATGCCAGGGTAAGGAAGAAGGAGTGTGCAATCTATGCGGCTTCTGCATGGCTGGCGAAATGCACGCCGTGATGTCGCTTAAACCGGACACAATTTTTGCCGGACTCAACTTAAGAATGTAGGAAAAATAAACATAAACAATTTAATGTAATACAAAATGGGGAAAAAAAGACTTAACATACCGGTATACACCTACTTCATAGCAGGCGCTATACTCGTAATACTGCTATTTCCGGGATTATCCGACAAAAATGACAGGAAAGTAAACATACCGGAATTGCAGATAGAAGAAGTAGTAGCCGAATTTCAAGTAGCACGATTCGAAACGTCGGTAAATGTAGCCGGTTTACAGGGAGCCGAATGGAAAATACCCGCAGTGTCAAACAGTTTACGCGAAATATACCACAAAGGCGTAATAAGTGTCAGCGACTGCAACACATTAAAACAGAACGGCGCAGAAAATGTAATAATTATACGGTCAGGTGAACGGGAAACACAGCCAATGGCAAACATATACACGCCAAAAACAGCATACAGCCACATAAAACGACAACTGCTGGAAGAAAGTAGCGTCGATTTCACACCGCAAGAAATACAGTCGCTCGACATTAACAGGTTCTTAGATGCAAACATAACCTGTTTACCCATACCTGAAAACATGTCCGGTATACCCTACGCATACGCCGGCGGACTTGCAATCATAATCTGCGGACTGTTTGCATGTTTCTATTTTTATTTCCGCCTTTTACGGGAAAGAATACACGAAAGCAGGAAAGATGTATTCTTTACGCTTCTAATGGCAGTAATGTTCATCGTAGTGACAGAAATATTCCATACATCCCGCCTCTTTAACATATACATTATCCCCTACGCAATCATACCTATCGTCGTCCGAACATTCTTCGACTCGAGAACCGCACAAATAACACACCTTTTCGCAGTAATGATATGCTCGCTGATGACAACCGTACCGTTTGATTTCCTGCTTATGCAAATAACCGTCTGCATGGTAAGCATATATGTACTAAAGAACCTCACAAACCGTTCAGAACTCATCAAATGCTCGTTCTATATACTCGGAACATACATAATTACATACACAGCGCTGCAACTGTTCCACAATGGCGGTTTTTCTGCAATAGATTACAAAATACCCCTCTATTTCGCCGTTAACTTTATCTTCGTAACATTCGCATACCCATTCATATACATCATAGAAAAACTCTTCGGATATATATCAAACGTAACACTCGTCGAACTTTCCGACATAAATTCACCAGCACTACGGGAACTGTCGGAAACTTGCCCCGGAACGTTCCATCATTCACTGCAAGTATCTACACTCGCCGCCGCCGCCGCACCAAAGATAAAAGCAAACCCGCAACTTGTACGTACCGGGGCTCTATATCACGACATAGGCAAAATATCTAACCCACAATATTTTGTCGAAAACCGCACAGGCGCAGTAAACCCACACGACAGCCTGACACTCGAACAGTCCGCGCAGATAATTACAAGCCATGTCCCGGAAGGTGAAAAAATAGCCGCACGATATAAAATACCCGCAGAAATAGTCCGATTCATCCGAACACACCACGGACACGGCAAAGCAAAATATTTCTATAACACCTACAAAAACCAACACCCAGACCAGCCAGTTAACGAAGCCATATTCTCTTACCAGGGCGAAAACCCCGACACTCGCGAAACAGCCCTCCTAATGATCGCAGATTCCGTCGAAGCCGCCGCAAGAAGCCTCACAGATTACTCCGAAGAATCACTGAAAAGCCTTATCGACCGCATAATCGACTCGCAAATAGCAGACGGTCTACTCGAATCAGCGCCACTTACATTCAAAAATATACGGGATATCAAACATGTATTCCTCGAAAGACTTATATCCATCCACCATGTACGAATAAAATATCCGGAAGAACAAAAATGACAGCCATCAGGAAATATCCCAATCATACAAAGAATCCCCACATTTGCATATCTGTAAAAAAATACCGACATTTGCAGCCGCATAGAAAATCATCCTAAAAGTATAAGCATAATGAGCAATCTCCTGCCGAAAGATTATAAAAGTAACCAGCAAATACGATGGTGCCCGGGGTGCGGGGACTACGGACTGCTCAGCAGCCTGCACAGGGCGATGGCAAATATTGGCGTCCCACCGCATGAAATAGCAGTCATATCCGGTATCGGATGCTCTTCACGACTGCCGTATTACATGAACACATACGGATTCCATACAATACACGGCAGGGGAGCCGCAATCGCGACAGGTGTAAAAGTCGCAAACCCAAAGCTTTCAGTATGGCTCGCAACAGGTGACGGAGATTGCCTCGCGATAGGCGGAAACCATTTCATACATGCCGTCCGACGCAATGTGGACATTAACATATTGCTCATGAACAATCAGATATACGGACTGACAAAAGGACAATATTCACCGACATCAGACCGGGGATTCGTGTCTAAATCTTCCCCATACGGGACAATCGAAGACCCGTTCCGACCAGCCGAACTGACTTTCGGTGCACGCGGACGATTTTTCGCGAGGATTATAGACACAGACGTAAAAAATTCACCGGATATACTGACGCAAGCAGCACAGCATAAAGGAACCTCGGTAGTCGAAGTAATACTTAACTGCGTCATATATAACGACGGCATACACAAGCGATTCCTTCACCCGGACGTCCGCGCGGACAGGACTATTGTCCTGAGGCATGGAGAGAAAATGATATTCGGCAGCAGAAACCATAAGGGAATCGTCCTCGAAGGAATGGCGCTCAAAACAGTCAACATTGGGGAAAACGGATACACTATCGATGACGTTCTTGTACATGACATAACAATCACAGATCCAACGATTCACATGAAACTCGCACTAATGGACGGAAGGGCGCTGCCGCTCGCCGTCGGTGTCATCAGAGACGTCAAAGCGCCCGTCTATGACGTCGAAATGGAGGAACAGATAGCCGCTGTACAGAAAAAGAATCCAGTGCGGACGCTCAAAGAATACCTTATGAAAGGTCAGGTATGGGAAATAGGATGACAAATCCCTCACAGCCTGTCACGGCGAGCCGCATCAAGCCTTAGGAAAATAAATAGCAGCGCTGTGAAACCCCATAGCGATGAGCCACCGTAACTGAAGAACGGCAAAGGAATCCCGATGACCGGCGTAATGCCCGTCACCATCCCTATATTGACTGCGACATGGAAGAACAGGATCATCGCAGTGCAATAGCCATACACACGGCAAAACGTAGAACGCTGCTTCTCCGCAAGGTACATTATCCGTGCTATGAGTAACACAAACAGCCCCAGCACGATAAGAGTCCCTACGAAGCCATGCTCCTCCCCGACCGTGCAGAAGATAAAATCAGTATCCTGCTCGGGCACATATTTCAGCTTGGTCTGTGTCCCGTTAAGGAAACCCTTTCCCAGGAAACCGCCAGAGCCTATCGCAATCTTCGACTGGTTAACGTTATACCCTACTCCGCGCGGATCATCAACCATGCCGAGCGATACTTTTATCCGTACCTGCTGATGTGGTTTCAGGACGTCATTAAAGACGTGATCGACAGAAAACAGATACACTGTGGAGAATATGCAAAAAACAACGGGAATGATATACGGAAGCGCCCAAAAACGTACGGCGAGAAACAAAAGATACACTGCCATCAGGGCAAGTATCCCAAGCAATGCAAGACAAAGATTGAACGGTACGAAAAACGACACGACGACAGCGACAACTAACAGTATCAGTGATCCGAAGAGCATGTAATTCAACCAGAGCCTCCCTTTACGGTAGTTGTACAGCCATAAATTGGCAAAAATAATCGTCAAAACCAGGACGATAAACTCTCCCAATGGAGTATTCCCCCACATCTGCTCGCCGTATTTGATTCCCAGGACGAAAAACAGCACCGCGCAGAAGGCGGCAAACAGCAGCGACCCGCTCATTCCCTCCCTGTAAAGGACAAGGAAAAAAGAAAGGAAGACAAGCGCTGATCCCGTTTCCTTTTGCATCAGGATGAGTATGAGCGGCAAAAGGAATAGTCCGGTGAGGATGAGGAATTTGCGGTCAAACTTCAGTTCGTAGCGGTATGCCCCGATGAATCGCGCGACAGCAAGAGCTGTGGCAAATTTAGCAAACTCGGCGGGTTGCAGCCTTACCGGTCCCATCACCAGCCAGGACCGAGAGCCTTTGATGTCGGGCGCTAAAATGATGGTCGCTATGAGTAACAGTATGAAGCAAATATATATCATGTAGGAGAAAAACTCATACCACGAGTCGTCTATCTTCAACAGCAAAAAACCCAGCACAAGCGAGGTGATGATCCACACCATTTGCATTCCGGCTCTCCCGGAAAGATCGAACATAGATATACTGTCGAAATCGTAACTCGCAGCGTAAATACTTATCCACCCCACTACTACGAGGACAAGATATATCGCTACCGACAGCCAATCCAATTCCAACCATATGTTATTCCTGCGATAAGGCATGGTCCGTATCCCGTTACCTGCCAGCCAGGTATGTTTGAATGTTGTCTTTTATCCGCGCATACAGGTACGAACTTTCGGCACGGATGAACTGTTTTCCGGTAATGCGTTCGTAAAGTTCGATATAACGCTCTGAAACGTCAGTGCAGTACTGGGGAGTCATATCAGGTACAACTTCACCGTCCCTTCCCTGAAACCCATTCAGGATCAGCCAACGGCGAACAAACTCTTTGGAAAGCTGTTTCTGCTCTTCGCCACGCTCAAACCGCTCCTGATAACCATCAGCGTAGTAATATCTTGAGGAGTCGGGAGTATGAATTTCGTCAATCAGGAATATTTTGTCACCGCGCTTGCCGAACTCATACTTTGTATCGACAAGTATCAACCCACGCTCGGCAGCCATCTCCGTACCTCGGAGGAATAACTTCTGTGTATAGTCTTCAAGCACAGCGTATTCTTCGCGGCTCGCTAAACCTGCGGCAATGATCTCTTCCTTTGAAATATTCTCGTCGTGACCTTCGTCAGCCTTGGTAGTAGGAGTGATCAGGGGCAACGGAAATTTCTCATTTTCCTTCATACCGTCAGGCAATACGACGCCGCCGAAAACACGTCCGCCAGCACTGTATTCCCGCCACGCACTGCCGGTTAAGTAGCCGCGTATAACCATCTCTACACGGAATGGTTTGCAACGTAAACCGACGGTCACCATCGGATCGGGCGAGGCAAGCTTCCAGTTGGGGACAATATCCGCCGTTGCGTCAAGGAAAAACGCGGCAGTCTCATTCAGAACCTGTCCCTTGTAAGGTATCCCCTTAGGCAGCACGACGTCAAATGCCGAAATCCGGTCGGTGGCGATCATAATCATAATATCACCAATGTAATATACGTCACGAACCTTGCCATGATAGACAGAAGTTTGACCGGGAAAAACATAACTTGTGCTAATTAAAGTATTCATTTCAATATATTGTTAGTTAAATCTGCCGCAAAGTTACTATTAATTTACCGGATTATACGCATACGCATAAAAATACCGGTGAGATACGTCCCACATCTCCTGAAATACAAGCCTGATTTCGGGAAATACAAGTTAGATTTCGGGAAATGCGAGTTAGATTTCGGGAGATACAAGTTGTATTTCGGGAAATGCGTGTCAGATTTTATGAAATGCAGCTGCCTTTTCCAGAAAATAAGCATGAATACGGGTATCGTCAGTCAATTCGGGATGAAATGCGGCTGCCAAAAAGTTATCCTGCTCTGCAAACAATATCCTGTTATCATAACGAAGCAGAATATTGACGTTGGAATCCGCTTTTTCAATGTACGGAGCGCGAATGAAAACCGTGTGAAAAGGAGTTTTACCCAACACAGGGATATACATATCTGCCTCAAAGCTCGCTAATTGCCGCCCAAACGCATTACGCTCT
Organism: Dysgonamonadaceae bacterium; assembly: GCA_031269685.1. Lineage (GTDB taxonomy): Bacteria > Bacteroidota > Bacteroidia > Bacteroidales > Azobacteroidaceae > Azobacteroides. The sequence continues at coordinate 6,532 of JAISYU010000095.1, read as the reverse complement.
ACAAAAGTATCCATCAGACCAAGGCGGTACTGATCACTGTGGTTAATATGCTTGGAGAGAAGTATTAAACCCGTACAAGTGCCGAAGACAGGCATCCCCCTGCGACCCAATTCGGCAATCGGATCCAGCAAACCATAACGCACAAGAAGCTTTCCCATCGTAGTACTCTCCCCGCCGGGAAGAATCAATCCGCAGATCCCATCCAAATCGCACGAAGACAGGACGTCAACAGTCTCAACACCAAGCGTGTGCAAGATATGCCGATGCTCACGAACAGCACCCTGTAAAGCCAGTATGCCAACCTTCATAACAGGTCAAATCCCTACCAACCGCGACCCGCAAGCCTGTCTCTATCATCCAATTGCGCAACACTCTGACCACGCATCGCTTCGCCCAAGCCCTTCGATACATCGGCTATCAACGCCGCATCTTTATAATGCGCAACCGCCTCAACGATCGCCTTCGCACGACGCGCAGGATCGCCGGATTTGAAAATACCCGAACCGACAAACACACCGTCACAGCCCAATTCCATCATCAATGCGGCATCGGCAGGCGTTGCAACCCCTCCGGCAGCGAAATTGACAACCGGTAGCCGTCCCAGGTTCTTGACCTCAACAACCAACTCGTATGGTGCTCCCATGTCCTTGGCAAGCGTCATCAACTCCATCGGCGTAGCACTTACAACCCGCTGAATATCTTCGTTTACCCGGCGGATATGACGTACCGCCTCGACAACATCACCCGTGCCCGCTTCTCCCTTAGTACGGATCATCGCAGCACCTTCCCCAACGCGGCGAAGAGCCTCTCCCAAATTGCGCGCACCACATACAAACGGAACCCTAAACGCGGATTTTAATATGTGATAAACATCGTCGGCGGGAGTCAACACTTCGCTCTCATCGATGAAATCAATATCCAACGCCTCCAGAACACGCGCCTCAATAATGTGTCCAATACGGGCTTTCGCCATCACGGGAATCGATACCGCTTCCTGAATCCCAATAATCATCTCAGGGTCGGACATGCGAGCAACACCCCCCTGAGCCCTGATGTCGGAAGGTACGCGCTCCAATGCCATAACAGCTACCGCTCCTGCCTCCTCAGCTATTTTTGCTTGCTCAGGATTAACCACATCCATTATAACCCCGCCCTTAAGCATCTCTGCCAGACCCCTCTTCACATTGAGAGTCCCTGTCTCTTTTACTATTATATCCATTTCTATATTTATTTTTTTATTGAAAAAACGGCGCAAAGATAATACTAATTTATTAAACAAACAGAAAAACCGGCGGATTATCTCCACCGGCTCTTAAAATAGTTGTCTCACAAGGATTCGAACCTTGACTGGCAGAACCAAAATCTGTAGTGCTACCATTACACCATGAGACAATCTAAAACTCCACTTCCGAAAAAGCGCTGCAAAGGTATATCTTTTTATCGGAACTGCAAAATTTTTACTTGGCTACCAGCAAAAAGTAGTTCTTCCTACCCCTCTGCGCAAGAATATATTTGCCGTACAGTAAAGATGTTGAGTCTATCAGGTCGTCAAAGTTCCTAAGTTTCTCCCTGTTGATGCTAACCCCGCCAGCCTGTACCGTCTTGCGCATCTCACTTTTAGAAGGGAAAACAGTAGTCTTATCCGCCAGAAGGTCAACAGCTTTGATGCCCGCAGCAAGTTCATCTTTCGATATTTCAAACACCGGAACACCAGAGAAAACATCGAGCATAGTAGCCTCGTCTATCTTTTTTGCGGTCTCGGATGTCAATCCCCCAAAGAGAATCTGCGAAGCTTCGACCGCTGTTGCGTATTCTTCCGCCGAATGTACCATGATGGTAATCTCTTTTGCCAGTCGCTTTTGGAGCGGGCGAAGGTGGGGCGCGGCATGATGTTCGGCTATCAATGCGTCTATCTCGCTTTTCTCCATGACTGTGAATATCCTGATATATTTCTCTGCATCCAAGTCGCTGACGTTTAACCAGAACTGGTAGAATTTATACGGACTTGTATAACGCGGGTCAAGCCACACATTACCTGATTCAGTCTTGCCGAACTTGCTGCCATCAGCTTTCGTAACCAACGGACACGTAAGGGCATATGCTTCGCCACCAAGTTTCTTGCGTATCAATTCAGTGCCGGTCGTGATGTTTCCCCACTGGTCGGAACCGCCCATCTGCAAACGACATCCGTAGTTCTCATAAAGGTAAAGATAATCGTAGCCTTGCAACAGTTGGTAGGAAAATTCGGTGAACGACATCCCTTCGTTTGATTCGGCGCTAAGACGTTTCTTTACAGAGTCTTTAGCCATCATGTAATTGACGGTTATATATTTCCCAATGTCGCGGATGAAATGCAGGAAAGTGTAGTTTTTTGTCCATTCGTAATTGTTAACCAAAACAGCACGATTCGATGCTTCCGATTCAAAGTCAAGAAACTTGGACAACTGATTCTTAATAGCTTCCTGATTATGCCGTAAAGTATCCTCATCAAGCAGATTACGTTCCTGTGACTTCATAGACGGATCGCCAATCATTCCGGTCGCGCCACCGATAAGAGCTATCGGACGATGCCCTGCGCGCTGAAAATGACGCAACATCATGACACCTACCAAATGACCGATATGCAGCGAATCGGCAGTTGGGTCTATACCGAGGTAAGCCGAAGTAAGTTCCTTTGTGAGTTGCTCTTCCGTTCCCGGCATGATGTCATGAATCATGCCTCTCCATTTAAGTTCCTCTATAAAATTCATATTATCTTTTTAAAACAGGGTGCAAAGGTAGGGAAAAATAATAGAGATATAGATAATTTCCCAAAAATGCTTGTTGTTTCAAAATAATGTACCGCGTTCTATTGTGGAAAAGTTTCCGCAACCGCTTTGTTGACTATTTCACCCCGTACGATATTTAAACCTGCCTTCAGGTCGGGATACTTCTCAGAAGCCTTTTCCCATCCGAGATTTGCCAGCGAAAGAGCATAAGGAAGAGTTGCATTCGTCAAGGCGGCAGTAGAAGTCATCGGCACAGCGCCTGGAATGTTAGCCACGCAATAGTGGATTATGCCATCTACCTCATAGACGGGGTTGGCATGGGTAGTAGGGCGTGAAGTTTCAAAACATCCACCCTGGTCTATTGCCACATCCACCAGTACCGAGCCTTTTGAAAGCAGGGGCAGCATGTTCTTAGTTATCAGGCGCGGCGCTTTAGCCCCGGGAATCAGAACAGCGCCGATCACTAAATCAGCCTCCGGCAAAAACTGTTCGATATGATAGCGGTTTGAGATCATCGTATCAACATTCGCCGGCATGATTTCACTCAGGTAACGCAAACGGGGCAGCGAAACATCCATAATCGTCACACGGGCGCCAAGTCCGGCTGCCATAAAAGCGGCTTGCTTACCAACTATTCCGCCACCCAAAACCAGCACATTAGCGGGTTTCACGCCCGGAACGCCGCCCAGAAGGATTCCTTTCCCTCCTTGCGGTTTTTCCAGATACTTGGCGCCTTCCTGGATAGACATCCTTCCGGCGACTTCAGACATTGGGATCAGCAACGGTAGCGAACCGTCATCTTTCTCAACCGTTTCGTAAGCAAGGCAAATAGCGCCACTTTGTACCATTGCTTTCGTCAAACTTTCGTCCGCCGCAAAATGGAAGTAGGCGAATACAAGTTGGTTGGGGCGAATCATATTATATTCGCTTTTGACCGGCTCTTTTACTTTAATGATCATTTCTGCGACGGAGAAAACATCCTCGGCGGAGGGAAGTATCTTTGCACCTACTTTGATGTAAGCCTCGTCATCAAACCCGCTGTTGTAACCTGCTTTGGCCTGGACAAAGACTTCGTGTCCCTGTTCGAGCAGGGCATACGCGCCGCCTGGTGTCAGGGATACGCGGTTTTCGTTGTTTTTAATTTCCTTTGGAATACCTATTTTCATATTTAACCTAAAACAAAAATTTACTGCTGCTTTTGACTTTAGAATGATGCGTTGTTGGGGGTTCTTGGGAATGGGATAACGTCGCGGATGTTTGTCATGCCGGTAATGAAAAGCATCAGGCGTTCAAATCCGAGTCCGAAGCCTGCATGTGGTGCGGTACCGAAGCGGCGTGTATCAAGATACCACCACAGGCTGTCGAGTGACATGTTTAGTTCATTTATCCTTTTGAGAAGTTTATCGTAGTCCGTTTCGCGTTCAGATCCTCCGATGATTTCCCCGATCTTTGGGAATAACACGTCCATACCTCTGACCGTTTTCCCGTCTTCGTTCTGTTTCATGTAGAACGACTTGATCTCCTTCGGGTATCCTGTCATAATCACGGGGCAGGCGAAATGTTCTTCCACCAGGTAGCGTTCGTGTTCTGATTGCAGGTCTGCACCCCAGTAGACTGGAAATTCAAACTTACGCCCGCTGTTTGCGAGTATCTCCACGCCGTCGGTATATGAGAGGCGGATAAAGTTGTTATCGAGGACAAAGTTGAGGCGGTTAATGAGTTCGCCGTCGTACATACCGGCAAGAAATTCAATATCGTCGCGACCGTGTTGGAGTGCGTAAGAGATCACATATTTAAGGAATTCTTCTGCAAGGTCCATATTGTCGTTTATGTCATAGAACGCTATTTCCGGTTCAACCATCCAGAACTCTGCGAGGTGTCGCGGCGTGTTTGAGTTTTCCGCCCTGAAGGTAGGACCGAAGGTGTATATCCCGCCGAGCGCCATTGCTCCGAGTTCACCTTCCAGTTGACCGGAGACGGTAAGGTATGTCCGGCAACCGAAAAAGTCTTGGGTGAAGTCTGTTTGCCCGTTGGCGTTACGTGGCGGGTTTTCCTGGTCGAGGATTGAGACGTTGAACATTTGTCCTGCGCCTTCGCAGTCGGAGCCGGTGATGACGGGGGTATGGAAGTAGTAGAAGCCTTTTTTGTTGAAATATTCGTGAATAGCAAATGCGAGATGGTGACGGAGCCTGAATATTGCGCCGAATGTATTTGTTCTTGGTCTCAGGTGTGCGATTTCGCGAAGAAATTCAAGCGAATGTCCTTTCTTTTGGAGCGGATAATCGGCTGCGTCGGCTTTGCCGTAGATTTCTATTTCGCTGGCTTGGATTTCTGCTGATTGTCCTTGCCCCTGGGATTCTACGAGCAATCCTTCTATGCGGACGCATGCTCCGGTGGTGATTCCTTTAAGATATTCGGGGTCGAATTTGGAGAGGTCGATCACTGCTTGGATACTGTGCACCGTTGAGCCGTCGTTGAGAGCGACGAACGCCACTTGTTTGCCGCCGCGTCGGGTTCTTACCCATCCTTTGACGCAAACATGATTCCCGATTGGGGGATTTTTCAGCAGGTCATTTATTATACTTCGTTTCATTGTCTGATGTGATGTGGATAGAATATTATTTACGGCTAAAAAATCACTGTTTTGCTTTTTCGAAATCCTGCATTGTTTCTATCAGCGCATTGACCGCTTCTGCGGGCAGCGCGTTGTATGTTGATGCGCGGAAACCGCCGACGGAGCGATGTCCTTTTATGCCGACCATACCGCGTTCGACGGCGAAGTGCAGGAATTCGGTTTCGAGGGACGGGTCGTTCATGACGAAACATATATTCATCAGCGACCTGTCTTCGATTGCCGCGGTACCGCGAAACAGTGAATTCCGGTCGATCTCTTCGTAAAGCATCCGGGCTTTCTGGCGGTTACGCCGTTGTATTTCCGCTACTCCCCCAATTGACTTGACCCATTTAAGTGTTTGCAGCATCGCGTAAATCGGCACTACGGGCGGGGTGTTGTAGAGTGAGTTTTCTTTGATATGGGTTTTGTAATCGAGCATTGTAGGAATTTTCCGGCTAACTTTACCTAAAATATCTTCCCTGATGATTACGAACGCGACGCCTGCAGGACCGAGGTTCTTTTGCGCGCCCCCGTAGATGAGTCCGTATTTGCTGACCTCTATTTGTCGGGACAGAATATCGGACGACATATCGGCGACCAGCGGTACGGGGGATGTAATATCCTCATGCAGTTCGGTTCCGAAGATTGTGTTGTTGGTTGTCACGTGAAAATAGTCTGCGTCATGCGGTATGGCGTAGTTTTTTGGGATATACGTATAATTCGCTTCTTTTGAGGAAGCGACTTCGACGACCTCGCCGAAGAACTTTGCTTCTTTTTGCGCTTTTGCAGCCCATGTACCGGTATTCAGGTACGCCGCTTTCCGTTCGAGCAGGTTATACGGCGCCATACAGAATTGCAGGCTTGCGCCGCCTCCGAGAAACAGTATGGCGTACCCGTCGGGGACTTGTAGAAGGTCGCGAAACAGTGAAGTTGTTTCGTTGACGACCGCTTCAAACTCTTTTGACCTGTGGCTGATTTCCATGATGCTCAATCCGCCGAAATCTCTTATTGCGTCTACCGTTCCGTCGATTGTTTCCTGCGGCAGTATTGAAGGTCCGGCATTAAAATTATATTTCTTCATAAAAATAAAGTGAATTTTGAGGCTGCGAAAGTACAAAATAATTCCGACTTACAAAAATATTTCGCCGCA
>JAISYU010000048.1 GCA_031269685.1 Dysgonamonadaceae bacterium | reverse complement strand
AATACTAATGAATATTTCATCATAAATTATTGATTATTATTTGTACAGGAAGATGGGCAGTAAACACAAATTGCAAAATATAAGCTACAATCTGCACAATGGCGAATGAGAGTCTCTTGCCCAAAGTAAGTACACTCAAGGTATTGATCGCATTCATCGGAACACTCCTCACCAGGAGGAGTATAACCTTCAAAGCAAACTTCCCATATTGGTCCTGTTGCTAATGCTTCTACATTTGACAGTGCTATGTTTGACACCTGTCCTTGAATTGAAGTTATCTTCAAACCGAAAGTTGCTATTGCTACAACTATTAATACGGCTATGCCGCGAAAAATTTTCTTTTTCATATTCTTTGTTTTTTATTTTTGTGATACTTCTTTACTTTCTGAAATAATGGACTTGTAAAGATCCCAAACCTTTTCGTTATACGCAGGATTACCGATAGAAACAATTTTATCGTTTCTATCAAGCAAGAAACACTGATATTGTGATTCCTGCGAAAACCGGTTCAACTTGAATATTTCATTCTTCATATCAACGAAAACAGGATAATCAAATTGATAAGAGTCAAACAAAAAGGTTAAAGGAATTTCGGATTCCTTTGGCTGAAAGTAGAACAGAAAACTCAACCTGTCGTGAAACAAACTGTCCGATTCTGCAATCATCTGTTTCCAAAGGAACAACTTCAAACGGCAGTCACTGCATCCCGTCGAATCGACATACAACAGCACTTTAAACTCTCTGTCGAACAATTCGCTGCAAAGTGTCGCAGTCGTGTCTTTACCCAACACACAGCATCGAACATCCGATGGAAACTTTATTTCCCGTCCGAGCCACTCGTTTACTATTTTTTCCGCCTCTGCCAGTCTGTTATTCTTTTTGCAGGCAACAGTCGAAAAAGCAAGCAACAATAATAGCATTATTTTATAAAGATCCGAAGTAATCATGTTTATTGGTTTTGATAACTGCTCTCTTAATTTTTTAAACAGTCATCGGTTGAAACTAACTTCCATGCATTTATATTGTTTTTCTTGGAGTAATACATAGGAAGAAAATAAAAACTCCTCATCCCTATCCTTAATTCGGAACTGTTCTTGGGGGGCTGTACATGTTGCCGTAAGGATTATACACGAATGGTATCCGGCAACGCCCCCTTCGCCAAGCGAGATGAAATCTCCGAAGCCATCTTTCATATCGCGTTTGCAGTGATTTATGGCTGCCATATTCAGGAAAGTAATCATTTACCTGTTGATAATATGATTCTATTCCCGCATGATTGTCACAAACCAATGCGATAGCACGAACGTTGCACAGTTCATAAAAGCTGTTCAACAAAGATATAAATAGGACGTATGTTCTTATATAACCTTTCATCTTTTAATATTTTAATAAAGACACTGCAAAGGTACTGAATAAAAAACCTGCTAAAAGCATCCAAGTGAGACAAATGTTTGCACATGTGCAAATATTTCTCACAGTTTTTCAGCAATCAGCAAAAAAATTGTGTTCAAGGACATCCGAAATCTTGCGTAACTGTACCGTATCAAGACTCCTGCGACCAAATATAGAATAAACATTACGCCTGCAACAGCCTATAGATCTTGCAAACTTAGTGACAGTCATTTTTCTTTCGATAATTTTCTGTCGTATCAATTCTCCAAGGATAATTGTTCCCATAATTCTTTTGAAATTATCTGTTTAGTAAAATTAAACTGCAAAATTATAGCGATCACAAAAGATATGCAATACCACGTTTAGGGTATTTTTAAAGAAAAATATAACAAGGAAAAGTTATAAGTCAAAAATGACGTGTCCACCCTAACTATTTTCTATGAATTATTTTTATTACCTTTGCAGCCGGATACTTAACGTTTTTACATGACAGCAAAAGAGATTCGCCAGTCATTCAAAGATTTCTTTGAAGCAAAAGATCATAAAATAGTGCCCTCCGCACCAATGGTGATCAAAGGAGACCCCACCCTGATGTTCACAAATGCAGGAATGAACCAGTTTAAAGATATTATACTTGGTAATGTTCCCGTGACAAATCCGCGTATAGCCAACTCACAGAAATGCTTGCGAGTAAGCGGCAAACATAATGACCTGGAAGAAGTCGGACATGATACGTATCATCATACAATGTTCGAAATGCTCGGTAACTGGTCCTTCGGCGACTATTTCAAAAAAGAGGCTATCGCTTACGCATGGGAGTACTTGACCAAAATCCTGAAATTAGACGAAAATAGACTCTATGTAACCGTCTTTGAAGGCAGTAACGAAGAAAAACTCGAAAGAGACAACGAAGCAGCCGGCTACTGGGAGCAATTATTACCCAAAAGTCGTATCATAAACGGCAACAAACATGACAACTTTTGGGAAATGGGGGATACAGGTCCCTGCGGTCCGTGCTCGGAAATACATATCGACATCAGACCTGACATCGAACGCGCAAAAATTGACGGGATAACCCTCGTAAACCACGATCACCCGCAAGTAATCGAAATATGGAACCTCGTATTCATGCAGTTCAACAGAAAAGCCGACGGCTCACTCGAAAAATTACCCAAAACAGTGATCGATACCGGAATGGGATTCGAAAGACTCTGTATGGCGGTGCAAGGAAAAACGTCGAACTATGATACAGATGTGTTCAGTATCATTATAAAAGAAATAGCCACCATAACAGGAATAAAGTACGGCGAGACATTGAAAACCGACATCGCAATGCGTGTCATTGCCGATCATATACGTACCGTCGCATTTTCTATAACCGACGGGCAACTTCCGTCAAACGCAAAAGCCGGGTACGTAATACGAAGGATTCTCCGTAGAGCAGTCAGGTACGGATACACTTTCCTGAACCAAAAACATACATTCATGTATCGCCTGATCCCCGCTCTCATCGAATCTATGGGAGACGCCTACCCAGAACTCGAAAAACAAAAGATACTGATCGAAAAAGTCGTCAACGAAGAGGAAAACGCCTTCCTCCGCACTCTCGAAAACGGAATCAAACTCTTAGACCGCAAGATTAACGAAGCAATCGACTCCAAGACCAACATATCAGGAACGGATGCGTTCATACTCTACGACACATACGGTTTCCCACTCGACCTGACAGAACTGATCCTAAAAGAAAATAATATTTCTCTCGACAAAACCGGCTTCGATACCGAGATGCAGAAACAAAAAGAACGCGCACGGAACGCAGCCGCAATCGAAACAGACGATTGGATAACCGTCCGAAATGGAGAACCGGAGTTCGTAGGATATGATAAAACAGAAACAGAAGCAAACGTCTTGCGATACAGGAAAGTGAAGCAGAAAAACGCGGAATATTTCCAGGTAGTGTTCGACCGTACGCCCTTCTATGCCGAAATGGGCGGGCAAGTAGGCGATTCCGGCACAGCAACCGACGCAGAAGGAAACGACTACGTAATATTTGACACGAAACGCGAAAATAATCTTACGGTACATCTGACATACAAACTCTTCCCAATGCCGGAACAAACGTTCCATATCAAAATTAATGAGGTAAAACGCAAAAACACCGAATGTAACCACACAGCAACACATCTCCTTCACGAATCTCTGAGGAACATACTCGGATCACATGTCGAACAAAAAGGATCTTTCGTCTCACCGGAAATATTACGATTCGACTTCTCTCATTATCGGAAAATGACCGACGAAGAAATCAGGAACGTAGAACAAGCAGTCACCGCAAAAATACGAGAAGACATATCACTCGACGAAAAACGACATATACCCATCGCAAAAGCAAAGGAAATGGGAGCAATTGCCCTCTTCGGCGAGAAATACGGCGATGACGTGCGCGTAATACGCTTCGGATCATCAACAGAACTTTGCGGCGGTACTCATATTTCCTCAACAGGCAAGATAGGAACCTTCCGTATAATCTCCGAAAACTCCATCGCAGCAGGAATTCGCAGGATAGAAGCAATAACAGCCGAAACCTGCGAAAACTATTTCTACGCCCAACATGATCTCCTGCGAAACATCCGTGACCTGCTCAACAGTTCCGGTGACCTTAAACAGGCTATTCGTAAATTCATCGACGAAAACGCCGACCTCAAACGCCAAACCGAAGAATTTAAAAAGGAATACTCCCAAAGACTCAAACAAACCCTCGTAGAACACCGCCACGAACGGGAAGGAATAACCATCTTTGAAATGAAAGGACCAATACCGGCCGAAACAGTCAAAGACATAGCATTCCAACTGCGAGGTGAATTTCCAGAGAAAATGCTCTTCGCTGCAGCAACCTCCTTCGACGGTAAACCCGTCCTGACACTTATGCTGAGCGACGACATCGTGAAAAAAGGATCCAACGCAGGGCAAATAATTCGCGATGCCGCCCAACACATAAAAGGCGGCGGCGGTGGACAACCTCACTTCGCAACAGCAGGAGGGAAAGACATCACCGGACTTGAAACCGCACTGGCGGAAATGATTGGGAAAATAATATGACCGGAATATATATAAGAGATTTTTCAAAATGTCGGAAACTTTTCCGCAAATTGAAGGAAAAAAACCGGAACCGTATTATATGAAAAATAGAAAATGATAGAAGTAAAACATCTGTATAAATCCTTTGAAAATAAAGATGTACTCACCGACATCTCAACAGTGTTCGACAAAGGTAAGACAAACCTGATAATCGGGCGAAGCGGCTCTGGTAAAACCGTGCTCATGAAAAACCTGATAGGATTGATAACACCAACATCCGGCGAAATTCTCTATGACGGACGTAACCTTACCGCGATGCGTAAACCGGAACTGAAATCATTGCGCCGCGAAATGGGGATGCTCTTCCAAGGCTCAGCACTGTTCGATTCAATGACAGTAATCGAGAATGTAATGTTCCCACTTACAATGTTTACCAATAACTCATGGAAAGACCGCGTCAAACGTGCACAGTTCTGCCTGAAAAGAGTTAACCTCACCGACGCAGATAATATGTACCCAGGCGAAATAAGCGGGGGAATGATGAAGCGTGTCGCGATCGCAAGGGCTATCGCCCTTAATCCCGATTACCTTTTCTGCGACGAACCAAACTCCGGCTTAGACCCAAAAACAGCGCTACTGATAGACGAACTGATTCACGATATTACCAAAGAATATGATATGACAACCGTCATAAATACCCACGATATGAACTCGGTAATGAATATCGGCGAGAAAATTATCTTCATTAACGAAGGGAAAAAAGCATGGGAAGGCGCCAATAACGAAATTATGTCCTCCCAAAACCGCGAACTTAATGACTTCGTTTTCGCTTCAGATTTATTCAAAAAATTGAAGGAGGCAGGAAAGTTATGAGGATAATAACAGAGCAATATCTCCGGTTTTTTATCCGAAATTGCATCTTATTCCGCAGAAATCTACCTTTTTCAAAGATAAATTATAATTATTCCGCGAAAAAGTCGTACCTTCGCCCGCGTTTTCGTAAATTATAATTAAAAAGAATAACTAAATAAAATGGCAGCATTAGAAAAAATTAGAAACAAAGCCGGACTGCTTATAATTGTAGTCGGTATAGCATTATTTGCGTTCGTGATCGGTGACGGGCTGAAAAGCGGCTCAACATGGAACAGCCAACGCAAAAACAAAGTGGTAACAGTCGACGGGGAAGCAGTCGATATCTATGACTTCCAACAACGCCTGGAAAAAGTCACCGCGCAATATCGAACCAGCGGCTCTCTTACCGAAGAACAGTCGGCGCAAATCCGCGAGTCGATATTTGAACAGATCGTCGCGAAAATCCTTATCAACAACGAAGCAGAGAAAATTGGATTTGAAGTCGGCGAAGATGAGATACGTGACATGTTCATCGGCGACAACATCGCTCCGCAAATCCAACAGAATTTCACCAATCCGCAGACGGGACAGTTTAACCGTACACAGTACCTGACTACAGTTCAACAACTGGAATCAACCGACATCAATGACGTCCCGGCAGAACAGCGCGAAGGTTTTATAAAGTACAAAAAATGGTGGGAAGACCTGAAGGAAAACGTAATACTGCAAAAGAAACTCTCAAAATTCGCCTCGTTAGTTATCTCATCGGTTTCTCCCAACACGCTTGACGCAAAAGCCGCGTACGATGAAAGCAGCGAAAACATTGATTTCAATTACGTTTTCCAACCGTTTTCCTCAATCCCCGACTCTGCGGTTAAAGTGACCGACGCCGAAATAGAACAACTCTACCGCGAACGCCGCGAATCATTCAAACAAGAACGCGCACAGATAGTTGACTATATCGTAGTGCCGGTTAATCCAAGCCAGTCGGATTTACGTGAGGTCGAAAAACACCTCCTCAAAGGAAAAGAAGAACTCGTAAAAGCAACAAACGTCGCGGAAATCATAAGCGAATACTCGGACGCGCCCTATGTCGATTCCTATGTTTCATTTGCCAATCTTGATGAGAACCAGCGCGTTTTCATACAAGAAGCAAAGATCGGCGATATAGAAGGTCCGAAACTTAACGGTACAACTTATAATATCTATAAACTTCTCGGTACGACAATCGCTCCCGATTCCATAAAAATTAATATGCTTAACCTGCCGAACGGTAACGAAGAACAGGTCGGGAAACTGACAGACAGCCTGCTAAACGTCCTGCATTCAGGCGTCTCATTTGCCGATGTGGCTAAAAGCGCTACCAACGGGCAAAGCGACGGCAGTATCGACTGGCAAACAGAAACTACGCTCGTAAAAGGATTCGACGTGGAATTTGCAGCATCACTGTTCAACGCGAAACTTGATAATATATTTGTATTGAAATCTACTTACGGGCAACATATCGTTCAAGTTGTGGAGAAAACAAAACCCGTAAAGAAATACAAACTCGCAAACATTACGGCGACAGTTATACCAAGCCAGGAGACTCAAAATAAATATTATAACGAGTTGAACCAGTACCTGACGGCAAACCAAACTATTGACCTCTTCAAGTCTTCGGCTGCCAAAGCAGGATACCGTATCCGCACAGATGTACAGTTCACACCAAATCAGCCATCCATAGCAGGCTTGGAAGAATCTCGCCAGATTATCAAATGGGCTTACGAAAATTCTGAAGGCAAGATTTCCGACATCTATACCTGTGGCGACAACTATGTAGTGGCTGCGGTGAAAGGTACGCAGAAAGAAGGATATACACCGGTGTCAACAGTATCCGATGCTTTAAAGCGCGAAATCATTAACCGTAAAAAAGGCGAGATACTTGTCGAACGTCTCAAATCGCAAAGCCTTACTTCGCTTGAAGCCTATGCACTGGCAGTAAGTACGACAGTAAAAGAAGTGAAATTCGCCACATTCGCATCCCCGCGCCTCTCCGGCATCGGCGTAGAACCTGTCGTAAACGTGAAAGCGTCGGTAACGGAAGTCAATCAGTTGACAGATCCTTTCGCAGGACGCAACGGTGTATATGTACTGCAAGTGACAGCAAAAACTCCAAGCACACAGGCTTACGACGAGACAGCACAGAAACAGCAGATTGCAATGCAAAACCAGTACCGCTTCATGTCGCTGCTGCAAAGTAACAAACTGCTCAAAGATCACGCCAAGATAGAAGATAACAGGATCCGGTTCTATTGATGGACAAACTTCTCGGTAAGACCTTATCCGAATTAAAAGTAATAGCGCAGCAAGTTGGGTTGCCCCCGTATACGGCAGCCCAACTTGCTGCTTGGCTTTACCGGAAACGGGTACGCACAGTCGATGAAATGACGGATATTTCCCTCGCCGGCAGGCAACGGCTTAAAGAACAGTACCTTGTAGGCAGGACAGAGCCGCTCCAGGCTTGGCAATCGAAAGACGGCACAAAGAAATATCTTTTCCCCGCAGGCGACAAAACAGTTGAAACGGTATATATACCGGAAAAAGAACGCGCCACACTTTGTGTATCCTCACAAATAGGCTGCAAGATGAATTGCCTTTTCTGCATGACCGGCAAACAGGGATTCTCCGGTCAACTGTCATCTGCAGAAATAATAAACCAAATCCTGTCCCTGCCGGAAAGCGAAGCCTTGACCAACATCGTATTTATGGGAATGGGCGAACCTTTCGATAACCTTGACGAAATCCTCCGTGTCCTCGAAATATTAGTCTCGGACTATGGTTTCGGATGGAGCCCCAAACGCATTACCGTATCCACCGTCGGACTTGTGCCTGGACTTAAGCGGTATCTTGAGGAAAGCCGGTGCCATTTGGCAATCAGCATACATTCGCCCTTTCACGAGGAAAGGCTGCGGCTGGTTCCGGCAGAGAAACCTTTTCCGGTTGCCGCAACGGTAGAGATGCTTAGGAAATATGACTTTTCGCATCAGCGGAGGGTGTCATTTGAATACATCGTTTTCGGCGGGCTGAACGACAGTGAAGAACACGCAGCCGCCTTTGTCCGCCTCTTGCGCGGACTGGAGTGCCGAGTAAACCTTATCCGCTATCACGCTATTCCTTCCGTAAATCTGCCTGCTACAAACGAAGCAGGAATCACGGCATTTCGCGATTTCATCAATGCACGCGGCATTACCGCAACCATCCGCGCATCAAGGGGTGAAGACATCCTGGCAGCCTGCGGAATGTTGTCCACTGCGGCACATCAAAATTAAGAACTAAGAGTTATGAGTATCTCTTACGCTTGAATTACGCCATAAGGATAATAGAAAGTTAACTATTTTCAATTATTTTCCCTAATTTTGTGCGAAATTTTATTATAATTATGAGTAAATATATTGTTGTACTTCTCCTTGTACTGATGTTTTCAATGATTGGATGCATAAAAGATGCACCGAAAAACATTGAGGCTGATATTCTGAGTTTCGGTTTTAAAGAAAAACCGGATATGTGCGTGATGCCGGATAAAGGTTTGTCTAAAATTGTTTTTGAAACCAAAGAGCCCGGTACCGGTATGCTTACTCCTGATATTACGGTCTCGGAAGGTGCTACGATTGATCCGAAAAGCGGAGTCCCGCAAGATTTTAATAACACTGTATTATATACCGTTACTTCGGAAAACCGTCTGTGGATGCACGAATATACAGTGCAGGTGAAGGTAGTAAACCCGCTCGTATGTTCGTTCGACGAATGGGAATCGGCAGGGGCTGGTACGATCCAATATCCTGTGCTGAACGACTATTCGTGGAGTAGCGCTAATCCGGGCGTGGGTACTGCCAGAGCAGGAAAGGTTACGGATTATCCTGCCCGCCCTACTGCCGATGCTTACAGAGGCACTCATGCAGCGTTGCTTGAAACCCAACGCGGAGGCAGGTATTTCAATGTCCTTGTGCCTATCTTTCCCGCTTCCCTGTTCAGAGGAAAGTTCAGTATTGATTTGAGTAACTTTGCAAAATCGGTGAAGTTCGGTCAGCCGCATAGCATGGATCTTGGACGTCCGGTGCTTTTTTCCGGCTATTTCAAGTATAAGGCAGGAAGTCCGTTTTATGATGAGAATGATAATATCGTACCCGGACGTGTGGACGAAGGCGCTGTCTATTCGGTGCTGTTCAAGACGGCAAAAGGGGTTGCCGGTACAGAGAAGGATGAGTTTCTGGACGGGACAAATATCTTGACGTCTGATAAAATAGTTGCTATCGCTAAAATAGAACACTGTACCGACACGCCGGAATATACCCATTTCGAGATCCCATTCGTATATAAAGAAGAGATTAATTATGATCTCTTTGATTATAAACTGACTGTTGTACTTGCCTCAAGCCGTGAAGGGGATTTCTACCGCGGAGCTGTGGGCAGTACGCTGACAGTCGATGAGGTGGAAGTTGTTTGTGTTGATTTTTAATTTGTTTACCGTATGAAATTTGTTATATATATTATTGTTACCGTATTGTTTGCCGGACAGTTTACAGTTTCGGCTAAGAATAAAGAGAGACTTGAACATCTTATCGTTGCCGGAATGAATATCGGGGCTACAAGTCCGGGAAATATTCCTCCCGAAGTGCGTAAAGTTACAGCGTGGTATCCTTATTCTTCGTTTCAACTCGGCTACAATATCGTTTACAATATGAATGACAGATGGGCTGCCGGTTCCGGTATTACAATGGATAATAAGGGAATGGGCGTAATCAATGAAGTGAAACATCTGTATACCGAAGTACGACTTGAAGCAGACGGTAATTATTTAATCGGCTATTTTTCAGGCAAAAATAAGACCGATGTGAAGATGGCATATATCACCATACCGTTTTTCTTGCGCTACCGGCTTGGTAAACAGTGGCGATTGCTTAGCGGGATGTATGCCTCCTATGCTCATAGTACGTCGTTCTCAGGAAGCGTCTGGGATGGTTATCTGCGGACTCCCGACCCTACCGGACTGGAAATCTCTATCGTTAACAGGGAAGATGCGACTTTTGATTTCGGCAATGATATGCGTAACTTCGATTTCGGACTCTCTATTGGCGGGGAATACCGTATCAATAGCCGGTTTAAAGTTTCGGGAATATTCAGCCGCGGACTGACGTCTGTCCTTAAACGCGACCTCAAGTTTGTTCCGTTCAATATGTACAATATGTATATGATGTTCGGAATAGCGTACCTGTTGTGATTTTTTTAATACGTTTTACATGTTTACCACAATCACAAGGTATTTCGTCAAACTCCAGAAATCTTTAGGATTCAAGATATGAATCTCAATCTTTTTGTTTGAGTCTTTCCTGAGTTCATACGATCCTGCGGGATGTTTAGAGATAAGTTCCGCCTTTTTAGCAAACAGGGGAATAGTCTTTAACGTGTTGCAGTCTTTTACTTTGATGAAGTAATCTTTGTTAAATGTCGAAGTCATCTCACCGTTTTTAATAATCTTTTGTTCTTTCAATTCCTTCGACGTGCCGTAACAGTAATAAACCGTACTGAGTTCCTGCTGTTGAGCGTTGATTGTTTGCTGTTGTTCCCCTGTCTTTGCCGTCAGGTTTTCGACATCTTTAGAGAGTGCGGAAACGTTTGCCGTTAAATTAACGATCTGCTTGTCTTTAAGTTCAAGTTCGGCATTGAGGGCTAACAGACTCTTTGTCTTAGTTTCGAGTTCCGTACGCAATCCTTCGATGGTTTCTTGCAATCGGCTTGATTTAATCGAAGAGTTTTTCAATTTTGATTCCAGTTCTTCGATTTTTTCCTTGTTTTTTATCAAGATGTCTGTAACAAGTTGCATGTCCGAACGCACGCGTTCCTTGATGGATGGAGTCAGTTCTCCCGGTGAATTGGATTGTACGTTCAGATAATTCTCCGCTTCTTTAATGCTGGCAAAGTTTTCTTCGACTTCATTAAAAAGGGCGACAATTTCGTCGAGTTCAGCCTGGTTATGTGCGCCGGCAAGCAGCAGTGAATCGTTTTGCGCTTTCAAAGCCTTGTATTCCGACGAATTTTTCCCGCACGACACAATAATCAGCGTCATAGCGATCATGCTAAAAAATAATACTTTTTTCATTGTTCTAAAATTTAATATGAATATAATGTTATTTGCATTCTTTTCCTGCTACAACAAGGACAAACTCCCCACGCGGTTCATTTTCCGTGAAATGCGCTGTAAGTTCAGCCAGTGTACCACGTAATGTTTCTTCGTACAGTTTTGATATTTCCCGCGAAACCGACGCCTGGCGTTCCTTCCCGAATGTTTCAGCCAACTGTGCCAATGTTTTTACTATCCTGAATGGCGATTCGTAAAATATCATTGTGCGTGTTTCCTCCTGTAATTCCGAAAGCCGGGTTTGCCGTCCTTTTTTCAATGGCAAAAACCCTTCAAATATAAAACGGTCTGACGGTAAACCCGAAACCACAAGAGCAGGCACAAAGGCTGTTGCTCCGGGCAGACATTCAATATCAATACCTTGCGTAGCACATTCGCGGACAAGCAGAAACCCGGGATCGGAAATAGCAGGCGTACCTGCATCGGTGACTAATGCGACATTTTCTCCGTTTTTTATCCGTTTCGCTATGCTTTCCACCGTCCGGTGTTCGTTAAACTTGTGATGGGAAATCATTTTGTTTCTTATATCGAAGTGCTTCAGGAGATTCCCGGTAGTGCGTGTATCTTCGGCAAGGACGATTGATACTTCTTTTAGCAGTCTTATTGCTCTGAGAGTAATATCTTCCAGATTGCCGACAGGAGTCGGGATTAAATACAGTTTACCCTGTGTAGCCATAATTTAAGCAAAACGTTTTTCGAGCAGTTCGCGAAAAGCAGCGCCTGATTCCGTATCCCATCGTACATGAAACGATTTGTCGAGGAAATCAATAGCCTCCGCCAGGGTTTGGAACGAACTGATACGGGTTAATGCACTGTTCATCATTTCGCTGTCGTCATTAAAGAGGTCTCGACGGAACATAAACCGCTGGTTCAATGTAAGCGAGCGGTTAAGGTCCGCATAGATTTTGCGTACAATCACATCACCGAGTACTCCCTGTTGCTGTTCAACCGTTTGAACCGGATTAACACTGTCATTCGTTTCATTTTCGTTTAATCTTGTCTCGCTGATTTTGAGGTGTTCGCTCATACGTTTCAGTTGCATTGATTCTAATTCAAATAACTTTTTCTTCAACGAATTGAGCAGCGCCATATTCTCGCTGAAGAAAGAAAGAGGCAAAACATCAACGTCTTTCATTTCCGAAAATGATTCTTCGAGTTCGGCAATCTGCGAAAGGCAGGACTCTATTTCATTTTTGTAAGCCATTCTTTAGATTTATAACGGTGCGAAATTAATAAAAATAATTGACATCAAAATAATTCTCCACCGTATTTGACAATCAATCGGCTTTTCTTCTTATTCTACAAGATATAATACCATCTTAGGAGAATTTATACTGTCTAATGGATGTACTGTTTTCCCTTTTGCTTTACATTGTTCAATGTATAAATCCGTATTTTCACAGCCAGAATCATTCTCTGTCGTCAAAATATATTTGGTATCATCGGGCACAAGCGCTAAAGGATATACTCCTGTAAAATAACAGTTTTTAGTGATATTGCGAATCACATAATAAGAAGTAAAAGGAGACGCAATTTTGTCATCATCACTGAAATTTTGTTTTTTAATAAATGCGGTTATATTATTATATGCTTCTTTATCGCAAGTTATCAATGTTTTAGGCAATCCCGATAAAAGAATTACGACCGTCATTAATCCGTAAGTCATTGAAATTCCGATTTGTTTTCCGTGTTTACCGACAACATATATCGTAAAAACAACAGCAGGAATATAACACATCCAGGTATAATAACCGGCAAAACGTCCGGCTGCAGCCATTATCGACGGTATGATAATTGTTATAAACAGCAATCGTGTTTCGGGAGAATTAAATATAATTTTTCTTTTAATCAGAAGTCCTGAATACACAATGATATTTATGGCGCTCAAAATCAAATATTCTCTATTCGCGGCATAAGCATCTAATACTCTTTGTAAAAATGGAGCCGTGGTTAAAATAGCAGGCTTGTTTAATGCCTC
>JAISYU010000046.1 GCA_031269685.1 Dysgonamonadaceae bacterium | reverse complement strand
CACATGTTTGCCGCCGTTTTTCCCGATTTTGGCATAGGTGCAAGTAAAAAATTACCGGAAATACTCCCTCTTTTAGGAAATATTTCTGAACTTTCTTGTGTATTAAAATTTTTTTTATTATCTCGCGTGCGCGTAATATATAAGGTATGAATAGGTGCGAGTGTGTGTGTGTGTGTGTGTGTGTGTGTGTGTGTGTGTTAACAAAATATTTGACATATCCAAATCATGCTCTGATTTAGAACTGACAATGCCTGACGGTGTTGAGTACTTTTCCGTATTCGGCATCCTTTTCTCTGTGATATATAAAGTTTTTGTTTTCATAATCGGCGGCAAAGATACGTACTTTTTTTAAACAAACAATACCTTTTGCGAAAAAAATGCTGTTTTTAACGCCAAATGCTATAAAATAAGCCGAAATTGCCGGTATTTTGTTGAAAAATATTGTTGTTTTCTTAATTTTAGCAGTAGAGGTGAAATTTTTACCGCACCATATATGTACTTATTTTTTTGAATCAACAACATTTCTTTCATGAAATATTGTTGATTATTCATTGTCCATTACTAATTATTAATTATTTTTCCGTACCTTTGCAGCCGTTTTTAAAAATTATCAAATAAATTTATTTATTTTCTGATGGAGTTAAAATTCCTGTCTTTAGCAAGCGGCAGCAGCGGAAATTGTTATTATCTTGGAACCGACGAGTTTGGTATCTTATTTGACGCAGGAGTAAATATGCGTTCCATAAAAAAGATATTAAAGGAGAAAGGCATCGGGCTGGAAAAGATTATGGCTGTCTTCATTACGCACGATCATGCCGACCATATATTAGCCGTCGGTAGCCTCGGTGATAAGTATGGGATACCGGTTTATGCAACTAAACTTGTGCATGAGGGGATAGAGAAGAGCAAATTCCTTGCCGAACAACTTGGTACATCAAAAAGGATTATCGAAAAAGAAGTGGCAGTATATATAAAAGATTTTAAGATAACCGCCTTCGATGTGCCTCACGATGCAAGCGATTGTGTTGGTTATTTGGTAGATTATAAAAACCATAAATGGGTTTTGGCTACCGATGTTGGAACCATTACGGACAAAGTCGGAGGATATATTCGTGTGGCTAATCATTTGGTCGTCGAGTCCAACTATGACAGGGAAATGCTGACAAAAGGAAAGTATCCTAAGTTTTTGAAAGACAGAATATCTAACGGACACGGACATCTGTCCAATTTAGAAACCGCTGCTTTCATTGCCGCAAATTTCGACCTTCATCTGAAAAACATCTGGCTCTGCCACTTGAGCCATGAAAACAATCATCCCGACCTCGCCGCAAAGACAGTCGAAATGGAAATGGGGCGATACGGCATACGGATCGGTAAGGATGTTAATCTTAATGTCCTTAAGCGTACCATGCCTTCGGAAATGTTTGTCCTTTGATAAGTAAAATTTATCAGGGAATCGAAAAAGCAATAACAAATTCATAAAGATAAACTAATGAGCCGAATATTTATTTTCGATACAACCCTTCGCGACGGTGAACAGGTGCCGGGTTGTCAGTTAAACACGATTGAGAAGATTCAGGTAGCGCAGGCACTTGAAAATTTGGGTGTTGATGTGATAGAGGCTGGTTTTCCGGTGTCAAGTCCGGGTGATTTCAATTCGGTGGTAGAAATATCCAAAGCGGTTACGTGGCCCACTATTTGTGCTCTTACGAGGGCTGTAGAAAAAGATATAGATGTTGCCGCTGACTCTTTGAAATACGCCAAACATAAACGGATACATACCGGCATCGGCACTTCTCCGTATCATATCCAATACAAATTTAACTCCACTCAGGAAGAAATACTGGAACGTGCAATTGCTTGTGTTAAGTATGCTAAGAAATATGTTGAAGATGTAGAATTTTACTGTGAAGATGCAGGTCGCGCAGATAATATTTACCTGGCAAAAGTTGTAGAGGCGGTAATTAAGGCAGGTGCGACGGTTGTAAATATTCCCGATACGACAGGCTATTGTCTTCCGCACGAGTACGGTGATAAGATACGGTTCTTGAAAGAAAACGTAAAGAATATTGATAAGGCAATCCTTTCGACGCATTGTCATAACGACTTGGGTATGGCGACTGCTAATACTGTTTCGGGAGTTTTGAACGGAGCGAGACAGGTAGAGGTAACTGTCAACGGTATCGGAGAACGGGCAGGGAACACATCTTTGGAAGAGGTAGTTATGATTCTCAGGAGTCATAAGGAGATAGGTATTGATACTAATATCAACACCCGTAATATCTATCCGGTAAGCCGAATGGTATCTTCGTTGATGAACATGCCTGTTCAGCCTAACAAGGCTATAGTTGGGCGCAATGCTTTTGCACATTCGTCGGGAATTCATCAGGACGGAGTTTTGAAGAATCGTGAGAGTTATGAGATTATAGATCCTAATGACGTAGGTATTGACGACAACACTATCGCTTTGACTGCGCGTAGCGGAAGGGCGGCATTGAAGCACCGTCTCACTGTTCTTGGTATAGAACTTACACAGGAGAAGTTAGACAAGTTATATGAGGAGTTTCTCATGCTTGCCGACAGGAAGAAGGATATTAATGACGATGATGTATTGATGCTTGCGGGAAAAGACAGGGCGGAATCGCAGCGTATAAGGCTGGAATATTTGCAGGTAACATCGGGTGTAGGCATACGTCCGGTCGCAAGCATCGGCTTAAGCATAGCTGGGGAAAAATTCGAGGCGGCAGCATCGGGCAATGGTCCGGTTGATGCGGCGATAAAGGCTTTGAAACAAATAATACATCGCAGGATGACTATCCGTGAGTTTCTTATACAGGCGATAAACAAAGGCAGCGACGACATGGGTAAAGTACACATGCAGGTAGAGCATGACGGCGTGAACTATTACGGTTTTTCTGCTAACACGGACATCATTGCGGCGTCGGTAGAGGCATATATTGACGCAATAAATAAGTTTTTAAAATGAGAAACGGCAATAATTTCAGGGATGATAATGGTTCAGCCCGCACGTTGTTCGACAAGATCTGGGATCGCCATACTGTTACGACGCTGGAAGACGGTCCGACTCAGCTTTACATTGACCGCATGTACTGTCATGAGGTTACGAGTCCGCAGGCGTTTGCCGGTCTCAGGCAGCGCGGTTTAAAGGTGTTTCGTCCGAAGCAAATAACTTGTATTCCCGACCATAACATACCGACCGTTAACCAGGAGCAGCCGATACGGGATACTGTTTCGCGGAACCAGGTAGAGACTCTTGGCAGGAACGCCGGGGATTTTGGGCTAACCTGCTACCCGGTAGGGCATCCGAAGAACGGCATCATCCACGTTGTCGGACCTGAGAATGGCTTGACATTACCCGGCATGACTATCGTTTGCGGCGATTCGCACACATCTACTCACGGTGCGATGGGCGCTTTGGCGTTCGGCATCGGCACGTCGGAGGTAGAGATGGTACTTGCGACGCAGTGTGTATTCCAGTCACGTCCTAAAACCATGCGAATCACCATCGACGGGAAGCTCGGCAAATGTGTAGGCGCGAAGGACATTGCGCTTTATATCATATCTCAAATTGGTACCGGCGGCGCTACGGGATATTTTATTGAATATGCAGGGGAAACCGTACGAAATCTGTCGATGGAGGGGCGTCTTACTTTGTGCAATTTGTCTATTGAGAGCGGTGCGCGTGGTGGCATGATTGCTCCCGATGAGACAACGTTTGAATATATTACGAAAACTGTTGGTGCGCAGCCTTTGTTTTCGGAAAAAGAAATGAAATATTGGGAAACATTGTACAGTGATTCCGGCTCTGTTTTTGACAAAGAGATTGCTTTCCGAGCGGAGGACATTGAGCCGATGATTACATACGGCACGAATCCTGGTATGGGAATGACTGTCAACGGAAAGATACCGAATCATTGCGGTCATTCATCCGGCGAGACTGTTAAGCGTGCGCTGGATTACATGGGCTTTCGTGCAGGGGAAAAACTTACCGGCAAGCCTGTTGATTATATCTTTCTCGGATCATGTACGAACGGCAGGATAGAGGATTTCCGTGCGTTTGCGGGATTGGTTTCCGGAAGGCGGAAGGCGGATAACATAACCGCGTGGTTAGTGCCCGGGTCATGGCATGTTTCGGAACAAATCAGGGAAGAGGGTTTGGACAGGATGCTTATTGAGGCGGGCTTTGAGATACGTCAGCCCGGCTGTTCGGCGTGCCTGGCGATGAACGACGACAAGATACCTGCAGGGAAATACGCCGTATCTACATCCAACCGTAATTTTGAGGGGCGTCAGGGACCTGGCGCGCGCACTATCTTAGCCGGACCGTTAGTTGCGGCAGCGGCAGCGATCACAGGAGTAATCACCGATCCGAGGGAAATATAATTTATGGACAGATTTATAACACTCACCAGCACAGTTGTACCGTTACCGGTAGAGAACGTTGACACCGATCAAATCATCCCTGCGCGCTTTTTGAAGGCGACGTCAAAGGAAGGGTTTGGCGACAATTTATTTCGGGATTGGCGTTATGACGAGCATGGTCAGCCTGTTTCGTCATTTGTTTTGAATAATCCGCTTTATGGCGGTTCGATTCTTGTTGCCGGCAAGAATTTCGGTAGTGGCAGCAGCCGTGAGCATGCTGCGTGGGCTATTTCCGGCTATGGATTTAGGGTAGTTGTATCGAGTTTTTTCGCGGATATTTTCCGCAACAATGCGATGAACAACGGGGTTTTGCCTGTTGTTGTCAGCGCGGGCTTTTTGGCGGGAATATTCGCGTCTGTTGAAACGAATCCCTGCGCCACATTGACAATAGACCTTCCTGAGCAGCGCATTACTGACAATTTCACCGGCAAATCCGAGCATTTTGCCATCAACGCCTATAAAAAGGAATGTTTTCTCAATGGATTCGACGACATTGACTATCTTTTGAGCAGGAAAGGGACTATAGAAACGTTTGAGAAGACGTATTATTAGTGGTTAATGGTTAGTTGATATGTATAGGGCACAACCGTACCATAACTAGGATCCCGCATGAATCAGTGAATTATGGCAGTATTAAAGATCGGAAACCTTTGTCTTAAGGTATTCTATCCTTCCAGTTGCCTTTTCCTTCTCTTTCCTTATCTTTACAATCTCTGCAATAGTAGAGGCGAAGTCTATCGTCTTGACTAAAGCGGCTTTGTCGGATGCGGTAACGGTGATTGAGTATTTCTCACCGCCAATGTATTCGGCGCTTATCCTCTTATCGCGATTGTCGTAGATGAACATCGAAACGCCATTGTCTTTCCCGTCAACGTACGTAACAACTTGGGTAGTCATCCCAAGGTCGCGGAAAGTATAATTTAATCCACCGTCGGCAGGAATCAGCGACGTCTCGGCAAATCCACCGCCGGCAATGCTGACCTTCAAACCTTTATGGTTGATAGGACGGCTTCCGTAATAAACGCTCGCAAGGAAGAATTTACCCGCCTCCGACACCCAACTGCGAATGTACGAACGACCGGTATGATTCTCTATACTGTGGGTCTTTGCAAAGTATTTCCCTTCCTCGTCGTATTCAGGGTCTTTCTCGTACACGAAGCCTTTCTTAAGCGTCTCAAACTCTGCCTCACGAAGCGGTAACAGACTGTCGCAGAGAAACACTATGCGTTCATTATTCCTTATATCAATCTTGCGCGAGAGTTGCAGCGCATCCTTCAACACCGTCCCGTCTTTGGGATACATCGACTTTATACTGTCCAAAACAGCCTGAGCCGGATCTAACTGCGCATCG
Organism: Dysgonamonadaceae bacterium; assembly: GCA_031269685.1. GTDB lineage: Bacteria > Bacteroidota > Bacteroidia > Bacteroidales > Azobacteroidaceae > Azobacteroides. Next base: position 3,270 of record JAISYU010000046.1, on the reverse strand, counting down.
TAATAGTATGCGGATGCACGGCGGAGCATCTGCGTCGCCCTCTGCCTGTCGCCGTCGCAGGCAACGAGGCAAATAAAGATTGCAGGGATAAGTATTACGAACTTCATGATTTAACTGTTAATACCGCCACAAACACCGTATCAAAAGTTTTTCAGCAGGTATTCCTCCGCCTCAATGTTCCAAAGTCCGTTATTCCTTTCACACAGGCGGTTGAGTTCTGCAAACAACGGATCGGCTTTTCCCCTCTCACCAAATTCGGCAATCGAGGTAAGAGGCATATCTATATGTGTGTAGATAAGTTTCTTTCCGCCCGGTATTGAAGGAAGGTTCATCGTTGTATCTATCACGGCATTTATACCGCCGATATGCGTTACAAGTCCGGCAGGATCAAGTCCGCTTACCATCATGGCGAGCGCTTCTTTCATATCGTCGGTGTTGCCGCCGCTTGTGCCGACCACATGGGAGGAGGCGTAATGAACATTGTAGAAGTTAAACGGCGCTTTGAAATCCGTCTTCGCCGGACCGGCAAAGAAGTTGAGACAACCGTCGAAAGCGAGGATGCCGTCTGCCTGTTCGATAATCGGCGCAACGGGAGCAAATACGAACACATCATCGTAGCCTTTGCCACCGGTCAGCGCACGCAGTTCATCCTCCGGCTTTTCCATCGCTCCTGTATTGACATACAGGAGTTTTATATCATTCTTCGCGGCTTCTTCGACACTGTACAGTAACGCGGCACGATCAAGGCGCTGACGGTCTATATCAGTAACGACTATCAGGCGCGGCTTACGGTCTGTACGGTTGATGGCATAGTTGATTGCCGCAAGCCCCATCGGACCTACGCCTGCCAGGATCGCCATGTTTCCGCCGTCGCGTATTTCCATGTTATGGATATACGAACCGGGCGTAGTATGATAGTTTGCGTGCATAGCGCCTATTACGCAGGAGAGGGGTTCCGACAACGAGGCTGGGTAATATCCTTTCCCTGTATAGTGTAGCAGACAACCGTTCTTCATTACCTCGTCGGGAATGATTATATATGTAGCATCTCCTCCGATGTATCCGTAAGAGTATCCGGGAGCGCTCAGTATTCCGACCGGACCGTTGGGATCATTCAGTGCGGGCTGGATTGAGAACTTCTCGCCGGCGATAAATTCCCCACTCCACTTAGCACCAACTTCGACTATTTCCCCTGCAAACTCATGTCCGATGATAACAGGATTTTCGGCAACGTTTCGCGGTACACGCTTGTGAATATCAGCCTCATGGGTCGCTTTGTAGGACGACATACAGATGCTGTCACAGATTACCTTTGCAAGTATTTCGTTGTCCTTTATTGCCGGCAGATCAAACTCTTCCAACCGGAGATCGTTCTTGCCGTAAAGTCTTACTGCTTTAGTCTTCATATTCTTTTTATTTGCTCCGTAAGCGGTTGTTTCGGAGAAATGTTATGGAATTAAGTTTTCAAGGCTCTTGACGGTCTTATTTATCTCGTCGTCGGTCAACTGATAATTCTTCATTTCACCGCCAAGGAACTGTTCGTAAGCGCTCATGTCTATCAGTCCGTGACCTGAGAGGTTGAAGAGAATAGTCTTTGCGATTCCTTCTTCCTTGGCTTTCTTCGCCTCGCGGATAGCAGATGCGATAGCGTGCGCTGATTCCGGCGCGGGGATAGTCCCTTCGGTTCGTGCAAAAAGTCGTCCGGCTTCAAATGTTTCTAATTGCGGAATATCTTCCACTTCGATAAGGTTATCTTTGCGGAGTTGGCTAACGATTGTTCCCGCTCCGTGATACCTTAATCCTCCGGCATGAATATCGGCAGGTTGGAAGTCATGACCGAGCGTGTACATCGGCAGCAGCGGGGTCATTCCGACGGTGTCTCCGAAATCATATTCAAACTTGCCGCGTGTCAGTTTTGGGCAACTTTCCGGTTCAGCGGCTATTATCCGTATTTTCTTTCCATTTACAAGGTTATGTCTTAGGAAAGGGAATCCTATTCCTGAAAAGTTAGATCCTCCACCGAAGCAACCGATTACTATGTCAGGGAATTCGCCTGCAATTTCGAGTTGTTTTTCCGCTTCGAGTCCGATTACGGTTTGGTGCAGTGCGACGTGATTGAGCACCGATCCGAGTGAGTATTTGGTATTTGGCGTCTTGACTGCCTTTTCGATAGCCTCCGATATAGCGATACCGAGACTGCCTGAGTTATTGGGATCTCTGTTGAGGATAGACTTCCCGGCATCGGTAGTATTGCTTGGCGATGCGATAACGTCTGCGTTCCAGGTCTGCATCATGACTCTTCGGTAAGGCTTTTGGTTATAACTTACTTTCACCATGAACACTTCGAGGGTTATTCCGAACAGGTTACAGGCGAAAGCGAGAGCCGTTCCCCATTGTCCTGCGCCGGTTTCTGTAGTCAAGTGAGTTATACCCTGTTGTTTATTGTAGAACACTTGAGGGATTGCGGAGTTCAGTTTGTGCGATCCGACGGGGCTTATACCTTCATTTTTGAAGTATATATGTGCGGGTGTATCGAGGGCTTTTTCGAGTCCTGAAGCCCTGACGAGAGGTGTTGGTCGCCATATTTTGTACAGTTCTCGCACTTCGTCCGGTATCTCTATCCATCGTTCGGCGGACATTTCCTGTTCGATGATTGCCTTCGGGAAGATTTGTTCGAGGTCGCTTGGGTTAAGCGGTTTTTTGGTAGCCGGATGGAGAGGGGGTAGTGGTTTATTTTCCATGTCTGCTACAATGTTATACCATGCTAAAGGTATATCTTTTTCACTCAGTAGAATCTTTTTCGTTGCCATTGCTTTATGTTAATTATTAGGTTTGGCTTTAAAATATCGGCTGCAAAGGTAATAAAAATTTATTGATATTATACCCGCTGATTCTCCTGATTGCTAATAAAACTAATATTTTTTCAGAAAAAATGTATGAAATGTATTGTCGTTTAAAAATAATGTATTACCTTTGCAGCCGTAAATTTATAACTAATGTCAAGTATTGCTATCGGCAAAGTTTTTTCAGGGAATACCGCCAATAATTTGGTGGTGTCAAATATTTTGTTAACACACACACACACACACACACACACACACACACACACACACACCGCACCTATTTATACCTTATTATATTACGCGGGCGTGAGATAATAAAAAAATATTTCATACGCAAGAAAGTTCAGGAATATTTCCTAAAGTATTTACTAAGGGAGGGAGTATTTCCGAGACTTTTTCAAAATATTCTTATTTCTTCCCGAAGACT
>JAISYU010000083.1 GCA_031269685.1 Dysgonamonadaceae bacterium | reverse complement strand
GGTCTTTGTTTTTACGTAAATTCAATAAATTTCAATTAAATTCTTTAATACGTTGTGAAAACGCTGATAAAATATGTATCTTTGCGTCTTTAAACTATCTTACATTTATGGAATTTGAACTAAAGTCAAATTACAAGCCAACCGGTGATCAGCCGGAAGCAATCGTAGATCTTGTTGAAGGCGTCGAAAGAGGACTTCCTTACCAGACATTACTTGGCGTAACAGGTTCAGGCAAGACTTTCACTATCGCCAATGTAATCGAAAAACTTCAGAAGCCTACAATTGTCCTCAGCCCTAATAAAATACTTGCCGCTCAACTTTATTCGGAGTTTAGGGGGTTTTTCCCAAATAATGCGGTTGAATATTTCGTTTCATACTATGATTACTACCAGCCGGAGGCGTATATACCTTCGACTAATACATATATCGAGAAAGATCTTTCGATTAACCAGGAAATTGACAAACTGAGGCTGAGCGCTCTCTCCGCCTTACTGTCCAAGCGTCGTGATGTGATTATAGTTTCTTCCGTTTCCTGTATCTATGGCGTTAGCAACCCGGAGTATTTTAATGAAAACGTGATAACCGTGAAGCGTAATCAGACTGTTGTGCGTAATATTTTCCTGCGTAGGCTTGTTAACAGTCTCTACGTACGTGATCAGTTTGATTTTAAGCGCGGGAGATTCCGTGTACAGGGTGATACCGTCGATATTTTCCTTGCTTACAATGATATTGCTTTGCGTATTGTATTCTGGGGTGACGAGATAGAGGAGATTTACAGTTTTAACCCTCTAAGCGGTAAAAAACTCGTTGACTTTGATTCTTTCAACATTTATCCCGCAAAGGTCTTTGTTACAACTCCCGAAAGGATTGATTCCATTATAATGAAGATCAAGATAGAAATGTATGACAGGATCAGGTTTTTTAATAATAACCTGAAGTTTGAGGAGGCAAAGAGACTGTACGAAAAGGTTTCCTCGGACATTGAAATGATTTCGGAGTTAGGTTACTGTTCTGGCATTGAGAATTATTCACGTTACTTTGACGGTCGCGAGCAGGGTTCCAGACCTTATACGCTTTTGGATTATTTTCCGGATGATTTCCTTACGGTTTTGGATGAGAGCCATGTAACTATACCGCAATTGAAGGGCATGTATGCGGGTGATAATGCAAGGAAATTGAACTTGGTTGAGTATGGTTTCAGGTTACCTTCGGCAGTTGACAATAGACCGTTGAATTTCGAGGAGTTTGATTCGATTACGCCGCAAAAGATTTGCGTCAGTGCGACGCCTTCCGACTTTGAACTTGGAATGTGCAAGGGGGCTGTAACGGAGCAGCTTGTACGACCGACGGGAGTGATAGATCCTGAGATAGAGGTGCGTCCGGTACTTAATCAGATAGACAATCTTATTGAGGAGATACGAGTCCGTACCGAACGGAAAGAGCGTACGCTGGTAACGACTCTCACGAAGAGAATGGCGGAGGAGTTAAATTCATATTTCAGCCAAATAAACATACAGACCGCCTATATTCATTCCGACGTGGGGATTCTTGAAAGGATTGAGATTATGGAGAAACTGCACAAGGGTGTTTTTGATGTGCTTGTAGGCGTGAATCTGCTGCGTGAAGGGCTTGATTTACCGGAAGTATCATTGGTTGCCATTATCGACGCCGACAAGGAAGGGTTTCTCCGGTCGTACCGTTCCTTAACCCAGACAGCGGGACGTGCTGCCAGGAATATTAACGGGAAAGTGATTTTCTACGCGGATAATATCACTGAAAGTATAAAGCGTACGATAGAAGATACACAGTACCGTCGCGAAAAACAAATTAAATACAATATAGACCACGGTATCACGCCGCAACAGATTATAAGGAACATTCAAGCCAATTCCCCATTGAACGTCAATGATACCGAACTGCCTTACAAAGAAAAGGAGATAAAGAAAATCGAAATTGCTTCCGATCCGGTACTTCAAAACATGACTAAGGAAGAGATGGAAGTCTCTTTAGCCAATTCTAAGAAACTTATGCTTGATGCGGCAAAGAATCTTGATTTCCTGCTTGCCGCGTACTATCGTGATGAAATGAAGAGGATAGAAGCGCTGCTGTCATTAATGTAGAATCAATACCGCCTGATAGTGAATGAAATAATCCATATCTGCACAGAGTTTTTTACAAAACGTACGGACACCACTTACAAAACGTACGGACACCCGTACAAAACGTACGGACATCCGTATAAAACGTACGGACACCCGTACAAAACGTACGGACATCCGTATAAAACGTACGGACATCCGTATAAAACGTACGGACATCCGTATAAAACGTACGGACATCCGTATAAAACGTACGGACACCCGTACAAAACGTACGGACATCCGTATAAAACGTACGGACATCCGTACAAAACGTACGGACATCCGTATAAAACGTACGGACATCCGTACAAAGCATAAAGAATTATATATATAATGATAAAATAAAATTAATAATGGAAAAGACATCAAGAAGAAAGTTTTTGAAGACCGGCGGAATGGCGCTGGCATCCGGGTTAGTCATGGGACATATCCCCTTGATTGCAAGCACGGCAAATGTACGCCGGCAGACCGACGGCATACCGTTAGACAAAAAGTTAGACCCTGCCTGGGTGAAATCACTATATGAGCGGGGAGTTCCCACCGTTTACTCAAAGTCACGCAATGAGTTGCGTTATATCGGAATGCCCATAGGCGGAATCAACGCCGGTGGAGTATATCTTGGCGGCGATGGGCGATTATGGTTGTGGGATATTTTCAATGACAACAATGAAGGCGTGGAAAACAAACTCGTCAAATTCAAAAGGGACAACTTTAACAGGCAATACCTCTATGTTCGCGAGGGAGGATGCTACGTTGAACCCGCCCAAGACATACGCCCGCTGGAACAGGGCTTTGCCTTGCGGTTTGAATACGGTGGCAAGACGGTAGTCAAATCCCTCGAAACGTTCGACTGGGATGAAGTGCTGTTTGAAGCCGGTTATCCCGTCGGAACAATCCGTTATATCGACAAAAACTTGCCGGTTGAAGTCACGCTGACCGCTTATTCACCCTTCATCCCGCTGGAAGAAGACGATTCGGGATTGCCGGCGACGATACTTTCCTTTTCCTTCGTCAATACGGGGAAAAATACCGTAAAAATCGCCATCACAGGATGGCTGGAGAATAAGACCGGAATAAGATCGGCAAGCGAAGTCAGGACAGCATTTGCAGCCCCCGTGATACGCCGTAACAACAAAGTGGTCAGGGAGGCGGGATTAGTCGCTATCGACGAAAGCCTGGAGGCACTGGAGAAAGCCGAGGAGGTACGGAAACGCCCTGATGTCGGTACGATGTGCATCGCAGCATTAGACGGCAACGCTAAGGGATACGCCTCCGTAAACGTCGGGGACATCGCAGGATTGTTCGACGTCGAACCGGTGTACGAATCAAATAAGGCAGTGGACAGTAAATTAATCGGGGCAGTCCGGTCGGACCTGGAATTACCTGCGGAAGCATCCGTCTCCCGCGAATTTTTAATCAGTTGGTATTTCCCGAACCTTAAAATATATGACAACATAGAAGACCGTGGAAGATACTACCAGAACAAGTTTTCGTCGGCATTGGACGTATCTCGGTACATAGGGCGGAATTTCGGGCGGTTATCCTCGCAAACTTTATTGTGGGCTGCTACCTGGAAAGATTCCACCCTTCCACACTGGTTCCTTGAGCGTACACTGTTAACGATTGATACTTTGGCGACTACCACATGCCACAGATTTTCCAGCGGACGATTCTGGGCATGGGAAGGCATCGGGGCATGTCCTGGCACATGTACGCACGTCTGGCAGTATGCCCAGGCAATGGGACGCATCTTTCCCGCACTGGAACGCGATTGCCGCGAACGTACCGACCTCGGCATAGCCTTTCGTGAGGATGGCTCTATAATCTTCCGTGCCGAATGTGAGACCCGCCCTGCTATCGACGGGCAGGCTGGCTCGGTTTTGCGCTGCTACCGAGAACACCAGATGAGCGCCGATGATGCCTTTCTACAACGTAATTGGGACAAGATAAAGAAAGCAGTACAGTTTATCATTAGCCTTGACAAAAACGGCGACGGAATGGAAGATACACCGCTGGAAAACACTCTCGATGCCGTGTGGAGCGGTGAGATAGCATGGATAGTCGGCTTGTGTATCGCGGCGGTTAAAGCCGGGCAACGCATGGCGGAAGAAACCGGCGACAAGGCATTTGCCCGCCAATGTGCGGATTTTGTCAGGAAAGGCAGCGCGAACATGGACAAACACCTGTTCAATGGCGAGTATTATATCCATCGTCCCGACAAGGAGATGGGCAAGAAGAAGTTAGGCTCGTACAACACCTGCCACATTGACCAGGTGATGGGTCAGTCATGGGCGTACCAGGTCGGATTGGGGGAGATACAGGATAACCGGAAAGTAAAGTCGGCGCTCCGTTCGCTCTGGAAATACAACTACACGCCTGACGTCGGTCCATACATCGCGAAACATGCCGGATGGCGTCCTTATGCTCTTGCAGGCGACGGCGGAATGATTATAAACACTAACCCTGCGAACGAACTTAAGCCTTACGGTGAAGACGTTTCCTGGCAGGCGGGTTATTTCCATGAGTGCATGACGGGATACGAGTATGAAGTCGCGGCGCACATGATAGCCGAAGGCATGACCGACGAGGGTATGACGCTCGTGCGCTCCATACACGATCGCTACCACGCTTCTAAGCGTAACCCCTACAACGAGATAGAGTGCAGCGACCACTATGCCCGCGCAATGGCAAGTTACGGCGCGTTCATCACCGCTTGCGGTTTTGAGTATCACGGTCCGAAAGGTTTTATCCGCTTTGCACCCAAATGGAACGCCGCAGACTTCAAAGCGCCATTTACCGCTGCCGAAGGATGGGGTACGTACCGTCAGAAGCAGTCGAATAGCGCCATGGAATGTGCTATCGAGCCCAAATACGGACGCTTGCAATTAAGCGTAATCTCGGTAGATACCCCGAAGGGCAAGACTGCCGGACAGGCAACCGTCAAACTCAACGGCAGAACAATACCAGCAAAGACAACAAAGGCAGGACAGACGGTGACGGTAACACTTAATAACCGAATCACAATCCCCGCTGGCGAGAAACTTACGCTGGAGTTGGGAGTGAAGGGCTAAAACAAATTTTGATAACAAGATGGATAAAATACCTTTTGGGGATTAATCCACGCAACTTGTGGCGGCATCACTACAACTTGTGGCGGCATCACTACAAAGTGTGGCGGCATCACTACAAAATGTGGCGGCATCACTACAAAGTGTGGCGGCATCACTACAACTTGTGGCGAAATTTACGTAAATACTATCTAATCATTTATAAATAAATAATTTAATAACAAAAAATTATGGGAACTAACCGGAAAATATCCAACAAAAGAGCAATCGTTTCAATAGGTTTATTTATTCTTTTCATACTGCTAATCATGTCCGCAATCATAATACAGGTGGAGGAAAACAATCCACAATCGTTCGGACTTCACGTATGGACTGCCGTTCATGTTGTTTGTGGTACGGTATTTATGATATTTGTCATTTTCCATTTAGTTTATAACTGGAAAATATTCAGAAATTACCTTAACAGAAAAAACCGATGACAGAAGTGGAAAGCCGAAAATTGCTACGCTGAAATGTTGCCGGACGCAATGCACTATCTTACCAGTCGTCCGAACGGAACGAAGATAGCGGTAGATTGCCTTCGACGGTGAATATTTCTGTAGCCGAAGTATTGTCAAAACAGTATCTTACAGCAACAGGCTGAGGTACACGCGGGGAAAATACATAGATTTTGCTTCCCGACAAGGCAGCCTTGGCTTCATGGAAATATTTGTCGGCACCCGCAACTTTGAAGTTGCGTATCTCTTTGCCATTCGTGGTTAAGCCTGTCGTGGAACCGAACATGTCGAGAGTTATTATCACTACCCGTCCGTCAATCTCGACCGATTTGACTTCGGGGCTGCGGTAGTGTATCTTTTCCAGTCCGTAAGTCTTGGCTAATGCCCACAACGCCAAGCGTTCACCGGCGTCTTTTTTCTTCGGAGGATGGACACAGTCGGGGCTTTCGGCGTCCATCAGAACCGCCATTCCCGTGTTGGGCGTCAACATTCCTTTGGCTTGCGCTTCGCGGATGTAACCTGAGTTACGACCTCCCCTTTCGTTATATGGCGCGATTTGGCAATAGTACACCGGAAAGTCGCCGGCGCCCCAGATTTCCCGCCATCCGCGTACCATGTTGTCAAACATCTTGATATACAGTTCGGGTTCGTTGCGGTTAGATTCCCCCTGATACCATATCGCACCCCGTATACCATAACCTGCGATCGGGCTGAGCATTCCGTTGTATAGCACTGTCGGTGAGCCGTGCGGCATCTTAATCTCGGCGTCGGAAGCAGGGATCGGTTTTTCGGGTATGTCTTTTAGCGATTCCGGTGTCATCCAGGCTTCGATGTGCGAACCGCCCCAACTTGCATGAATCAAGCCAACAGGGATGTCTAATGCTTGGTTGAGCATCCGTCCGAAGAAATATCCCGTGGCTGTGAAGTTGGGGACAGTTTGGGCGTTTGCTATTTCCCACATGCCGGAGCAGTCGTCCTGTGGTTGCGCTTTAGAGACCTTCTGCACGGTGAAACAGCGAATCCCGCGATTGTACGAGTGGGCGATCGCTTCGGGACCGCCTTCAATCGGTTGATTGTAGTATCCTTTCATCGGCATTTCCATGTTCGATTGCCCTGAACAAATCCAGACTTCACCAATCAATACGTTTTCCAGTGTGACTGGCTTTTCCCCGTCGCTTATGGTGAGCCTCTGTGGTGTGTAACTTGCTGCGGGCGTATGTATGTTCAATTTCCAGTAGCCTCCGGCATCGCTCTTTGTGGAATATTTCCTGCTATTCCAGGAACATCCGACCGTAACTCTCGAATTCTTTTCAGACCAGCCCCATATCGCAACTTGTGACTGCTGCTGCAATACCATATTGTCACCGAAGATAGCGGGAAGCCTGGTTGCCGCTCTTGCGGAGAACCCCAGCGCAGTGATCAATAACAATGTTAACAGTGTTTGTGATGTCTTTTTCATAAAACGGATAGTTGTTTGTGTTAAATTAGTTGCAAAGGTAGCAAAAATATATTTAACCGCCCACCTGCTTTTCCGCTTCGCGCACTTTCAGCAGTACGTGTTTGCCGTCGGCTAATGTAGTGGCAAAAATGTTAGTGTTTCCTCCCTGTCTTATCTTTAGGCGTTTCAGGATATTATCCGTAGTGTCGGGAAAGTTGCGGACGGTAAGATTTGCGCGGGAGATGTTACGGAGGAAGGCTTTCAGTTCCTTTTTGTTCCACGAGGAAGTATCTTCTATTGCAAACGTACGTCCGGGAAAATTCTCCACAAGCCTGTCGGATGTGTAGAGGTGGCTGTCGGGGTGTATCTTTTGAATGTCGAACCATTGGGCGATGCTTTTATAGCAGCCGGCTTTCAGGAATACGGCGTGCGGTTCGTAGAGGTATTTCAGTAGTGTTGATGTGTGGTTGATTGAGAGGTTCTTTTCGGAAGAGCGAGTGAAAGCGTGTTTGCAGGGCAACGGCATGGTATCGGTTATGACCGGATATATGACCGGTTCACCGGTGAAGCCTTGTTTGAGCAGCAGTAGGAGTTCTTTACATTCACTTTCCGCACCGGTGATATGTATCTCGGCGACGTGGTTAATGTCTTTGAGTGTCTGGTGAATGTCGAGCATGGGCGAGAGTTTGACAAGTACTACCGGCGCTTTTTCAAGTAGTATCTTTTGTATCTCTATCAGGTTAGGCTCTGATTCGGATATGGTAGATGTTCGTCTTCCTGATGTTGTACGGCGAGCGGGGTCAATGAAGATGGCGTCAAGCGGTTGGATGAGGCTTTTAAGGTATGTGAGGCTGTCGGTGTTTTCAATGTGAATGTTTCCAAGTCCTATTATTTTGAAATTGTGCGATACTATCCGGCACAGTTCTTTTTGTTGTTCCACATAGGTTGCGTGTCGGAATTTTTGGGAAATGAAGATGAAGTCAATACCGAAACCTCCTGTGAGGTCGGCGAAGGTTTTGCCTGAGAGTAGTGATGCTTTGTATTGGGCTGTTGTTTCGGAGGAACATTGTTCAACGGCGAGGCGGGATGGGTAGATTAATTCGGTGTATTGGAGAAGTGATGGCGCTTTGGTTGCTGCTGTTTTCCTGCCTGCTATCTGATTTAGTGCGAACGGTATATTTATGTTTTTGTTTGCGAAGTTCCCGGCGTGTAATGCTAATTGTCGGATGTCCTCACCGTCATGTTCGGCTATGAATCGGCGTGTTTCGTCATTTGTCATCTTTCTTTTCCGGCTTCCGTTTCTCGTTCAGTATTTCCCGCATAAAGTCCTGTTCTGCGCCTTGAAAGAGGAATACTTTTTCGGCGGGAAGTATTTCGAGGAATTTTTGCATATATTCCTTGTCGAGTTCTGCTTCTTTGAATTGTTTTTCGGCAAAGGTTTCTACTATTTGCCGGTAATCGTCATCGGTATGAGTTCTGCCTTCTCGTTCGCTTTTCATAAATTCGCGAAGTTTCCGCCGGAAAGCGCGATCTATTTCAAATTTCTTATCCCAAAATTCAACGCAGAGGGGCCAGAATATCTTTGCCTGTTTTTCGTCGAGTTTCATGGCGTTAGTGATGTATTCTATACGCCGTTTCTGGAATTTCTCGAATTCGTTGCGTCGGTTTTCCCGTTCCGGTTTATCTTGCTGTGCGTAACCGGCTATGGGCAGCATTGTGCAGATAAGTATGAGATTAATGATTAGTTTCATTTGTATTTATTTTTAAAGCGTTGATTAATTACCCAGTCCTGACATGGTGTCGTCAAAGCATATTTTTGCCAGCCCGTCTTCGTAGCAGTTGTAATAGTCTTCTATATCGGCATCGGTAGCAATGTTTATACTTTTTATGATATATCCGTATATACTGTCGTTTTTACTCGGAGGGTTTGTGAACAGTCTTATTGTCAGAGAGATTCCGACGAACATTGCTGCCATGTAAATCCACGGTTGTAATTTTTCCCAAAGGGTTACTGTCTTTGCCGGTTGCACTTTGCGTTCGGGCAGTCTGGACATTAGTTCCGATGTGAATGTTTCAAAGTATCCCTTGGGAATTTTGAAAGGGTCACATTTTAGGATGTCTTCAATATGAAATTTTTTCTTCTCCATTATGTTTTTTGTTCGCTGTTTTTATAGACATTGTCTAATAAAAAAAGTTTAAAACAATAAAAAGAGTAAAGTTATGTCAAGGGAGAGTATGTTTTACAGGTTTAAGGTTAATCAAAATACCTACAATTTCGGCTTATTTTATAGCATTTGGCGTTAAAACAGCGTTTTTTTTCGCAAAAGGTATTGTTTGTTTAAAAAAAGTACGTATCTTTGCCGCGTCTTATGATGCAAACGAACACATATTGTCCCTCGAAGAGGATGCCGAATACGGAAAAGTACTCAA